>DASVGP010000078.1:0-38298 GCA_036379475.1 Bryobacteraceae bacterium | reverse complement strand
GGCCAGGATTTTGTGATTCTTGCCGATGACGAAGGTGACACGCTCGATGAAAGCGTGACCGATCGTGACCCCGCGCACATCTTTCATGCCGGGTCTGCCTTTGGCGACGGACAGATGGTACGACGCGGCGATTTTATGATTCGGGTCGGAGGCGACGGGAAACTTGCCGGCACAATATTTCGGGTCCGAAGAGAAGGCATCGAGACGGGCGATGCTGTCGGCCGAAACGCCGATGATGGTGGCCCCGGCCGCATCGAATTTATCCCTGTTCTGGGCGAAAGTATGAGCCTCCAGATCGCAGCCCTGGGTAAAGGCGGAGGGATAGAAGTAGAGGACGACCGGACCTTTCTGCAGGGCCTTGCGCAGGGAGAAATGGAATTCCTTACCCGCTTGGGTAGCGCGAGCGGAGAAATTGGGTGCGGTCTGGCCTACTTGCAGCGCAGCCGAAGCGGACAGACAGACCAGCGCGGAAACAGCGAGCCCGAGAAACAGTTTTTTCATGGCAAATGCCTCCTTAAGATATGTCGATGTTCGTGAGACGGCAAGGTACTGATACGCGGATGCAGCCGAGCCGGGATTGGTCGCATGAATTCTACGCTTTCCAGTTGGGAAAGAGGGTGGGTTTGGCGCGGTGGATATCCGTAAGGAGCTGTGGGATGTGGGAGCGGCGGCGGAAGAGGGTTTCGAGGAGGGCTTCGAGCGCGTCTTCGTCGCCGGCGAGCCATGAGCGGGGGACCTCTTTCCAGGCGGTATCGAGCACCTCAACGGGCAGGTTTTCGGTCAGCGCCAGCCAGGGCTCGAACGAGTCGAGCGAGCGCACGCCGGCATAGACGGAAGGACGGAAATACAAGCCCTGAAGCGGCGAATCGGGGAATTCCCAGTGGGGGCCGTTGAAAGCGAAGCCGTGGTCGATCATCTGGGCGAAAAAGCCGATGCGCGGCGGGGTGTCGCCTTTGAGAGGGGTCCAGGTTTTGGCGCGGGCACGAAAGAAGACGGCCTGCCGGGAATCGGCGTTGGCCACCCATTTATCGAAGACCAACATGCCGAGAAAATCGGCCCGGTTTTCGATTTGGCCGAGCAGTTTATCGGGCAGAAAGTCGAAGACGGCCACGCGGTCCGGGTCCACCGCCATCCGGGAGCCGAAGTGGAGACCCGGGGGAACGGGTTCGCGGCGGGAGCCGATGGAGAGGTAGAGATCCGGGTTTTCGGCAATGAAATCGGGCGTTAACTCGACTACCGCCGTATCGGGCACGTGGATCTGCAAGTAGCGCAGAAAGACGGAGGCCAGCCACTCGTTGACGAGAATGCGGCGGTGCTGAGGGTTGTTGGTGAACTTGACGATGTAGAGTTCGCCGTCGCTGGCCTCGATCAGATGGGCCTGAGCGCCGCCGCGCATTTTGTGGATTAAGCGGCGGGCGCGAAGCGGCATCGAGAGTTGGTCCAGGTTTTCGAAGCTTCAGCCGGCAGACCACAAAAAACGATGGCCTGCCCCACGTCTGAGAGAATCAGGCTGTAGTTTCGATTAGCCAAGGAGAACCACAAGGACGGCATGGCCGAAGACACTAACGACAAGCAAGCGCTGCGGAGCCCGGACGAGGTCGCGCTGGAACTGATGAAGTTCGTCGCCATTACCACAGGATATGGCAAGGGGGCATCGGTGCCCGGTTTCGGGGGGAAAACGTCGAAATCGAGCGAAGAGTACGCCGAGGCGCTGTTAGACCTGTTCGAGCGCTGCCGCGCGGTCGTGCTCAAGGGGCAATAAGGGAATGCCGAGGCGCTCGAATATCGGGCGCCTCGGGAGGCTGATTGCCAAAGCAGAGCCGAGCGTCGAGACGAGTCTCCGGCCCGGAGGGCGCCCCGCACGCAAGAGTGCGTGCGCCACGGTAGCTGCTTAGTAGCGGCGGCGGCGGAAAGCCTTTTTCGGCGCGGCTTTTTTGGCGGGGCGCTTTAAAGCTTTTTTGACGGCCTTCTTCTTGGCCGGAGCTTTCTTCGCTGCCTTTTTGGCCGTTGCCTTTTTTACTGCTTTTTTGGCCGTGGCTTTCTTCACCGCCTTTTTGGCTGCCTTCTTGGCGACGGCCTTTTTGGGCGCTGCCTTTTTGACGGCCTTCTTCTTGGCCTGGGCTTTCTTCACCGCCTTTTTAACCGTTGCCTTCTTTGCCACCACCTTCTTCACCCCGGCAACGCTCTTGGCCGATGCCGCCTTCTTGGCGGGAGCGGTCTTCTTTTGCGCGGGCCGCTTCTTGGAGCTGCTGGCGGGTTTCTTCACGTTAGTCGCGGCGGATGGAAGCGGCGCCTCGGCTGTCCGCTCATCGGCGGCAGTGGAGTCTCGCTTTTCGGCTTCATGCTCCTTCTCGGCGCCCGCTCCGGTCTCTTGCGAGCCGGATGGGCGAGCGGCCGCTGCCCGGCGCGTCTCCGCTTCTTCCTCCTCTTCCTCTAGGTCGTCGTCTTCTTCGTCGTATTCCTTTTTGTCCGATTCCAACTCGACATGCTCGTCTTCATAGTCGAAATCGTCTTCTTCTGGGTCCAGCCAATAGGTCAAACTCACATAGTGCTCCTTTCCACCTGCTGCAATGCCATGCATCCACTATGCATCGAGATGAGCCAAGAAGCAAAACAATTTCGCCGCGAATCACGGCTGTAAGCGTTTTTCGGCGGATTTTTCGAGTTTTCGGGTGGTAAGGGGCCTGTTTCCGCAGGCGCCTCTAGCGGATCGACAGGAGGAATCGGGGACAGAAAGAGAAACCGTAGCGTTCGAGGCCGGCATGGCGTCTAGATCGCGGGCGTGCCTAATATGTGTCTGGCGATACCGGCTAAGGTCGTTGAACTCTCTTCCACTGAACCCAGCCGCGCTCTCATCGAAGTCGCGGGCGCGAGGCGCTCCATCGACATCGGATTGCTGGAGGAAGATCCGGTTCGGACCGGCGATTGGGTCCTGGTCCACGTCGGATTTGCCTTGAGCAAGATCAGCGAAGAGCAGGCGAGGGAGCAACTGAGCACGCTCGCCAAGCTGGGCGAGAGCGAAGCCGCGATCCAGGAGGTGACCGGCTACGGAGGCGACTCACCGTAATGAAATACGTGGATGAGTTCCGCGAGGCGGGGGCGATCCGCAAAGCCGCCGAAGAGATCCGGCGCCTGGCCGACCCGAAGCGGCACTACCGCTTTATGGAAGTGTGCGGCGGGCACACGCACGCGATTTATCGCTTCGGGGTGAAAGACCTGCTGCCGCCGAATATCGAACTGATCCACGGTCCCGGCTGCCCCGTCTGTGTGCTGCCGATGGGGCGGATTGACGATGCGTTGTCGATCGCGCAAGATCCGAATGTCATCTTTACGGCATTTGGCGACATGATGCGGGTTCCCGGAGCGCACGGCAGCCCGCTGGAACACAAGGCGCGCGGGATGGATGTCCGGATCGTGTACTCGCCCACGGACGCGTTGAAGCTGGCCCAGAAGAACCCGGAGCGGCAGGTCGTTTTCTTCGCGATCGGTTTTGAGACCACCGCTCCCTCGACCGCGCTAACGCTGATGCGGGCGAAGGCGCTGAATGTCGCCAATTTTTCGGTTTTTTGCAATCACGTGACGATTCTGCCGGCCATCCGCGCCATCCTCGATTCCCCGGATATGCGGATCGATGCGTTCATCGGCCCGGGGCACGTTTCGACGGTGATCGGGTGCCGTCCTTACGAATGGATCGTGCGCAACGAGCACAAACCGATCGTGATTTCGGGCTTCGAGCCGGTGGATCTGCTGCAAACGATCGGGATGCTGCTGCGGCAATTGAAAGCGGACCACGCGAAAGTGGAGAACCAGTACGGGCGCGTGGTGCCGTGGGAGGGAAATCGTGCGGCGCTGAAGGCGATGGCGGAAGTTTTTGAGCTGCGGCCTTATTTTGAATGGCGCGGAATGGGTTTCATTTCGCAATCGGCGCTACGCCTGCGGGCCGGTTATGCGGCTTGGGATGCCGAGCAGCGATTTGAGGTGCCTGGAGTGCGCGTGACCGATCCGAAGGCGGCGCAATGCGGGGAAGTGCTGAAAGGCGCGCTGAAGCCGGCGCAGTGCAAGCTGTTCGGAAAGGAGTGCACGCCGGAGCATCCGATCGGCGCGCTGATGGTTTCTTCTGAAGGCTCTTGCGCGGCCTATTACAACTACGAATACCGCAAGGCGGCCCTAACCCATGTTGGCGCATCGGCCTGAGGTGAAAATCCGGTTTCGCGATTCCCAGATCGAGATGGCCCATGGGGCGGGCGGCAAGGCGAGCCGCCGGCTGATTGAGGGCTTGTTTGCGCCGCTGCTCTTTGGCGCGCATTCCGAGCCGCTGGGCGACGCGGCGCACGTTGCCCTGAATGGATCGAAAATCGCGATTACGGCAGATAGCTTCGTCGTGACGCCGCTGCGATTTCCAGGCGGCTCGATCGGAGAGCTTGCAGTAAACGGGACGGTGAACGATCTGGCGGTTTCGGGCGCGATTGCGGAGAGCCTGGTCGTTACATATGTGCTCGAAGCCGGCTTGCCGTCGGATGTGCTGGAAGCCGAGGTCCGTGCCATGGCGCAAGCTGCGGAACGAGCCGGAGTCGCCATCGTGGGAGGTGACACCAAAGTCGTCGAGCATGGCAAAGCGGACCGGATGTATATTACGACGGCGGGGATAGGCCGGCTGATTCCCGGCGTGGCGATTACCCCACGCAGCGTTCGTCCCGGCGACAAAGTCTTGCTGAGTGGGCCGGTGGGGGACCACGGAACCACCATTCTGCTGGCGCGCGGCGAACTGGATCTGGAAGCGGAGATCTGTTCGGATACCAGATCGGTGCTTCCGCTGGTTCAGGCGCTGGTGGCCGTTGCGGGAGCGGGGATTCGCTGGATGCGGGATCCGACTCGGGGCGGCGTCGCCACTTGCCTGAACGAACTGGCGCGCGATTGCGAACTCTGCATCACGATTTTTGAAGAGCAGGTGCCGGTGCGCGATGGTGTGCGCGGAGTTTGCGAGCTGCTCGGGCTGGACCCGCTGCATATCGCGAACGAAGGGCAGTTTCTGGCGGTGGTAGCGCCGGAACTTGCCGAAACGGCGCTCGCGGCGATGCGAGAGACTCCGGGTGGAAGCGAGTGCATCGTGATCGGCGAGGTGGCAGAGCAGCCGGCGGGAACGGTTTTGGGAGTGACAGGATATGGCGGATCGCGGGTGATCGACATGCTGGTCGGCGATCCGCTGCCGAGGATTTGTTAAGCGATGTCCACGACGACGGTGAATCTTGCGCATTACATCGAAGAAGCTTTCGCGGCACGCAATGCGTTGTTCGAGAGATTCTTCGCGCAGGAAGCGGGCAGGCTTGCCGAAGCCTGCCGCGAGATGTCGGAGCGTTTCTTGAAAGGCGGGCGGCTACTGGCGTTCGGCAAAGGCCCGTATGCGACCGATGCGCAGCACGTTTCGGTGGAGTTTGTGCATCCGGTGATCGTGGGCAAGCGGGCGCTTCCCGCGCTCGACGTGTCGCATTTGTTTCGCCCCTGGCTCGAAGCAACGCTGCAACCCGAAGACATGGTGATGGGGTTCGGTCCGCCGGAAGGAGAGGACGAAATTCATTCGGCTCTTAGGGACGCTGCCGTGCACGGCGCGATGACGTTTGCGCTTCCTGGCGATGAGGGTTCTTATGCGCTGCGCACTCCGACAACCGACCCGTTCGTGCATCAGGAACTGGTCGAGATCCTGTATCACACGCTCTGGGAAACCGTGCATGTCTTCTTCGAGCATCGCGAGCTGGGGCAGGACGCGGGAGCGGCAAGTTTTCTATATCCGTTTTTGGGCGGAAAGAAGCAGGACACCCAAGGCATTGTGGACGAAGTGGCGGATTCGATTCGGATGAAAGTGCGGGAGGACGCGAAACTGCGGGAGCAGGTGGCGCAGGAAGAGGCGGACGGCATGGTGGGTGCGGCTGCGGCGATCGGGGAGCGCTTGCGGCGGGGCGGGAAGCTGATTCTTTTCGGAAACGGCGGTTCGGCGACCGATGCAAACGATTGGGCGATTGATTGCTTTTTTCCGCCTGCCGGCTACGTGCCCATTCCGGCGGTTTCGCTATCGGTCGAACCGGCGAACATCACGGCGCTCGCCAACGATGTCGGCGTCGAGGTGATCTTCTTGCGTCAACTGATTGCCCAGGCGCGGCCGGACGATGTGGCGGTCGGTATTTCCACGAGCGGCGGATCGAAGAACGTAATTGCAGCTTTGGAGGAGGCACGGAAACGCGGGATGCTGACTGTCGGGCTGCTCGGATACGACGGCGGTGAGATTGTGCGGCGCGGACTGGTGGACCATCCCCTGGTTGTGCGTTCCGATTACGTCCCGCGCATTCAGGAAGTGCAGGCTTCGATGTATCACACGATTCGGGATCTAATGGAGAAGACTAGGCATGCCGGCAGTTGAGCTTTTCGGGACCGCGAGATGTCCGTTCACTGAAGAACTGCGCGAGTGGCTCGAATGGAAGCGGCGGGAATTCACCGAATACGACGTGGAAGCCGATCCGGAAGCTTGGAAGCGGATGCACGCGCTGACCGGCGGACAGAGGACGGTGCCGGTGCTGGTGGAGGATGGGAGAGTGGTGCAGATCGGCTGGAACGGGCGGGGGTGCGTGGTGAAACCTTGCTATCACAAAATGTGATGCCTTCATACCAGTCCCCGATCTAATGGCCGCGCGGATCATTCGCGTGCGCGGAGTGGTGCAAGGCGTCGGATTCCGCCCATTTGTTTACCGGCTGGCGCAGGCGCATCAGCTCCGCGGGTGGGTGCTAAATGGGGAGAGCGGCGTTGAGATTCACGCCGAAGGCGGCGAGGTGGCGCTGGAGGCGTTTGTCCGCGGCTTGACGACCGATTGCCCGCCGGCTGCCGAAATCGGATCGCTCGAAGTTCGCGAATGCGAAGCGGAGGGGTTCGGCGAATTCTCGATTCGGGAGAGTCAACGCTCCGGGCCTCCAACGGTTCGCATGTCGCCCGATCTGCCGGTTTGCAAGAACTGCCTTGCGGAGTTATTTGATCCGGCGGACCCGAGGTATCTCTATCCGTACATCAACTGCACCGATTGCGGCCCGCGATTTACGGTGGTTGAAAGCCTGCCGTACGACCGCTCGCGCACCACCATGCGGCACTGGCCGATGGATGCGCTTTGCGATGGGCAGTACCAAGATCCGCTGGATCGCCGGTTTCACGCGCAGCCGGTGGCTTGCCCCCATTGCGGACCGCATTACCGGCTGGAATCTTCCGAAGGCTTTGTCGAAGGCGACCAAGCGAGCATTGAAGCTGCGGCGGAGCGGCTTCGGGCGGGGCAGATTGTTGCGGTCAAAGGAATCGGCGGCTATCACCTGAGCTGTGATGCCTCGAATGAGGACTCGGTACGCGCGCTGCGCGAGCGGAAGTTTCGCAAGGAAAAACCGTTCGCTGTGATGGCGGCGAATATCGAAACCGCTCGCAACCTTGCCGATTTTTCGCCGGCCGCGGAGAAGCTGTTGTGCTCGGCCGCGCGGCCGATTGTGCTGGCGCCGGCCAATCGGCTATTTCCCGGAGTGGCGCCAGAAACTCGCGAATTGGGAGTCATGCTGCCCTACGCGCCGCTGCATCATTTACTGTTTGCGGCAGGCGCGCCGGAGGTTTTGGTGATGACCAGCGCCAACCGGTCGAGCGAACCGATCGCCTACCGCGACGACGCTGCACGCGAGTGCCTATTCGGCATCCCCGATGCATTCTTAATCGGCGAGCGGCCCATCGCGCGACGGGTAGACGATTCGGTGGCACGGGCGGGCGTTTTCGGCCCCGCGATTCTGCGCCGTTCACGCGGCTATGCGCCGGGAGCGGCGGCGACCATTCCATCCTCGCGGCCGATCTTGGCCGTCGGCGCGGATCTGAAGAATACGATCGCGCTGGTGGTCCATGGGCAGGCATTTGTGAGCCAGCACATCGGCGATCTGGAGCATTACGAAGCACTCGAAGCTTTCCGGGAGACGATTCGGGATTTTCTCGAGATGTGGCGCGTGAACCAGGACGATTTGGCCGTTGTTCACGACCTTCATCCCGAGTACGCCTCCACGCTGCACGCGCTGGAACTGCCGGCGAGAGAGAGAGTTGCGGTACAGCACCACCGGGCGCATATTGCTTCGGTGCTGGCGGAGCGGCAGGCATGGGACCGGCGTGCGGTGGGAGTCAGTTTCGACGGAACGGGCTTTGGTGACGATGGAACAATTTGGGGCGGCGAGTTTTTTGTTGACGGGCAGCGGGTGTTGCATCTGAGGACGGCTTCGCTTCCGGGAGGCGATGCCGCCGCGCGCTTTCCGGTGCAATGCGCTGCCGGTTTTCTGAGCCAGATTGACGGCATCCCGAATCTGCTCAGCGCGCCCTTTCACTTCCCTGCCCGCTATCTGGCTTCACAGCAACTGATCCAAAAACAGGTCCGGACATTCGAGACCTCATCGATCGGGCGATTGTTCGACACCGCGGCCGCGCTGCTTGGCTTCACGCGCGAAATTACGTTCGAGGGGCAGGCCGCGATTTGGCTGGAACAACTGGCACGGACCGCGCCTTCCTGTGCCGCTTATCCGTTCCCTGTGACCCCAAACACCCTGGACTTCCGGCCGCTGCTGAGCGCTATCATCGAGGGCCGAATCCGCGGACGAGAGCGCAACGAAATCGCTCGCTCGTTTCATGCTGCGGTCGCGCAGAGTTTGTGGCAGGCGGTCGAACAGCTTTGCGAAAGCAACTCGATCGACCTCGTGGTCTTGTCGGGCGGCGTGTTTCAAAACGAGTTACTGCTGTCTGAGATCCGATCGCGCGCCGACGCGAGCAGTATCGAAATTTGGACAAACACCGCCGTCCCAACGAACGACGGCGGAATCAGTTTAGGCCAGGCAGCACTCGCGTGCTGGGCTCCGAGCGCTTCTACTCGTCCACAGTACCAGTAGTACCCCAGTAGGGGCACTCGTAGTACCGCAACGGCAGAAACTTGGAACGCGTTTTTGGGCTCTAGTGGCGAAAGAGTATTCCCTTTTCACCCATAGGGAGACCTTTAAGGAGATCTTGTATGAAACTGCTGCTTGCATTGCTCGCAGTCTTCGGCTGCATGCTCGTGGCCCCACTCGCCTCGGCAGATAGCCTAAATGGAACCCAAGTCACGCTGACAGGAGATCTTCCGACGCTGGGGACCGCATTCACTAACTCTGTCACAAGAACAATTGGTCCTGGCTTGGAGTTTCCGAGCGGCACGCTTGTGAGCACCGCGGGCGGCGTCGCGGTCATTGGTGTAAATATAGACGTTGGAGCGTCGGATATTGATTTTAGCTATACCCAGAATTCCCAGGCGCTGAGCGCAACTTTTAACGGTTACGTTTTCGATTTCAGCGGCGCTACAATCACTGGCGCATCACTCGACCCTTCCAGCGACTACAACTCGGGGCAGATCGGTGTTGGGTTCGGACCAAATGAGGTAACAGTAAACGCCGAGGGGGTGTTCTTTACCGCTGGGTCGCACATCCTGGTTGATTTGAGCGCCGTGACCAGCCCTGTGATGTCCAACGTACCTGAGCCGCAATCTTACGCGATGCTCCTCACCGGGCTTACAGCGCTTGGCTGGTGCATCGGGAGGCGTCGCTTACACGTTGGCCGGACTTAGCGAGGTTGGGATCTCGAAAAGCGCCTGCGAAGCAAGGTTTTGGCCAGCCCGTTGTAACGACGCAAGAGATGCACGTTAGCACCGCGATTGCGTGGGCATCGCAGGGATGCCCGCTGGATACCGCCGCCTCGCACCCATAGTCCAATGCCGCTTGGGCCGTCCAGCGTCCGGCGAAAGCGCGGACGCACAGGAACTGATTTTCGCTGTACGCTAAATACGGTCACCAATTTCCACTTGAAAGAAAGGCAGGCACCGGAATGGCCATCTCGTTTGAAGTGAACGGCCAGCGAAGAACGGTCGACGTCGATCCCCAAACCCCGCTGTTATGGGTCTTGCGCGATACCTTCAATCTGACGGGTACAAAATACGGCTGCGGGATCGCGCTGTGCGGGGCATGCACCGTGCATGTCGATGGCGAAGCCGCACGTTCTTGCGCCTATCCCGTCGGCACGGTAGCAGGAAAGAAAATCACCACCATTGAGGGACTCTCGACAGACCGCAGCCATCCTGTCCAGCAAGCATGGATCGAGCACCAGGTGCCGCAATGCGGCTACTGCCAATCCGGCCAGATCATGACGGCCGTCGCTTTTCTTGCGAAGCATCCCAGCCCGGCCGCGAGGGATGTTGACGACGCGATGTCCAACAATATCTGCCGCTGCGGTACCGCGCAGAGGATTCGCTCCGCAGTTTTACGAGCGGCTGAGTTAATGCGTAAGGGAGGCCAGCGATGACGAACTTAACACGCCGGAGCTTGCTGAAATCTTCAGTAAGTGCCGCTGCCGCCCTGGTAATTGGGTTCGATGTGCCGCAGGAGGCAGCAGCCCAAAAGCCCATACGGAAAAAGCCAATGCCCAACCCGATCAAAGCGTGGCTGCGCATCAACCAGGATGGAATTGTCACTCTGATTTATTCGAAGTCGGAAATGGGGCAAGGCGTTTCCACTTCCCTACCCATGATTTTGGCGGATGAGTTGTGTCTGCCTTGGGACAAAGTGCGCGTGGAGCATGCGCCTCTCGATCCCGCGCACGCGGGCCAGGGAACGGGCGGAAGCAGCAGCGTAACCAGCATGTGGATGCCGTTGCGCCAGGCGGGCGCCGCGGCGCGACAAATGCTCATTCAAGCCGCCGCCGCACATTGGCAAGCCGACCCTCAAAGCTGCACGGCCCGCGGTGGCTCAGTCTGGCACAACGGCAAAGCGTTGACTTACGGCGAACTGGTCGAGGCGGCCGCACAGTTGCCTGTGCCGGACCTTGCAACAGTCCCCTTGAAAAAGACAGAAGAGTTCGAGCTCATTGGGAAACCGCTCCCGCGCAAGGATATTCCCGCCAAGGTGGATGGAAGCGCGATTTACGGCCTTGATGTGCGAGTTCCGGGCATGGTCTACGCCATGGTCGCGCGATGCCCTGTCTTCGGCGGCAAGGTCAAGAGTTTCGACGCGAGCAAGGCCAAAGCTCTGAAGGGCGTAAATGATGCATTCGTCATCGATCCCGCACCTCAAGTGCATTCGTGGGGTGGGGTCGCCATCATTGCCGACTCCACTTACACCGCTATGCAGGCGAAAAGGCTGCTTCAGATTGACTGGGACTACGGGCCTCACGCAGCCGAAAGCAGCGAGACGCTGCGGCGCCAGTTCCGCCGCCTTGTCGATTCGCGAATGAAGGTAGTGATCAACCAGGGCAATGCCGACGCTGTGATCGGAAGCGCCCCGCAAGAGAAAAGAATCGACTGCGATTATGAGCTGCCCTTCGAGGCACACGCCACGATGGAGCCGATGAACTGCACCGTGTATATCGGCAACGGCCGCGCGGAAGCCTGGGCTCCGGCACAAGGTCCCGAGTGGGTGATGGGCGTCATCGCGCAGGTGAGCGGGCTACCGCCGCAGAAGATTCAGGTTCATACGACGTATTTGGGCGGAGGCTTTGGACGCCGCTTCCAGGCCGATTTCGCTATGGAGGCCGCGCAAATTGCCAAGCGCGCCGGCCGCCCCGTGCATCTCGTCTGGTCCAGAGAAGACGATATGACACACGATTTTTACCGTCCGGCCTCTTATCACCGCATCAGCGGCGCGGTCGATGACAGCGGCAATATTTTGGCGTGGCGCCACAAGAGCACATCGACATCCATCGCCGAATGGTGGAATCCCAAGGAAACGCCGGAATCTTCCGAACTCGGCTGTGCGGCGCAACTGCCATACCTCGTCAAGAACTACAAAGTCGAATATCTACCTGCCGCATCCGGAGTTCCACGCGCCTGGTGGCGCTCGGTGGAAGCCTCATCCATCGGGTTTGTGATGGAGAGCTTCATGGACGAGCTTGCGCACGCGGCGGCGGCGGATCCTTACGAGTTCCGCATACGAAAGCTCCGCGGGGCGCGCAAAGTCATGAACGCTATCGACCCGAAAGATCGCCCGCTCGAGACCGCCAGGATGCAAGGCGTGCTGCGTCTGGCCGCGGAAAAAGGCGATTGGGGCAAGCCGCTACCCGGAGGCCACGCGCGCGGCATTGCATGCCATTATTCGTTCCATAGCTATACGGCCAACGTCATTGACGTCGCGGTGGAGAACGGCAGCGTGCGTGTGAAACGCGTCGTTTCCGCGGTGGATGTGGGAACGCCAGTCAACCCGGACGGCATTCGCGCGCAAGTCGAAGGCGCGATCGTTTATGGCCTTACCGCCGCGGTAAAAAGCCAGATCACAATCAAGAACGGAAGCGCGGTCCAGAGCAACTTCGATCGCTTCGCGACCCTGTCAATGAAGGAAACTCCGGAATTGGTCGTGCACATCGTGCCGAGCACGGTAGCGCCCACCGGAATCGGGGAGCCCGGCTTGCCGCCGGTTGCCCCGGCCTTGATGAACGCGATTTTCGCCGCAACCGGCAAGCGCATCCGCAGACTTCCGTTACAACCCGGCGACCTGGCCTAAGTCAGCCAGCAGCTTGGGCAAAATCTCTCCGGCAGGTCCGGCGAGCGCGCAGTCAACCGATTTCGAAATTGCAGTGCTCTCCAGGTTGATCTCTATGATCTTCGCGCCGCCTGAACGTGCCAGTTCCACAAGTCCCGCGGCAGGGTAGACCACGGCAGAAGTTCCGACGCTTAGAAAAACGCCGGAGGCCATGGCCGCGCGCTCGGCGGTTTGCCAGAGATCCTGCGGTAACGCTTCGCCGAACCAGACAATATCCGGACGCGCTAGACCGCCGCACTCACAACGCGGCGGCAACAACTGCAGCGGAACGCTCCGGTCCTCCCATCTCCGCCCGCATTCTACGCAACGCAGCTTCCAGATGCTGCCGTGGATCTCAAGCACATGGCGGCTGCCCGCCGCCCCGTGCAATCCGTCTACGTTCTGGGTTACAAGAGTAAGTCGCGGGACGCGCCGCTCGAGTTCGGTCAAAGCGATGTGCCCTGGATTGGGCTTGGCATTGTGAACCAAGCCGCGGCGCCAGTCGTACCACTCCCAGACTGTTTTCGGGTCTCGGGCAAACGCTTCCGGAGTCGCCAGATCCTCCGGCCGGAATTGCTTCCACAATCCGCCGGCGCCGCGAAACGTGGGGATGCCGCTCTCAGCGGAAATGCCGGCGCCGGTCACAACGGCGATCGAAGATGCCTTGCTGATCCAGCTCCGGGCTTGTTCGAGGCACAACTGCAAGTATGCCAGACAGGCGGAGACATGCTGCAAGGAATCCTTACAAGCCCGCGGCAATAATCAAATACATGCCAGAACTCAAAGACAAAATTGCTCTTGTGACCGGCGGCAGCCGGGGAATTGGCGCGGCGGTCTGCCTGGCACTGGCGAAAGCCGGGCTGCACGTGGCTGTGAATTATCGTGCCCAGCGCGCGGCGGCAGAGAAGGTCTGTTCAGAAATTCGAGCGTTGGGCCGCCGTGCAATCGCGGTGCAGGCGGATGTTTCGCGATCGTCGGCAGTAAAAGAAATGCTTTCGTGCGTCGACTCCGAATTCGGCTCAGTCAGCATTCTGGTGAACAACTCAGGCATCGCGCGGGCACAGAAAATCGAGGATATAAGCGAGACCGACTGGGATGAGTTGATCGACGTAAACCTGAAGTCTGCCTTCCTGGTCACGCAGGCGGTTTTGCCCAAAATGCGCTCCATGCATTGGGGAAGAATCATCAATATTTCTTCGGTTGCAGCGCAGGTTGGAGGCGTCGTTGGACCGCACTATGCGGCGTCGAAGGCGGGAATGATTGGATTAACGCATTCTTACGCGAATCTGCTCGCTAAAGAAGGAATAACGGTCAACACAATCGCCCCCGCTCTAATCGAAACAGACATGGTTCGTTCTAATCTCAATGCGAAGCCTGACCTCATCCCGGTCGGTCGCTTCGGAAACGTCGAGGAAGTTGCGGATGTGGCCGTGATGCTGGCACTAAACGGCTACATCACTGGCCAGACCATCAACGTGAATGGTGGGTGGTACATGACCAGCTAAGCGTCGAAGCAGCCTTGGCGCGAACTCCTGAAATCGCGGCGCGACGTCTGCCCTTGTGCGCTGTGCCTGGCGATTCATAGAAGCCATTCCCAATATGCGCCTCCAGTAAGGCAGGAACGAGTAAGCCTTTAACCCGCGACGGGTGTATTGTGGGCGATTGGGAGTAAAGATGAAGATTCCGGATAACATAAATTGGTTACGAACTTCAACTAGGAGCCGCCTCTGGATGATCGGCGCGCTTATCGTAGGCTTCACTGTTACTGTGAAAGCCCAGAACACCCCGGACACATATCTTCCCTGGGAAGGCGGCGCCACGTATTACAAGCGCTGGACGTTAGGGCCACCCTCGAACCAAGACTATTTCCCGATTGCTGTTTGGTTACAGAGTCCCTCGAACGCCGGAAAGTATAAAGATGTTGGCGTGAATTTGTTCATCGGCCTTTACAACGGCACGGTCGAGAAGGATTCCGCCGGTAATCCGATCTTGCCTTTATTGCGGCAGTATGGAATGCCGGTATTCGGAGATCAAAAGACCGGCTTGGCGGGACCTAATGGGGCTGAACATCTCACCGACCCGATTATCCAGGGCTGGACGCAAATGGATGAGCCGGATAATGCGCAGCCGAACCCAAATGGATCGGGCTATGTTGACTGCATTGCCCCTTCTGCGATCATCGATCTGTATAACCAGTTCACTGCAGCGGATCCGAACCGGCCTGTGTACCTGAATCTGGGCCAGGGTGCTTCTTTTGATGTGGGCTCCCCTTATATTGGCCGCGGATCAACTTGTGATCAGCCCTCGCGGCAGCTGAACGACTACCGACTATATATACAAGGTGCCGATATCGTTTCGAACGATAGTTACCCGAAGAATGATGGCCACCCGCTTTGGTGGATCGGCAGAAATGTTGACCGCTTACGGGAGTGGTCCAATTACCAGAAACCCGTGTGGCAATGGATCGAGTTGGTGAATTTCAGCAATAATCCAAACGTCACGCTATCTCCCGACGAAATTAAGTCCGAAGTGTGGATGACGATCATTCACGGCGGATCCGGCTTCGGGTACTTCGTCCACCAGTTTGCTCCCGTGTTCGAGGAAGCCTCCATCTTTTATCCGGAGCACGAGGATGTGAAGAATGCAGTGACGGCAATCGACACCCAGGTAACCGCGCTCGCGCGCGTGCTGAACACGCCGTCGGTTGCCAATGGTGCCACTGTCGCCTCGTCAAACCCGAATGCAGCTATCAACTTTATGTTGAAGCGCAGCGGGGGCGCTACCTATCTGCTCGCGATCAATGACTTGATACCCCAAGGCTCGACGCCTTTAGATGAGAAAGGCCTCGCCGGAGGGCCAACCACCGGTACCTTTACTCTGCGCGACTTCCCCGGACATGCCACAGCAATAGTGCTTGGCGAGGACCGGCAGATCGAGATCAATAATGGAGTGTTCCAGGACTCCTTCGCAAACAGTTACTCGTTTCACCTCTATGAAATTCTGTTCGACCCGAACCCGCAAGCGCCGCCGCTTGGTGACGTAAATGGGGACGGCGTAGTGGACTGTGCCGATTCGAACGCAGTGAGGACCGCTCTCGGCGAGACGGCGGTCCCGGGAGGTTATCTCGGCGAATCCGGTGCAGCAGGGCACTATAATCCCAGCGTGGACTTGGTCAGAGATGGCGTTGTGGACGGACGCGATGTGTCTCTTGTGGCGCAGCAGACCAAGGGGAGTTGCGGCGGCAAATAGATATTCGTTCTGTGGTTCATTCGCCCTCTGCTTCGCGCCTCCGGAGGGCGGCTCCTTCAGGATCGGTGATTATATCGACCCACTTCGGGTCAGGCGAGGGCTCGGCGTCGTAGTTGTCGTGCCAGTTCCACCACTTGTATGGCGGGGTCTGGGGGCAACCCTCTGGCGAGTCCTCCCAAGTCTCTTGACGGCCGAGCGGCGTGGCATCGAGGTAGCTCCAGGTGCTTCCCATCGCTTCGTCGCCGCGGTTGTTAATTAAGTAAGTGCGAAAGATCTTATCGTGGTCGTCGCGGATGAATACGTTGTGGCCGTGCCACTCATTGACGCCGAAGTCGGTGTCGAAGCTGTCCGTGATGGTGTACCACGGCATCTTCCAACCCATTCGCGCCTTCAAGCGCTCGATATCCTGCTGTGACGCGCGCGAGGCGTACGCGAGCGTAGTGTCGCGGGCGTGCAGATGGGCGAGGTGGGCGATCTGATCGGCGCCAAAAGAGCATCCGCGGCATGCGTGCTCGGGCCAGCCGAACACCCCTGGCTCGAAGAAGGCGCGATAGATGATCAGTTGACGCCGGCCTTCGAACATATCGAGCAGGCTTGCCCGGCCCTGAGGGCCTTCGAATTCGTAGGACTTCTCGACAGCCACCCACGGCATCCGCCGGCGTTCGGCGGCGAGCGCGTCACGAGCGCGCGTTAATGCCTTCTCCTTCGCGAGAAGTTGCTGGCGCGCAGCCTCCCACTCCTGCTGCGACACGATTGCAGGTCTGTTCATCGGGAGATGCCCTTTCCCGTGTTCCTTGTCTCTCTCCTTGCTGGTTGCCATCTTATTTCTCCTTTCCTGTGTTGATGTTTCTCTCGTTAGCCCGCTTTCGGGCGCTTCTTCGTTCGTGCCTCGCCCACAACTCTTCGAAGCGGCCCATCAATACGCCATCAACTTCACCCGCAGGATGGTCCCCTCATGCCCCAGACGCACTCCAAAGAATGTCTGATCGCCGTTGAGCACCCTCGTGGTCTTCCACTGGCCGTCCATGTAGGTCCCTTGTTGAACGCTGAGGAACTGGGACTGCCTCAGGTTGCTGCCCCGCACGGGCCGGAACCGGACGGTCGTGTCGAACCCGATGAGGACAAACTCATTCGGCGCCAGTTCCGCTACCAACGCGCGGCCGGACATCTTCGGAGTCTGGGTTCCGAAAATACCGCCGTATTCGGGGTGCAAATGTCCGAACTGCACCAATATGTCGAACTTAGAAGAATGAATCAGCCGGCCGGTCAGATACTGCTCCTCGACGGCCGAATGCAGCTTGCCTGTACCTTCGAGTTTTGCAATGAGTGGAATCGCAGGCTTCAGCAGTCGGCAGTCGTTTGCGTACTCTTTCGCGACATCCGCGACCTTGTTGCCTTCCACCATGCGGTCCAACCCGAACGGCGCATATCCCAGCGCGCCGAAATCGCCCAGCGCGTAAAAAATGTTCGAGGCAAAGCGCGGGCCTCCTGTCTCCGGCACTAGCAGAGGATTATCTTTGCGATGGTAACCAGCCAGCACTCTCCGGTAATGCACGTAATCGAGCACATAGTTATCCGGCGCAATCGCATCGAGCGCCGGCGTCTCCACTTTCCAGATATCCAGCATGTTGAGCGTTGCCCCACCGCTCGGGTACGCCTCGCCGGGCCGCATGAAATTCTTTTGCTCGCGCAGCCATACGTTCGCGTAAGCCGGGAGAGGATACTCTTTCTTCCCTGCCGCGGCGACGGCGTTGACATATCGCGAAACATAGTAGGCCGAGAATGCCTCGTTCGCTTGCGGGCCGAAAACTTCCGTCCAAGTCCCCGGCTGCTTGTGCAGCTTTTGCACCAGATCCGAAGGCACGGGACCGGCAAACTTCCGGTTGGCCTCCGGCGAATAGTCGCGATCGGTAAATAGCGAGCCGGTTTCGTTTTCCACCTGAACCAGAATCACCGTGTGCTGGTCCCCGTCTATCGATTTCAAATGCGCGATCAGGTGCGCGTAGGCGTTCCGGTCGGCATTTAGATTCGCCTCGCTTAGCGGCGATAGCACACGAACCGGATGGCCGCCATCGTCGATCATTCGCGGAAAGCGCTTGGTATCCGCTTTCACCCAGGTGGGCGCATAATCCATCGTGCCGTTCTTCCAGGTGCCGAACCACAGCAGGACCAGGCGGAAATTGTGTGCGCGTGCAAGGCGAACGATGCTGTCGACGGTGTCGAACTGGAACTGCCCCTCCTTTGGCTCCACGTTTTCCCAATAGACCGGGACTTCGATGGTATTCAGGTGCATCGCTTGCGCGCCCGGCAGCAGTTTTTCGAATTGCGATGGCCATCCGCTGGAGTTCATCACCTGCGCGCCCAAAATAATGTACGGCTTTCCATCCACCAGCAGCGAGTACTGATTGCCGCTGTGGACAATCTGAGGGATGGGTGCGGCCGCAAGAGTGGCCGTAAACAGCAAGACGGAAACCAAGCTCTTCATGAACGTCTATTATCTGCTCTCGATTCTCGGTTCTCGAGTGGAGCTGTCAATTCCTGCGTACCGACTTAAGCCAGTCGCGGATATACGACGCGACGTTGCTGTCGATCATACGAAACTCTTTCTGTGTCAGCGGCAGCTTATGCCACCTTTCCAGAGCCTCCTTTGGCGTGTTGCCCGGGATGGCTACATCGCTTCCGTATAGAACCCGGCTTATGCCGACCTGGCGAATACGCTTGACAATGAGGCCGGCTTTGTCCTCCCACATGCCCGGTAATGCGATGCCGGAAACGTCAAAGTAAATATGCTTCATCCGGCTATCTTTGCGCTCGATTGCTTGCACGAAGACCTGCAAAGCCTCGTCGGTCGTGGGGTCGTCGTAACCACCGGCGCCCGCGAGGTGCGCGATCTGTATATCCACATCCGGAGCCTCGGGAATCACTTGCTCCAGAACAATTCGTGCTTCTTTTGCGCCGTATGGCCGATGGTGATTTACGTTCGCGTGCAAGTGTACGAGCACCGCCATACCGTGCCGATCCGCGGCCCCAAATACCCGGCGCACCCGAGCCAGATCTTCCGAATTGTCCAAATTGACGTCGGAATTGCCGAAATGGAGATGAAGTCCGGTGCGCAGGTTTGGATTCTTCGCGCAGCGTGAAATCTCGGCGAGAGCGTACGGCCTGAGGGGATTTACGCTACAAAATCCGACGAACCGTTTAGGGTACTGCGCAATTTGCGCGCCAGTCCAATCGTTCTCCCCTTTGACATGCTCGTATTCATTTGGAACCGCCGGTTTGTATGGATTTGCGAAGTCGTACGCGACCGACAATACGACGGCCCGCTGAATTCCCACGGCATCCAAATTTGCAAGCAAAGTTTTCGCATCGACGCCCTTCCATCTCTTCCCTCCGGCCGATGTTCGCACGGCGGCTTCGGGGCTGTATACATATTGGTGATAATCAATGATCTCGGCTGACGATCCGGTCGCGGCTGGCGATCTCCAGGGGGCAAGGGTACCTAGTGCCGTGACGATTACGGATCGGCGCGATGGCTCTCCGCTTTGCGGTTGCATCCTCTCCATCAATTGGACCACGTCCATGAGGCCGCTCCCTCCTTTCGACAGGCCGGCGGACATCCTCCACTGCCAGTACCCCGAACCGTTCGCCCTCATCCGTGCCGGGCAGCTCCGCGAAGAACGCTTGGCCGCCTAGAAGCCGAGGCTGAAAACTAGTAACTGGCCCCGTAGTACTGGCAATACTTCCTGAGCACGCGCCGCTCCGCGGGCAATCCGTGATCGGTTGCAAGCTGTCGCGTAACGCAGCGTTTCGCCTTGCGTCACATGGCTGGTCGTAATCGGGAGGAACTAACCAGTATGGCGGCGACCACCCCGCGCTCCGCAGTTACCGACGTTCACATCATCTGGATCACGGCGGGGCTCAGTTGCGATGGAGACACCATCTCCGTCACCAACGCCGAGCAGCCAAGCATAGAGGATGTCCTCCTGGGCGCCATTCCCGGACTTCCCAAGGTACATCTGCACAATCCGGTGCTGGCGGTAGAAGTCGGCGACGACTTCATGCAGTATTTTTACCAGGCTGAAAGAGGCCAGCTTGACCCGTTCGTGCTGGTGATCGAGGGATCCATTCCCAACGAGCGCATTAAGAGCGAAGGTTACTGGGCCGCGCAAGGCACCGATCATGCCACCGGCCAGCCCATCACCACCTGCGAATGGATCGAGCGGCTGGCGCCGAAAGCCTGGGGCGTGATCGCCTGCGGCACTTGCGCCACTTACGGCGGTATTCATGCCATGGCGGGCAATCCAACCGGAGCGATGGGGCTGACGGATTATCTCGGGAAATCGTTCTTATCGGCCGGCGGGCTACCGGTGGTAAACGTGCCGGGCTGCCCGGTGCAGCCCGACAACATGATGGAAACCGTGCTGTACCTGCTCTACCAGGCGGCGGGCCTTTCGCCCATCATTCCGCTCGATGAGCAGTTACGCCCCACTTGGCTGTTCGGCAAAACCGTGCACGAAGGTTGCGATCGGGCGGGTTACTACGAACAGGGAGACTTTGCGCACGAATACGGCTCGCCGAAATGTCTGGTGAAGATCGGCTGCTGGGGCCCGGTGGTCAACTGCAACGTCACCAAGCGCGGCTGGATGCGCGGCATCGGCGGCTGCCCCAACGTGGGCGGGATTTGCATCGCTTGCACCATGCCCGGATTTCCGGATAAATTCATGCCCTTCATGGACCAGCCGCCAGGCGGAAAATTATCCTCGACCGTGGTCACCGGCTATGGACGGATGATCCGGGCGATGCGATCCCTTACCAACAACACAGGCAACAAGGAGCCGAAGTGGCGGCATTCGGGCCCGAGGCTCACTACCGGCTATCAACCGACAACTTACTAGGACAAGAGTATCCGAAATGGCAACAGTAGCAGAACCTTCCATAACCGAGGAAAAGAAGAGCCGAAATCTTGTCGAGATGAACTGGGATCCGATCACCAGGATCGTCGGGAGTCTCGGGATCTTCACCAAAATCGATTTCGACAACAAGCAAGTGGCCGAGTGTTACAGCACATCCTCGATCTTCCGCGGCTATAGCATCTTCATGCAAGGGAAAGATCCGCGCGACGCTCCGTTTATTACTTCGCGCATCTGCGGAATCTGCGGCGATAATCATGCCACCTGCGCGATTTATGCGGCTAATATGGCCTGCGGCATGAAAACGCCGGAGATGGGGGAATGGATCCTGAATCTAGGCGAAGCGGCGGAGTACATGTTCGACCACAATCTGTATCAAGACAATCTGGTCGGCGTGGATTTCTGCGAAGCAATGGTCAAGCAGACCAATCCCGGCGTGTTTGCCAAGGCGGAAACCACTTCGTGCCCGAACGCCTCGAAACACGGCTACCGCACGATCGCCGATATCATGCACGCGCTCAATCCGTTCACGGGCGAATACTATCGCGAAGCGCTGGCCATGAGCCGCTTGACGCGCGAGATGTTCTGCCTCATGGAGGGCCGGCATGTACACCCTTCGACGCTTTATCCGGGCGGCGTCGGGACGGTGCCCACGCACCAGCTCTTTACCGATTACCTGGTGCGGCTGATGAAATATGTCGAGTACATGAAGAAGGCCGTTCCGATGCACGACGACCTGTTCGATTTCTTTTACGACGCACTGCCCGGATACGAAGAAGTCGGGCGGCGGCGCATCATGATGGGCTGCTGGGGTGCATTCAACGATCCGGCCCAATGCGATTACCAGTACGAAAACATGTCGCGCTGGGGCCGGGCGATGTTTGTCACGCCTAGCGTGATTGTAGACGGAGAGGTGGTGACCAACGATCTGATGGACATCAACCTGAACATGCGCATCCTGCTCGGCAGCTCGTTTTACGAGGATTGGGAGCCTGGCGGCGAGGCATTCGTCAAGACCGATCCGCTGGGTAATCCGATCGACAGTCGACATCCCTGGAACCAGACGACGCTGCCGAAACCGCAGCGGCGCGATTTCAAAGGTAAGTACACGTGGGTGATGTCGCCGCGCTGGCTGGATAAGCGCACCGGCGAGCATCTGGCGCTCGATACAGGCGGCGGACCGCTGCCCCGGCTGTGGGCCACGGCGCTGAACAAGCTGGTCGATATCGGATACATTCAATCCACCGGAAGCAGCGTCAAGATCAACCTGCCGAAGACGGCGCTGCTGCCGGAAACCGAGCTGGAATGGAAGATCCCGAAGTGGAGCAATGCCATCGAACGCGACCGCGCACGCACTTACTTTCAGGCTTATGCGGCGGCGGCGGCGCTTTACTTCGCCGAGAAAGCGCTGCACTGCGTGCGCACCGGGAACACGAAAACCTGGGCGGAATTCAAGGTTCCCGAAGAAGCGATCGGCTGCGGCTTCCATGAGGCGGTCCGCGGAGTGCTGTCGCATCACGTCGTGATTCGCGACCGGAAAATTGCGAACTATCATCCCTATCCGCCCACGCCGTGGAATGCAAGCCCGCGCGACTCCTACGGAACGCCCGGACCGTATGAAGATGCGATTCAGAACACGCCGATTTTCGAAGAGAACGGACCGGATAACTTCAAGGGCATCGACATTATGCGCGCGGTCCGCAGCTTCGATCCCTGCCTGCCCTGCGGCGTTCATATGTATCTTGGTAACGGGAAAGTTTTGAAGACGGAGCATTCGTCGATGCTGGGAGCGCATTCATAGGAGGCCTATGCCACACACGGAGAAATCGAAAATCTCGTCCCATACCGAAGGCACCAGCCGGGGCGAGGAAATGGTCTCCAGGAAAGGGCCCGAACTGGGAAGAGAAACCGGAACGCGTACCGCGCGGGACTCAACCAGCATCAATCCGAAAGCGCACGGCCCGATAGACCGGCGGATGCCGCACATGCCGCCGCCGTAAGCGCAAGCGAATCGTCTGATGTCCGCCGAAAAAATCGAAGAGCTTGTGCGCCAGACGGAATCGATTTCCGATCCGGAAGCGCGTGGCGTGGCTGTCGATCTCTTAAATGCAACGCTGGAGTTTCATGCGGCCGCATTGGAACGGCTTCTGAAGATTGCGGGGAAAGAGACCGTCGATCGCATCGCGGCGGACGAGCTGGTGAGTAGCTTGCTGCTGTTGCACGATCTGCACCCGGACAGCTTGGAAACGCGCATCCGCCGCGCGGTTGGAAAGCTCCAAGACATGCTTTCACACCTGGGAGCGAAACTATCGCTGGACGCGATCGAATCCGATATCGTACGCCTGCATTTCGATTCGGCGCAAACCTGGTCGAGGGCTGCGGTCACGGATAGCATCGAAAAAACGATCTTCCAGGCGGCACCGGAGATCGGCAGCGTAACGATCGAAGGCATCAGAGAACCGGCACCGGCAAACTTTGTGCCGCTTTCTCAATTAGCAGGGCTGTCGGAACCCCGACTGTCAGGGAGGAGCCGCAGCGAACACGAGCGCTGTGAGCTCTGCTCGGCGCCGGTCGGCCAACCGCACCAGCATCTGGTTGAGCCGCGCGAACGGCGGCTGATTTGCGTCTGCGACGCGTGCGCGATTCTGTTCCCAAGCGGCGGCGAAACTCAGTACCGGCGCGTGCCGCGCGACATCCGCTGTTGGAACGATTTCTGCTTATCGGACCAGGCCTGGAACAGCCTCGCGATTCCGATCGGCCTGGCTTTCCTTTTCCGATCCAGCTCTTCGAACCAAATGCTTGCCGTTTATCCAAGCCCCGCCGGGCCAACCGAAGCGGCGCTGGATGAGGAATGCTGGGAAGAAATGGTCCGCGATAACCCGGAGCTTCGGAAGATGGCCGCGGATGTTGAAGCACTGTTGATCAATCGGATGCATGGCGCGCGCGAATATTTTTGGGCGCCCATCGACGAATGTTACCGGCTCACCGGCCTGGTCCGTAAATACTGGCGCGGATTCTCGGGCGGAGAGGAAGGCTGGAAGCGTATTCGCGAATTCTTCGACAGCTTAAAGGAACGCTCGTATGCCGGATCTTTCGTTTGAGATTCTCTCCGCCAGTCCGATGCGCGACATCATCCATCCGGCGCTCGGATTCGAGATGCGGGTTACCAACCCGCTGCCGGAACAATTGATCCAAGCGGTATTGCTGCGCTGCCAAATTCATATAGAGGTAGGGCGGCGGCGCTACAGCCCTGCCGAGCAAGAGCTTTTGCGCGAACTGTTCGACGACCCGAGCCGCTGGGGAGACACGCTGCGGCCCCTGACCTGGGCGAATCTAGCATTCAATGTGCCCGGATTTTCAGGCAGCACGATCTGTCCCATCGCCGTTCCTTGTCCCTACGACTTCAGCACGGCGACTGCCAAGTACTTCCATGTTGTCGCGGACGGTGAAGTGCCGCTCACGTTTCTGTTCAGCGGTTCGGTGTTTTTCGATTCGGAAGGCGCACTGCAAGCGGCGCCGATCTCTTGGAACAAAGAGGCTCGCTTCCGCCTGCCCGTCCGCGTGTGGAAGGAATTGATGGATCTTCATTATCCGAATGCGGCATGCCTGCATTTACGGCGGGATGTCTTTGACGAGTTGTACCGGTTCAAAATGAGTGAGGGATTTGGGAGTTTTGAAGAAACGATCCAGCATATGCTGGCGGCCGTTGTGAGGGATTACCGGCCATCATGAGTTCCGCAATGCTGGACAAGATCGCACGAGCAGTGCTCTACGAAGGCTATCTGCTGTATCCGTATCGGCGATCAGCGCTGAAGAACCGGCAGCGCTGGAATTTCGGCGTGTTGTATCCGCCGGCGTGGGCGGCGGCGCAAACGGGATCGGATCGTTCGTATTTTCAGATGGAGTGCGTGGCGATTGGCGAAAGCGCAGATATAGACGTGTCGGTTCGGTTTTTGCGATTGAGAGAAAGAGGCGGGCGGCAGGAAGCGACGGAAGAAGAGATCAGGATCGACTCGGCACGAGAGCGTGTGAAGGAGTTTGCCGGAGGAGAGGCGGAGCTAAAGCTCCACGCGGGCTCAAGCCCGCCCTCCATTCGCGTGATGGTGCGGGTGAGGAACACGTCTGGTTGTAAGAGTGATGTTCGGGACGAAGTGCTGCTGCATTCCCT
Organism: Bryobacteraceae bacterium; assembly: GCA_036379475.1. Classification (GTDB taxonomy): domain Bacteria; phylum Acidobacteriota; class Terriglobia; order Bryobacterales; family Bryobacteraceae; genus Bog-105. The sequence goes on along the minus strand of DASVGP010000078.1, from coordinate 13,392 downwards.
TGCCTCGGCGCATGCGGTGCTTCACATTCGCAACGGCGAATTCATTTCTCAGACCGATCCTCCGGAGAAGTTTCGAGAGGCCGTTGATGACTGCCGGAACATCGGCGTCTGGCCGGTGCTGGTAGGCGATCCCGGCACGCGCGACACCATGCTCGGCTCGCCGATCATTCTCTACGATTACCCGCAGGTGGCGCCCGAAAGCCAGAACGATTTGTTCGACGCGACGGAGATCGACGAAATCCTGAGCCTGCGGATTCTCACGCTGAGCGACGAGGAAAAAGAAGAGATACGGCGGACGGACGAGCGCGCCCGGCGAATTCTGGAGGATTTGGAAGCGAATCCAGAGCATTTGCTGCAACTGCACGGCAGAATACAAACCGGATCGCAACCGAAGAAGGGCGATCGCGTGCGGCTGTGGCCGAAAAAGCGCGCGGATATCTTCGATACGCTGCTCGCGGGAAAGATCGCGATCATAGAGGCGGTTGAAGAAGACTTCGAAGGCAAGTTGCATTTCGCTGTGGTAATCGAAGACGATCCGGGTAGAGACTTGGGCGAGATGCGGCAAGCAGGGCATCGGTTCTTTTTTTCCGCCGCAGAAGTGGAGCCCATCCTGGCATGAAGCGCCCGGTGCTCATCGCCGGTATCGGCAATATCTTTCAGGGCGACGACGCTTTTGGTGTCGAAGTGGCGCGCAAACTGGCGAAGCTGGAGTTCCCCGAAAACGTTCGTGTTATGGACGCGGGCATCCGCGGAATGGATCTCGCTTTTGCGCTGCTGGAAGAGTATGAATGCATCGTCCTGGTGGATGCAACGGCTCGCGGCGGCGCGCCCGGTACGCTCTACACGATCGAAATCGATCCGGACGATATGCCCGAAGCATCGCCGGCGAATGCGCACAGCCTGGATCCGGTTCGTGTGCTGGGGCTGGCGAAAAGCATGGGCGCGCAGTTTCGGAAGGTCTTGCTGGTTGGCTGCGAGCCGCTGGTTTTGGATCGCGACGAGAGCGGCTACATAGGGCTGAGCGAGCCTGTGGCGGCGGCGGTCGAGCCGGCGGTCCGGATTATCCGCGACTTAGCGGGTGAATTTACAAGAATGGGAGAGTTAGTGAGTCATGAAAGTGCTTAGAATTACGGGAATCGCCGCCGTGCTGGCGATTGCCGCGGCCGTTGCCATGAACTGGGCGGACCTGAAACGCTACATCAAGATCGAAAGCATGTAATGCACGAGCTTTCGATCGCGCTGAGCATTATTGAAGGCGTGGAAGAAGAGATCGCGCGGCGGGACGGCGCAGAAGTATGTGCCGTTCATCTGAAACTCGGACCGCTTTCGGGCGTGGTGAAAGAAGCGCTGCTCTTTTCCTATGAGGTTGCGTGCGCGGGCACGCCGCTCGAAGGTTCCAAACTCGAAATCGAGGAGATCCCGATCATCCTTTATTGCCCGCAATGCCGCCAGGAGCGGCCGGCCGCTTCGATCCAGCGGTTATGCTGCGCGGTTTGCCACACGCCGAGTGCGGATGTGCGGCGCGGAAGGGAATTGGAGCTATTTGCCTTGGAGCTGAGCGATGAGCACGCAACCGCGGCTGGTTGAAGTCCGGCAGAATGTTCTCAAGCGCAATGATCTGCTGGCGCGCGAACTGCGGAGCCGTTTTCGCGCGGCGGGCGTGTGCGTGGTCAGTCTTGTATCCAGTCCCGGATCGGGCAAGACAGCTTTTCTCGAAAAGACGCTTTCCTCGCTGAGAACAAAGGCCCGTGTCGCCGCTTTGGTGGGAGACTTGGCCACCGATAACGATGCGGCGCGGCTGGCGCGCACGCTGGCTCCGGTGCGGCAGATTGTTACCGGCACGATTTGCCATCTGGATGCGGAAATGGTGGAAAAGGCGCTCGGAGATTGGAAGCTCGATGAATTGGATTTCCTATTCATCGAGAACGTGGGCAATCTGGTCTGCCCTTCGAGCTACGACCTCGGCGAGGACCTGCGAGCAGTGCTGATGTCGGTCACGGAAGGCGAAGATAAACCGCTGAAGTATCCGACGATTTTCAATACCGCGGATCTCGCGGTGATCACCAAAACCGACTTGGCGGGCGCCGTCGAATTCGATTGGGAGGCAGCGCGGCACAATATCGAATCCGTTCGCCCGGGGATGGAAACGATCGCTGTTTCCGCCAAAACCGGCGCAGGCATGGAGCAGTGGTTTGAGCGGTTATCGATGAATGGACCGCGCTAGAGTGTACCCTCCGCCGGCCCCGGCGGGAAACCGCTTGGCCCAACCCTGAACGATTAACCTGGAATGGAGGTCGTTTAGGCTGGGGGAAGCGGCTTCTCTTATTTCGGGCACACATGCAAAAGTTGAGGCTTAAGCACCTCCGGGCGATCCGGTGGTTCCACTGGATCAATTTCCCGCTGTTGGGGATCATGATCTGGAGTGGATTGCTGATCTACTGGGCGTACGACGTTTACCGCGTCGGCCCCTTCCATTTTTTCCCGCAGGCCTTCTACAAGACGATGCATATCGATTACCGGCTTGCCAACGGGATGGCGCTGCATTTCTTTTTCATGTGGCTATTCGTCATCAACGGCGTGCTCTACGTGGGCTATACGTTGATTTCGGGCGAATGGCGGTTTCTGGTTCCGCGCTCGCTTTCGGCCTTTCGCGACGCCTGGTACGTCCTTCTTTACGAGATCGGCTTGCGCAAGGAGCTTCCGATGCAGGAGAAATATAATGCAGCACAGCAGATTACGTATACGGCGATCGTGGTGATGGGCGTGCTTTCCGTGCTCACCGGGTTCGCGATTTACAAGCCGGTCCAACTGGGCTGGCTGACGGCGGCTTTCGGCGGGTATCAAACCGCACGGCTGATTCATTTTGTGCTGACGATCGGCTATGTCGCGTTTTTTGTGATTCATGTGCTTCAAGTGATTCGGGCGGGATGGAACAACTTTCGCTCCATGCTGATGGGATACGAACTGGTGAAACGCGATGAATGACCGGCAGCGCGAAATCGTGCTTCCCGATGGCGACGTCAAACGGGAACTGCGGCGGCGGACACGGCGCAGTTTCCTCATCGGCGGGCTGGCTGCCGCGGCGGGCTTCGGCGGATACAAACTGGTGAACGCGGGCAACGAAGGCGGAGCCGCTTCGGCACAGCGCCATATGCTCAACTTCAATGGCCACCTGAACCAAGCGTTTTTCAGCAACGCCCGGCTGATGCCCACGTATTCGCCGGACCAAGTGCGCTACCTGAAGCCGAACGGCAATCTCGGACTGCAGAGCGAGATCGGCGACTGGCAGCTCAACGTCCAATCGGCCCGCGCCGCAACGCAGGGGGCGCTGACATTGGATGTGCTCGCGTTGACACTCGATGACGTGAAAGCGCTGCCCAAGGTCACGATGATCCCGCGCTTTTGCTGCATCGAGGGCTGGAGCACCATCGTCCAATGGGGCGGCGCGCGATTCTCCGACTTCACCCGGAAGTATCTGCGCCCCGGCTTCCATCCGAGATACGTCTACATGGAGACTCCGGACGCAGAGTATTATGTGGGCCTGGACATGAAGAGCGCCCTGCATCCGCAAACGCTGCTAGCCTACGAGAAGGATTGGAAGCCGCTCACACCGGACCATGGCGCGCCGCTGCGGCTCATTATTCCGGTCAAATACGGCATCAAGAGCATCAAGCGCATTGGCCTGATTCAATACACCGACGCCAAGCCGGACGATTACTGGGCCGACGAAGGGTACGACTGGTACTCGGGGCTATAAATCGTGCCAAACGCGGAACTCTATTGCGGCACTTCGGGCTTTGCCTATACAAGTTGGAAGCCGACATTTTATCCCGAGCGCCTTCCCAGCACGAAATTCCTGTCGCACTATGCGACGCGCCTGAACGCTGTCGAAGTGAACTATACCTATCGCCGGATCGCTTCGGCGGCAACTTTTCAAAAATGGCTGGACCAAACGCCCGATCATTTCATGTTCCTGCCCAAAGCGCACATGAAGATCACGCACGTGTTGAAGCTGCGCGAGGCGCGGGAATTTACCCGCTATTTTCTCGAATCGCTGGAGCCGCTACGCGCGCAGAACCGGCTGGGGCCGATCCTGTTCCAGCTTCCGCCCTCTTTCCGCGCCGATAACGAAGTTCTCGAGCATTTTGTCAGCCTTCTGCCGCGCAGCTCTCCAAGCGCGTTCGAGTTTCGCAATGCAACCTGGTTCGACGAATCCACCTATGAGGTGTTGCGCCGATGGAACGTGGGGCTTTGCCTGGCGGAAACCGAAACGTTCGAGACACCTTACGTGCTGACAGCGGATTTCGTATACCTGCGGCTGCGCAAGCCGGAGTATTCGGAATCCGACATGGCGACGCTGGCACATCGGGTGGACCAGTACCGGGCGAACGGCTATCGCACGTACGCGATTTTTAAGCACGAAGACACACCGGCGGGCGCGCTCAACGCAGGGAGGTTATTGAACGGGCAGTTGCCGGGCAGTTACGGATTGTGATCACTCTGCAGCCACGCTCCTGGGATACTGAATGGAAATGACCGTGCTGGTCGGGATACTTTTCGTTTTGCTTGTGGGGGCGGCGGCTTTTTGCGCTTACGAATTCAGCGAAGCGCGCCGCTGGCGAGCCAACGCCGCAGAATCGAAAGCGGAAGCAGAGCATCTGCGCGCAGATCTGGAAGAGGCGAAGCGGAGGGCGATCCAGCAAGAAGCGGAGAGCACGAAGAACCGCGAGCTGGCCGAAGCGCAATGGAAGCTCCTGACACAAACGCAGCAGCAACTTGAAGAGAAGTTCCGTGCACTGGCTTCGCAGGCGCTGCAGGAAAACAGCCAAATGCTGCTGGATCGCAGCAGAGAGCAGATCCATCACGTTGTCGAGCCTGTGAGCGCGTCGTTGCGGCGGTTCGAGGAACAGGTGCAGGCGGTGGAGAAGACGCGCGCGGGAGCCTACGAGGGAGTTCTGGCGCAGGTGCGCGGGCTTACCGAGATGCAGGAACGGGTCCGGCAATCGATGGATCAATTGAAGAACTCGCTGCGCTCGCCGAGCCAGCGCGGTCGCTGGGGCGAGATCCAGCTTCGACGGGCGGTCGAATTCGCCGGCATGTTGGAGCATTGCGATTTCGCCGAACAAAAGACGCTTTTCGGCGATACGAATCAGCGGCCGGATCTGATCGTCCGCCTGCCGAACGAATGCCAAGTCGTGGTGGACGCGAAAGTTTCGCTCGACGCTTATTTGCGAGCCGCCGAAGCAGAGGACGATAGCGAGCGGGCGCGCTTGCTCGCCGCCCATGCCGAGCAGGTCCGCAAACATGTAAAATCTCTGGCCGACAAGGCATACTGGAGACGGCTTCCCTGCTCTCCTGAGTTCGTGATTGCGTTTTTGCCGCTCGAATCGCTTTTCAGCGCGGCATTGGAGCAGGATCCGGAGCTGCTCAGCTTTGGGGTTCAGAATCGCGTGATCCTCGCCACACCGACCACGCTCATCAGCCTGCTGCTGGCAGTCGCGCATGGATGGCGGCAGCAGGCTCTTGCCGAGGATGTGGAGAAAGTGCGCGCCGCCGGAGTCGATCTGTACAACCGCATCCTGACTATGAGCGACCATTTCGAGCGGCTGGGAAGCGCTATCGGGAAATCGGTGGAGACGTTCAACCAGACGGTCGGCTCGATGCAGCGCACGGTGCTGCCGGCGGCACGCAAATTCTCTGAGTTACGCCCCGCGGATGCGCGCGAACTGCCGGAATTCGAAGTGATCGAAATCACGCCGCGTGTCGGAGCGGGCAAGGCGTAATCGTCAGCACATTTCCGGTTTTAACGCCTCCTTTTTGAGCCCCACTGCGTTCGGCCGCGTAGTAACGACCATCTTCGTTCTGCGCTGTCTCTTTGATCCGGAGTTTCACCACCGCGTCCCCATTAACGTTGAACCCTCGTGGAGCGCGGCGTGAACTGGTGGGGCGCTTTTATTCTTCACCAATTCCGCAGCGGCGATGCTGAGAACGTATGAATACTGGTTCGTATTCCCGCTGCACCTGCGCGACAGGCGCTTTTTAGCTCTTTTAGACGTGACCTTTAGCACGCTCAGAATAATCCTATCCCGATGACCTCTTGTATTTCTGTGAAAGTAGCACACAATGATAGCGTGCCATTACGTATTGATCGACAGTAGCGATCTCCGCGAATCGAGAGAGTCACTCGATTTACAGCATTGGCGTGGCGCAAAAGAGGGAGGATGCGAATGCTTCTAAATCTTTTGAAATTGCGTTGGAGTCCATACTTTGGACTCATGCTTTCAATTGTGAGCTCCAGCGCGTCGTGGGGACAACAGCCGAAACAATCAACCGTTCTGAATAACAACGGAGGCATCGCCTTTCGGATCTTGGATAGCGCCACCGGATACGTTGTTCCCTTCGCGACAATCAAATGGGATGCAGTAGGTAATTCGGTTCCCGCGACGTTGTTTCACGCCGGCATTCCTTCCTCACATGGAAGGTTTATGCAAGAACTCTCCCCAGGTGAGTACGCCTTCGAAATCTCAGCACCCGGTTATCGGGCGTTACGAACTCATTTTGCCATTGCCGCGAGTTCTGTGGTCCATTCCAATATCAATCTCGATCCCATAAATGCACCTCGCGAGCTGCGAGATGACGTGGTTGCATCCGAGTTACTCGATGGATACGACCTTATCCATGGATACATTGTCGATGGAGAGACACATCTTCCGCTGGCCGGAGTCGACTTGTCGTTTCGGCAAAGCGGCGCTAACGCTGTGAGTGATTCGACAGGTTACTTCCAGATCTACGTCGCGGCGATATCAACTAAAAACGCATCACGGCCCGAAGATTTCCCAGCGGCAGACACACTCAGAGCGACTGCATCCGGCTATAAAGTGTACACTTTGGCAGGCTTGCTTTATGTGCCCGGAAGCCATACGGTCCTAAGGATCGCAATGATTCCGGGTGCCGGAGTAATCAACAAAAGCATTGAGCATAGGCCGTTGCTATCCCCGAGTGCCGTGCCCCACACGGCGATTCCGCCGGAAAACCCTATCTCTAAAAGTCTAAACACTTGGCTGAGCACTTCCGGGCAGGCAGTCAAAGCCGGTGGTCAACAAACAGCTCAGCCAGCGTCACTTTCACCAGCGACTGTGGCGGTACCGAGCAGCATTCGTGTTGGCTCTAACTGCAGCAACGGGCGGTACGGGTGTGCGACGACGAACACGTACTCTCTTGAGACCTATGTACAGGACGGTCTGGATAAGGAGTGGATTTCTTCTTGGAATGCCAATTCTCTGGAGGCTGGTGCTGTCGCGTATAGAAGCTACGGTGCCTGGTTCGTTGAGAATCCGATCTGTCCAACTATCAGTTCGTCTTGTCCGGCGGTCTACGACATCTGCAACAGCACATATTGCCAGGTATTTAATGCCCAGTCTCAGAAAGCGACAGTGGCAGCTGCGAAAGCAACTGCAGGCGTGGTCCTTAGCAGCGATGGAGTAAATATCTTCTTTGCGGAGTACGCGGCGAACACAAACGGGCTCTACTGCCCGGATGGCCAAACTGGGCAGCCAGCACAGAACTGGCCCTGCATGTTAGATCCGGTTGCGGCTGGATCCACAGGTAGCGGCCATGGACGAGGCATGAGCCAATGGGGCTCGCAATATTGGGCGCGGGGGCTCAGCTATCAGGGTATAGCAACAGCCCCGCGAGACTGGCGATGCATCCTGGACCACTACTACAACGCCAGCAGTAACAGCATAACGGTTGATCCGGCTGGAACGGGAAGCCCGGGCGCAGGAAGTGGACTCCGGATGGCCTTCATGCAGGGTCAGCCCACGTACGGGAGCATTGCGTATGAAGCGATTAGTAACACCGGGTCCCCGACAGCCATACGCGTGGCCAACGCAGCTGATGGTTCAGGAGACCATCTCCTAGTTTCAAATGGTCACTACCCAGCATGGGAGCCGGGTGGCAATAGGCTAGCGTACGCAAACCCGTTAAACTCGACCGGCAATATGGGAATATCCATCATTAACGCGGACGGTTCCGGTCAGACGCAGATCACGACAACCACGGGCATGGATCAGTACGGCAATCCGATCCAGGATTTCGGTCCGACATGGTCCCCACTGGGCAACAAGATTGCTTTCTGTTCGACACGGTCCGGATCGGACGTAGATATTTGGCTTGTAAACCCCGACGGTACAGGATTGCAGCAGGTTACCAGCGGTTCGTTCATCTATTGGATGTCCGGTCCTGGATACGAGGAGGAGGGCTGCTATCTGAGATGGTCTCCGGACGGGACGAAAATCGTTTTTACTGGCGATACTGCATACGTGCCGTACCCTGATATCGGCACTACTTGGAATGTTTATGACATCAATGTCGACGGGTCAAATATCACTCAGTTAACGAGCTGCCAAAGCAACGACCTTCCCAACTCGTACCAGTCCCTTTGCGGAATGCCAAGTTGGTCGCCAGACAGTGCAAGGATTACGTTCTCAGACGCGGACACACCACAGGGGGATAATATTGGTGGCGGTGGGATTTATACAATGAATGTGGATGGCTCCAACATAATCCCTGTTTTCCAGGACAACGGTACTCACAGTTTTTTTCCCCAGTACTCTACCGATGGTAAGCGGATTTTTTTCTCCTACATGTCCGATTCCCTCGGTTGGGGGATCTGGTCGCTAAATAGCGACGGCACAGGTATGATGCAGATAATCCAAACCACCAATAAGTATTGGCCGTTCGGCATAGATTGCAGCCATTGTGGGAATTTTGGTACTTTGTAATTGAATCGAAGCAAAGTGGATATCGTCGTCGCGAAAGGTGAGCGTCATACGCCTCTGGTCCCCTGGTCTCTGGGCCTTGTTTGCACTCGTCGAGATGCGTTGAGACTGGCCCAGCCATATTGGATCACGCTCTTCGCCGGTTTGCCGCTTTTTGCTGATCCGCCCTTCTTTTACCCGGAAAGCATGGCTCGAGTGAATAAATCTAGGCGTGTAGGGAAATTGTATGACTTCAAGATCGCGAAGCACAACTTTGTTGTGGACGGTGCAAATCTCAGCAGGGTGGAAATCTGGTATTGGCCAACGGGGACTGAAATAATGAAACCTGCGCGTATCGGAACAGCGGCACGCGTCACCGATCCAGGAACACACGAAAAATGGGTTTTGCGGATTCCACCGGATCTGCTCGCTGTTGAGATCTTCGCGACTGCATTCGACGAAGCAGGTCACCCAGTCGGTAAAAAGCCACTTCCGTATAAAGGCGCAACTGCGCTTTACGAAGCACTGTACGGGAAGAAGTAAGAGCTGCCGTTTTCAAATCGCTTTCCGCTTTCTCTACCCAGCCGTGAAACGACCTCCAGCACCGCATCAACTGCGGGCATATAAGACTGCACCTTTCTGCGGGGCCGGTGGACACGACCGATATCCCTCGGTAACCGCGATATCGTAAAGCGCTGTGCCAATCTCAATCGCTTTTGCCCACCTAGAGCCTTCGACCTGCATGACAATCAGGAGATCGATGTCGCTGTCCGGCCCCGCATCACCCGGGCATGGGATCGAAAAGAATGATCTTTTCCGGATGAAACCGCACGGACAATGCGATTGACCATCCGACGAATGTCAGTTTCCAGGCTCGCCTCCGATGCGATGCGAATCATGCGGCACGCCGGTAGAGTCGAATACGTTTCTTCCCGACTGTCACATAAACAGCTTTTAGTCTCGCCGAGCGCCGGTTTATTAATCGATCCGAATCGATCCGGAACTGGTGTTGAGATCGACGGCCGGGCCGCCTCCGCCCACCTTGCCCTGTACGTTGTGGGGCATCCATTTCCCATTGAACTCAATTGTGTGTCTGATATGAATGCCTCCAGACCCCGTATGGGCGACCAGGTCGTATGCGGCCGTGCCAGGAAAGGTAACATTCAGGCTGCCCGATGCCGTGTGCAACGTCCAGTCGCCTTTCGGTTGCCCTTGCGCGGCGATGTTGCCGCTGCCGGTGTGAGCATCAACTGCGCCATTGGCGCCCCTAATTTCTATTGAACCTGAGCCGGTACCGATGTTCACCTTGCCGGGCGCGGTCTGTTCCAGGCGCACATCTCCACTGCCGGTAGAGGCGCTAAATCCTCCGGCGATTCCCGTTGCGTGAATCGAACCGCTCCCGGTACCTGCTTTCACGTTTCCGTGAACGGAGTTGAGATCGATGTCGCCCGAGCCGGTGTGTGCGGTGGCTTGGGAGCCGATATGGGACAGCGTAACGTGGCCCGAGCCGCTGCTGGCGTCCACCGGGCCGTGCATGCCGTCGATGCGTTCGTCGCCCGATCCCGATGACGCGTGGAGCTTGGTTTCCGCGGGAACGATGACTTCGTAGCTGATCGAAATGTTGTGCATCAGGTCACGATCGTTCGTGTGGCCGACGCGAATCGTGTTTCCGTTCTGCTCGATCTGGGGATGGCTTTCCAGATAATGCACTCGGTGTTCGATATCGCCCGCGTTCCAGTGCGAGGCATAAATCCTGGCGTGGACGACAACTGTTCCCGAACCTCCGGTGCGGACCGCGATATCGCCCGCGCCGCTTTGGACATCCAGGTCAACCGCGCCGCTTACCTTGAGGGTGCGGTCGAAATGGCCCCGAGTGGCCGCGGCATCCACCATGCAGCCGGACAGAAAAACTAGTGACCCCGAAACGGCCAGTAGTGCGAAGAGCTTTCTCATGATCCGATCTCCTTTGCAAGCGCTCTTTAACAGGGGATACGAGGCGAACGCTTGAGATGTTCTCACTTTGTCGCAAGCCGGGCGGCCGTTACAATAATAAGGTTATCCCCCTATTCGCCCATGACGGAACGCTATCTCTACGATTTCCCTTCGGCTTACCGCATTGGTTCGGTCGAGGTTCGGCCGGCGACGGTGCTGGCGCCGATGGCGGGCGTGACCGACACGGTGTTTCGACGGCTCATGCGCAATCAGGGCGGATGCGGGCTGCTGATGACCGAGTTCACCAGCTCGCACGGAATCGTCGCTACGCGCAAGGGCACGAAGCCGAGGCGCACGTTCCGCTATCTCTATTTTGAAGAAGAAGAACACCCAATCAGTTCTCAGATCTTCGGCTCCGATCCGGAAGTGATGGCGGACGCCGCGCGCGTTTGCGAAGATCGCGGCTTCGATACCGTAGACATCAATTTCGGATGCCCGGTAAATAAAGTAGTGAAGTGCAACGGCGGATCGGGGCTGCTGCGTGATCTCCCGCTGCTGGAGACTATTCTGCGCAAAGTGCGCGCGGCGATTTCGATTCCACTGACGTGCAAATTCCGCGCCGGATGGAACGATCACGAGTTGGTCGCGGTGCAGTTGGCGAAGATCGCGGAAGATTGCGGGCTGGCCGCGGTGGCGCTGCATCCGCGCACGCGCGAGCAAGGTTACCGCGGCATCTCCGATTGGTCGCGCATCGCGGAGGTGAAGGACGCGGTCGGCATTCCCGTTATCGGCAACGGCGATATCGTGACCCCTGAGGATGCCGTGCGCATGCACCGCGAAACCGGCTGCGACGCCGTCATGATCGGGCGCACGGCATCCTACAATCCATGGATTTTCCGCCAGATTCAGGAATATTTGCAGACCGGACGCTATTTCGTGCCTCCAGACCGCGACCGCTACGAAATCATGAAGACCTATTACACGATGCTGCACGAGCAGGGCGAGCCGGATGCGACGGGCAAGATGAAGCAGTTCGCCACCTACTTCACGCACGGTGTGAGAAACGGGGCCAAGCTGCGGACCGACATTTATAAAGCGCAGGAGCCGGAACACATTCTCGGGATCGTGGATGCTTTTTTTGAAGATCAGCTAGAGGGGCAGCCGGCAATCGAGTGTGCAGAAGTCGCGTGAAGCACGTACAACTGATCACAGACGGCGCCTGCTGCGGCAACCCCGGTAAGGGCGGCTGGGCCTGCATTCTGCGCTTCGGAGAACACAAGCGCGAGCTTTACGGCTGCGACCCGCAGACCACCAATAACCGCATGGAGATTACCGCTGCGATCGAAGGGCTGAAAAGGCTGAAAGAGACCTGTTCGGTCGAAATTGTTACGGATTCGGAGTATCTGAAGAACGGAATTACTAAGTGGATTCAAGGCTGGAAGCGGAATGGATGGATGAGCCGGGAGAAACAGCCGGTGAAGAACCAGGACCTGTGGAAAGCGCTGGACGAACTCGTGAGCGCGCACCAAATGCAATGGAAATGGACCAAGGGGCACGCCTCGCACGAGGATAACAACCGCTGCGACGAGCTGGCCACGCGCGCGGCGCGGCAGCAGATTTCAAGCGAGCGCGCGGCGGTAAAAGTCTGACCCGATGCAGGACTCAACACGGGGAGGCCGGCGCATCGGCATTTTCGGCGGGACCTTCGATCCGATCCATAGCGGACACTTACAGATTGCGCGGGAAGCGGCGCAAAGTTTCGCACTGGACCGCGTGCTCTTTGTTCCCGCCGCAAATCCGCCGCACAAAACGGCAGCGGCGCTGACGCCTTACGCGCATCGTTTGCGCATGACCGAAATTGCCTGCGCGCCTTATTCGAATTTTTCCGCTTCACCGCTCGAAAGCGGCCCGGAGAAAAGCTACACAGTCGATACGCTGGAGCGGGTGCGCCGGGAGCTGTCCTGGGGCAACGAACTGTTTTTTCTGATCGGCGCCGACGCTTTTCGTGAAATCGAGACCTGGAAGCGTTGGCGGGAGGTCTTGGATCTCACCGAGTTTATCGTCATCTCACGGCCCGGCGCCAGTTACACCATTCCGGAGCATGCGCGCGTGCATCGCATGGATTGGGTGAACGTTGAGATCTCCAGCTCCGCCATCCGCAAAAGATTAGCGGCACGTGAGCCCGCGCCTGAGTTGCCGGCCGAGGTTGCCGAATACATTCGCGAGCACGGGCTGTACCACCGCGCCTAGGTGGCGCAGACGATCGTTTTTTGTCGTCTACGGCTTCGGCTGAGGACAGGGATGACAGACCACAAAAACGACGGTCTGTCCCACTAGCCTTAGCAATATTGGTCGAAGGCTTGGGTCAGCAATTGCGCGATTTCGGGGGCTTCGCGGGATTCGATTTGATGGCGGTGCAGCATGAAGACCGGCTTGCCGTCTTGGAAAAGCGCGATGGAGGGCGAAGAAGGCGGCTGACCGGCAAGAAGTTCGCGCACCCGGGCGACGGCTTCGATATCGGCGCCGGCGAAAACGCTGGCGGCTGCATGAGGGCGTACGGCGTGCTTCAACGCCATGCCCACGGCGGGACGCGCACGGCCGGCAGCGCATCCGCACACTGAATTAACGACCATCAGGACGCTGCCGTTTCCGGGAGACAAGAGCCGGTCAACGTCCTCCGGCGTTCTCGCTTCCTGGACAC
>DASVGP010000077.1:0-9943 GCA_036379475.1 Bryobacteraceae bacterium | reverse complement strand
TTGCGATCCGGCCGCGCGCTTCGAAGAGATTGCGGAACCAGTTCGCATTCAGGCATTCATCTCGCAGGCGCCCGTTGAAGCTTTCCACGTGGCCGTTTTGCATCGGCTTTCCGGGCTGAATGTAGTTGGTCGCGATCTTCCGTTCCAGACACCAGGCCAGGAAGAGCCGCGAGGTTAACTCGGGCCCGTTATCCATGCGCAGCGCTTTGGGGGCGCCGCGACGAGCAATCACGCTGTCGAGAATGCGCGTGACCCGCTGGCTGGCGAACGACGTATCGACCTCCAATGCCAAGCATTCGCGCGTGAAGTTATCGACAACGCTCAGCACACGCACGCTGCGTCCAGTCCCTAGCGCGTCGTAGACGAAGTCCAACGACCATTCGTCATTGGGCGCGGCGAGCACGGGCTGGGCGATGCCGATGCGCACCAGCTTCTTGCGCCGGTTACGCTTCACGCTCAATCCCGCCTCGCGGTAAACGCGAAACAGGCGCTTGTGATTAAAATGCTTGCCTTCCCGCTCCAGCAGCACGCCGAGCCGGCGATAGCCGAAGCGCGGCCGCTCGTGTCCCAACGCTACCAGTTGCTCACGCAACTCTGCATTGCGGTCTGGTTTGCACTCATAGCGGTTACTCGATCGCCACACGCCGAGCAGCCCGCAGGCTCTTCGTTCGCTGATCCCGAACGTGTTCACGGCAAATCCTATATCTTGCCGCCGAGCTGCGAGCTCCAGCCGTTTTTTGAGATCACCGCCTTCAGAACCTCACGGTCCAAGCTCAGATCCGCGACCAGGTGCTTCAGCCGCCGGTTCTCATCTTCCAGTTGCCGCAGCCGCTGCGCCTCGCTTACCTCCAGCCCGCCGTACTTGCTCTTCCACGTGTAGATCGTGGCCTCGCTGACGCCCTATTCCCGCGCCAGATCGGACACCTTCTGCCCCGCTTCGTGACGCTTCAGAATCCCAATGATCTGCTCCTCGCTGAATCGTCTTCCTTTCATCCCTCCTCCTTCCCAAAATCCTAATGGATTTTGGACCAGTTTCCGGGGAGCAGGTCTGCGGGTATTTACGCTGCTGCACGCTGCCCGCCCGGTGCTCCTCAATTTCGGTGAGCCGGGCAACTTCGACATCACACCGTGGGCAGATCGCGTTCAATTGGTCGACGCCAAATATTTGGGTGCTTGGGAGCTTCCGGCACTCGGGGCAGTCGCTACTCCCATCGGCGTGTTAGTGCGGCCCGACGGATATGTGGCATGGGTGGGAGACCCGGCCCAGCCGCACGTAGCCGAGGCACTCACCACTTGGTTCGGGCCGGCTGCTACGGTGTAGCGCACTGGCTTCCGAGATGTCTGCCAGGAGTCTTAGAACCAGCTAACTGCGTACGAGCAAACCGGAAAAATTGGGCGAGTCGCTGTCGATAGATCCACCGTAACGGCCTAAGATTTACTGATCACTCTGGGCTGATTGGTGGTCGACCGCGCAGGTTCATGGTCACCAGCCGAATACGCTCGGTTGGTGTTGGCGAGCGAGAGAATCACTCCGCCAAAAAGGAGCGTATCGGCGAAGTAGTTGATGCCCTCGATCTGCACACCGGCATTCTGGTTTGCCAACGCCCCTATCAGAACAGGCCCGTAGATCACAACAACGACGAGCACAATCCACGCTCCCAAATATGCAGCCGCTCGGCGCGTTCCCCGCGCCAGCAGAAAGCAAACGCCGGCGATCATAAGAAACACGCCCGTCAGATAGTCAAGGACCGGGCGAACCGGAATCCATGAAGGCATCTGTTTCTCGAGCGGAACTCCGGGAAGTCCGAGCGGATGCAGAAAATGCTGAATGCCGAAAAAGATCGCCGTAATCGCTATCAACACGCGCCCCACACTGATAAGTCGCTTACCGTCTCTATTTTCCGCTCCACCCATAGCAATTCCGGCCAAAACCCACCCGGCAGCGCCGAACGACATTTCGCGAAATACGATTGTCCATGGGATTCGCCCTCCGGTCCTGACTGCTGCCGGCAGGTGCAACATTGCCACAAAGAGGAACATCATGGCCCCGAACAACAGGCCGGACCACTGCACCTTACGCCTGGTAGCGATGCTCAGCGATGCAGCGATCAGCGCGATGCCAACGAAGTACACCCAAAACATACGCCAAGGCATATACGACGGCACTCCGGCCAGCAGTGCCCGTGAGTTCGAAAGATGTTCCGCGCCGAAGACCGCAAGCGGAATGGCAAAGCAAATCGAGGTGAGAACTGCGATCTTGTCGATACTGCGAGCTTCGGCAATCTCGTTCTTCGCGGCCAGCAGCCCGATCGCGACGAGCGCGGACCCGGCTGCGCACATCGATAAGGCTGGGCCTGATAGCCAAAGAATCACGGAAGGAACGATCGGCTGCATAGCACACTTCCGAACCTGCTCAAGCTTTCTGGAATTGTACGACAATGCGGCATTGGACACCGCTGCGGGTGAAGCTTATCAAGTCCGCAGCATGATCACATCCTGCCTTTCAATGTAGTGTCACTTGGTCTGGACTCGAGGCCAACAGCGTGAGTATCTGCAGCGCAACTGTGGCGGACGGAACTGTCGTGATTATCCACAGCTCTGCGGTCGGTCAATATAATGTTTGGAAATCCGAGCTCAGCCCATTGTGATCGGCAGACCGAGGCCATGACCGAGCGTGCCAGTTCCGTCCTCATTTCGCATCGCAAAATTATTGCTTACTGGGTCACCACTGCTCTGGTTGTCTTCGAACTTGCCTTGGGAGGTGCATGGGATGTGCTGCGAGTGCTCCAGGTTCGCGGGCTCATTGAGAGTTTAGGCTATCCTCCTTATTTTCTAGTTATCCTGGGCACCTGGAAATTGCTTGGCGCTGTGGCGTTGGTCATTCCGAGGTTTCCCCGACTGAAGGAGTGGGCCTACGCCGGTGTGTTCTTTGATTTGACGGGCGCTGTTGCCTCGCTATTCGCCTCGGGTTTAATCAACGTGGGCGCGATGGCCTACCCGATCCTGATGACCGGCATTGCAACTGCATCGTGGGCGCTCCGCCCGCCGGCCCGCCGTCTCCGTTCTGGTTGAGTCGTCTTTAAACGGGACTAGCGCCCGAAGGCCGCAAACAGCGTTTGCGTACGAGTCTTCTGTGCTCACCAAGATGTAGGATGACGGGCAATCTGGAAAGTGGACGACGGCAGGAGTCTCCGAGCCCTACTTTCCAGATGGCCGACCATCCTGATACTCGCCCTCTATGGTCGCCGTTGACTCTGAGTCGAGCCAGTGTTTGAACGCAGCCGTTGGAGCGGCGGATAATGGAGGCAGTCGGACTCAGTTCAGGCCGAAAAAGGAGTACCGTGAGCCGAATCGAATTGAAGGTGAACGGACGTTCGCACACGCTGGATGTGGAGCCGTCCACGCCGCTACTGTATATCCTCCGCAACGATCTCGACCTGCGAGGCCCCCGGTTTGGGTGCGGACTGGGACAATGCGGTGCATGCAAGGTAATCATCGACGGCACGGCGGTTTTTTCCTGCATCACGCCTGTTTCTTCGGTGAAAGGTGAAATCACCACACTCGAAGGACTTTCTTCGAACGGCAGGCTGGACCCAGTGCAGCAGGCCTGGATCGATGAGCAGGCGCCGCAGTGCGGATTCTGTCAGAACGGACAGATCTTGACTGCGAAGGCCCTGCTGGACAAGAATCCGCATCCGACGGATGCGCAAATCCGTGAAGCGATGAACGGAACGTTATGCCGCTGCATGAGTTACTTTCGGGTTCAGAGCGCCATCAAACGCGCAGCCAAGGCGATGGCTGAAGCCTCGCCTGCTGCCGGGAAGAAGGTGGTGGCATGAGTCCGTCTAGCAAAATTCCGAAACGGATCGAAGACGCCCTCATCATGCATCGCCGAGGTTTTCTCAAAAGTACAGGACTGCTTGCGGTGAGCTTTAGCACGTTCGCGGGGGCACCAATCACGGAGGCGGATGCACAGAGCAGCGGTGGGGCTCAGGGAGCAGGTCCCTATCACGATCCCGATTACCACCAACTCGATTCCTGGATCGTGGTTCATGAGGACAACACAGCCACGTTTTATGTCGGTACAACGGACCCGGGCCAAGGTACGGGGACATGCTTCCGCCAGTTGATGTCGGATGAACTCGATATCGCCTTCGATAAGACCGCTCTCATTATGGGAAGCACCGACATCACGGTCGACCAGGTCGGATCGGGAGGGTCGCGGGCTTTGGAAACAAATTCATGGCCGATGCGCCGCGTCGCGGCGGAAGCGCGCCTTGTGTTGCTGGAAATGGCGTCGGCGCGCCTCGGAGTGTCTGTCGATCGATTGGCCGTCAGCGATGCCGTCATTACGGTGAAAGCCGATGGTTCGAAACGCGTCACCTACGGCGAGCTGATCGCGGGAAAGAAATTCAACGTTACGCTGACCGGGAACAATATCAACAGGATCAGCGGTCAAGCCAAAACGAAATCCAACCCCGAGCTCAAATACGCAGGCCAGTCGATTCAGCGTGAAGATATTCCCGCTAAAGTGGACGGTTCTCTGGAATGGGCAGTCGACGTCAAGCTCCCAGGTATGGTTCACGCTCGCAATGTGAAACCTCCCTTTGCCTGCGCGAAGCTGACTGGTATCGATGAATCGACGGTGAAGAGTTTGCCAGGCTTCATTAAGGTGCTGAGCAAAGGCAACTATGTAGCTGTTGTGTGTGAGCGCGAAGAGCAGGCGATCCGCGCCGCCCGCCAGCTCAAGACGACCTGGGAGAAACCGTCAATCTCTCCGTTCCCCTCGTCCGAAGATCTGTTCCATTACATGCGCGCTGCGACGCCCACCCCCAGGCCAACTTCGGAGTCTAGACGCCACGGGAGGGAACCCGTGGTGGTGGGAAATCCAGATGCGGCATTTTCGGGTGCGGCGAAGATCATCGAAGCGGAATACGAAATACCGTTTCAGGGGCACACCGCAATTGCGGGCGCCGAGGCATTAGCCGACCCCTCGAACGGTGAGATGACCGTTTATACGTATGACATGAAGTCCTATAGCATGCGCCGGGGTATCGCTGACTTTCTCGGCATGCCGCACGACCGCGTGCGTGTGGTCTGGATGATGGGCTCGCAGTGCTATGGCCGTTCCGCCGCCGAGGATGCCGCTTTTGAGGCGGCCTGGATCGCCCGCCAGATCGGCCGGCCCGTGCGCATGCAGTGGATGAGAGACGAGGAGACGGCGTGGGATACCAAGGGCCCCGCATTCCTCGTGAAGACGCGTGGTGCTCTCGACAGCGACGGGAATCTGGTCGCATATGACTTTCATGCACGCTCGTGCGATTACAACCACGTCGGATACAACGAGCCCGATACCGTGCTGATCGCACAGTTGATGGGATCGAGGAAGGCAAGACCAGCCCCCGGCAGTACCTCCATGCCTTCCGACATGTACGCCATTCCGAATCGCAAAATGGATGGGGATGTTGTGGGTCTTCCGATCGTGTGGGAAACGCCGCTGCGCACCGGCAACCTACGCGACCCGAATGGGCCGCAGCCCACATTTGCCGCGGAATCGTTCATCGACGAACTTGCGGCGGCAGTGAAGAGCGATCCGCTGGCATTCCGCATGAAGATGCTCGAGGCCGGAAAGAGCGATGACAGCGCATTCCGGCGCGCACGTTCGATCGCGGTTCTCAAAGCCGCTGCTGAAACCTACGGTTGGGATTCGCGGCCTTCCCCGAAACCGCGCGGCAACGGCAGCATTCTCACTGGCCGCGGCATCGCATACTCGTTCCGAGGCCGCACTGTTGTAGCGCAGATCGCCGAGGTCGAAGTAAATCGCCAAACGGGTCATGTATGGGCGAAGCGCCTGGTCTGCGCGCATGACTGCGGTTTTATGGTGAATCCGGGCGGCCTGCGTCACACCATCGAATGCTGCACGCTTCATGGCCTGAGCCGCGCCATTCACGAAGAAGTCCAATTCGATAATGAAAAGGTCACGAGCCGGGACTGGTTCTCGTCTCCCACTCTCCGTCACACCGACGTTCCCGAACGCATCGATATCGTCCTGGTGAACGGCGATCCCAACCCGGACCGGCCCGATCTGCCGCCCTACGGAGCCGGTGAGCCCGCCCTCAAGCCGATGCTTGCGGCTATCGGGAACGCGATCTACGACGCTACCGGTGTTCGCATCCGAAGGATTCCCTTCCGAGACGACCGAGTGCTGGCGGCACTCAAAACTGCGGGTGTGTGATTCAGTATAAGCAGCAAGAATCGGAGATTGACCGAGCGAACGCTCAGCCAGCCGCCGCAACGTATGAGGCGACCGGCTAATTCTCGATCACGAATATCAGTGAAATTCCAAAAAAGATAGACCTACGCATGGCGACTGGTCGCGAGTAGAGGAAAATCCACGTCTGGATCTGCAACACCAGCCCATTCTGCTCTTGCTATCTAACCGGTTAGATGGTACAGTGAGGAAGTGACGAAGATTCGCAAGCCGGAAACCCAGGCGACAAGCGCAGGAAGCGCGGCTCGTCGAGCATCTCGCGAGCGCCCGATTCCTCGCACGCTTGTTGCGCATCAAGCCGGCGGGCATCTGGCGCTTGATTTCTGCAATACAGCAGGAGAACATCTCGCCGATCATCCCGAGGAACTGTTATCGGACTGGGAGTCCTTTCTTCGATGGGCAACTCAGGTCGCCCTGATTGGACCTGAATCGTATTTCGAGCTACTCACCAGCCCCAAGCCACTCGACAAGATTGTCCAGCTTCGTGAGGCTATCTATCGCATAGGGTTGGCGTTCGCCTTACGACGCAGGGTATCGAAACACGATATTGAATTCATTCGTGACCGCGCCCATGTCCCTCGACCGAACATCGAGTTCCGCAACAACGTGGGTCGATGGCATCCAGACCCGTCCAACGCGTCCGAGCAACTGTGTGGAGTTCTGGCGGGTGAAGCATTGTCGTTATTTTGCTCGCCGAAAGCGGGACGAATCGGGGTGTGTGACGGCGGCAAATGCGGGTGGCTTTTTCTAGATGAGAGCCGTGGGAAGCGACGGCGCTGGTGCGACATGAAGGACTGCGGTAACAGGGCGAAGGCACAGCGGCATTACGAAGCACATAAGCGGCGATCAGAACAGGATTGAGGTCGGAAGGGCAAATAGCCGGTTGACTCTCGACAGCCACCCGGGATCATTTTCCGGGTCAGCACCATTTCAAAACAAGGAGGATAAGCCCGGTGAGGCAAATAGTGACGAGAATGTTAATAGGGATGGCTCTACTGCTCTGGAGCGCTCCGTGTCCAGCCCAAGCACAATACCCCCGATTGATTCAGACGTGCGCCAGCAGATCGACGCAGGAAATCAGTTGTGGGTGGATGCGATGAAGCAGGGCAATGTGGCGCTGCTTGGGCCGGGTAACGCAGGCGATGCTGTTGACTGCGGAGCGGGCGGGGACTGCATCCGGGGACGTGACGCTCTTGAGAAGCACATGCGCGAGGAGATGGCGAAATCGGGTAAGGCCGACTCGGCTTCTGTAGTCAGTGTGGATTCGGTCCAGCAGGGGCGGTATGTATATGAGTGGGTCGAAGCCAGGGCCCACTTCCCCAATGGGCACACCATCGTGGACCGGTACCTAACTGTTTGGCAGAAGCAACCGGACGGCAAGTGGAAGCTCTTCCGAAACTTGGTGATGCCGAACAATTGATCTCCGGAGAGACTACAAGTTCTCCGTATTGCGTTTCACCAGCAAACCAGAAATGCCAGTGCAGCGGCTGACCCCGCTCATACCCGCCGGCATGCTTCAGAGTTAATCAAAGTAGGCGAGCATTGCGCCGATTGGATGAACGCACCTCGCTCGCATAAATTGCGAAATACGGTCAAAAGTTTAGTAGCCACTTTGACGGGTTGTCGGCTGTGGTGAGATTGGCCCGAACCGTCTCTTGAAGCGCCGGCAATTACCTTGCTCAAAATGCGATCAGCCTTGCGGTTAAACGTATTTCGTACCGGGAAGTCCGCTTGCATTCGCTGATTCGGCGCAGTGCGGATTAAGGCGATCGGGCGCGAACTGTCGGGGGAGTTGATTCTGAAGGGCTTTCCTGGTCGGGCCGCCGGGATTTGAACCCGGGACCTCTTGCACCCCAATGGTGAAGCCGGTTTCCATAGGCTGCACGGCTTCTTTTGTTTGCTACTGAGTACACCGATTCGGGACATCTGCTTCCGCTCACCGCAGACCGCCGAAAGGTCAATATATTGCACAGTTTCCGGCACAGTTGCGGATCGCCGCAGCCCTCTTGAATTTTAAGCAATGTGTCTTTTCCTTAGCGACGGAAGAAGAACAATGAAGGATATTTTTTGTGCATTAAAATCCCGGCGATGCTACTCCGGGTTGTTGACAATCGTTGTCATAAGTGACAACATGAATTGTGGCATGGCTTAGGCGATGGCCGAGGCGCGAAAGACACGGCCAGTTTCATGGATCAAGGCGGCGCTCAAGGAGTTTGAGGCCTTCCCCGCGGACGCACAATCCATCTTCCTCACGGCGCTTACTATCGCCGCGGAGGGCGGCAAGGCGGATATGGCGAAACCGATGCACGGCCTTGGCTCCGGCGTATTTGAAATCGCACTCGCCTTCCGGGCGATGCGTTCCGTGTCATCTATGCTTTGCAATTGGCCGAGGAAATCTGGGTCATCCATGCGTTTCAAAAGAAATCGAAGCAAGGTATTAAGACGCCCAAACACAAGGTCGATCTGGTGAAAGATCGCTTGAAGAGATTGAAGGAGGCACTGCGGTGAAAGGTGAAAAATTGGAACTCGTGCGCGGCAGCGGCAATGTGTTCCGTGACCTCGGACGTGAGAATGCCGATGTCGAGCAACTGAAGGCGCTTCTGGCCGCTGAAATCATCAAGGCACTCGACCGGGCAGATCTGACCGTCCGCGCCGCTCATGCCCGAACGGGTTTCGCCGCAGCCGATTTCTCGCGTATTCGCCACGCGGATCTCACAAGGTTCACGGTCGATCGACTAATGTCGATTCTCAACCGCCTCGGGTCGCGTGTGGAAGTGAAGATCCGGGTTCGGCGGCTCGAACCACTGCCGAGCGAGGCAAGTGCGTAAGTTCGAGTCGACGCCCGATCAGACTTGGTGATCGGCGGACGCAAGGGCGTTCACCGGTACTAATCTTAGCCCAGGAATGGTGCGCATCTGGCGGCGAGGGTTGTGATGTATGATGCGAAATTGGCGCTCTCGCATCCATCTCCGTTCCGTCGGCTTTTCAGCAAGTTCCTAAAAGATGCTTGATGACCGCCGTTGCTGCGAATGAGCTTCCAGCTACAACCGACCGCCATTTGACGAACCCAACGGAGCGACAACGATTCGGTCAAGATCGGGGGCATAGCCAGTTGGATTGCCAAACTGGATTGTATTGACGCCTGTGTGCAATTGCACCTGCAAAACGACGGGCACGGGATCGTTGAAGGTGCTGCCGTTCAAATCGAGCTCTGTCGCAGCGCCTCCGTTTACACTCATGAAGAATGAGCGCGGTCCTCTGGTCTGGTAATCGATTTCCAATTGATACATGCCGGCGGCTGGAACTGTGACATGCGAAAAAGTCACAGAGTTAGCGGAGCCACCTCCAATATTGCCTGCCTTTCCGAGCCCAGAGGAGTAGTTACTGAATTCTCCAACTGCCGACCCGCTCAAGGTCGCCACCTCCGCCTCGTACGTCGTGGACTGCGGAGGCGGAAAATCTTCATTGCCGCTGATGACGATCCGATCCAGATCCGGCGGATAACTCACAGGGCTGCCAAACTGGATCGAATTGAATCCCTCCTGTAGATGGACGGGCACAGTAGTGCTCGCAGGCAGCAAGAAACTTCCTCCTCCGCAGTTAAGGGTCTGATATGGTCCGCCATTCACGCGATAAAGGTAGGAGCGCAGCCCGATGGTCATCGAATCTACC
>DASVGP010000076.1:0-64708 GCA_036379475.1 Bryobacteraceae bacterium | reverse complement strand
CGGCATGTCGCTGATCATTTTTGTCGGCATCGTCGTGGGCCTGCCCAGCGCTGCGGTGAGCATCTACCAGAACACCTTTGTGACGCATCAATGGCCGGTGCTGCAGATGATCGCCATTCTGGTCGTGATGCTGGCGGTAGTGGCTTTCATCGTGCTGGTCGAGCGCGGCGAGCGCCGCATCCCGGTGCAATACGCCAAGCGTGTCGTAGGACGGCGCATGATGGGCGGCCAGTCAACGCACTTGCCCTTGAAAGTCAACGCGGGCGGCGTCATTCCCATTATTTTTGCCTCCTCGCTGCTGGCGATCCCCCAAACCGCGATGCAGTTCCCCGCGGTGAAAAATAGTGCCTGGCTCAGCAGTATGCTCGGCAGCATCAGCGGCGCCGACCCGCTCTATTACATCGCCTACATCGTCCTGATTATCTTTTTCTGCTTCTTCTACGTTTCCATCATCTTCAACCCGAATGAGGCGGCCGACAACATGCGCAAGTACGGAGGCTTTATTCCGGGCATACGGCCGGGAAAGAATACCTCCGATTACATGGATAAGATCCTTTCGAAAATCACCGTAGTCGGCGGCCTCTATCTGGCGATTTTGTCCATCATTCCCATGATCATGATTCAGGGAATCAGGCTGCAGACCTTACCTGTAGTCGGCAACTTCATCGATGCGCATTTTCCGCGCTGGCTGCTCGACGGCATCGGCGTGAACTTCTTTTTTGGCGGGACCTCGCTTCTGATTGTGGTGGGCGTCGCCATGGATACCGTGAACCAGATTGAGGCGCAATTGATCATGCGCCACTACGAAGGTTTTACCCCGCGTTCCGGGCGCATTCGCGGGCGCCGCAGCGCCAGCGCTTAAATCGGTTTGCCCTCCGATTCACAACAGCGATTCGTAGCGGCGGTTATCCTGTTTGGATCGCCCGGCTCCGGCAAGGGCACCCAGGCCAAATTGCTGCGGCGAGACTGCGTCGCCGGTCCGCATATTTCGACCGGAGACATGCTGCGCCGCCATATCGAAGCGGGAGACGCGGTGGGACGCCGCACCGAGGCGCTGATCAAGTCGGGGAAACTGGTTGCGGACGATCTTGTGAACCAACTCGTGGAGCAGCGCATCGCGAAGGCGGATTGCCGCGGCGGCATGATCCTCGACGGCTATCCGCGCACTTTGAATCAGGCGCGCGTCCTGCTTCCATTGCTGGAGAAAAACGGGTTCCGTCCGGCCGTGGTACACTTGATTGTTGACTACGAGAAGATCGTAGCTCGCCTGAGCGGCCGCCGCCAGTGTCCGGTTTGTGGAACCCTCTATAGCCTGAAAACGAATCCTCCTAAAATTGCCGGAATTTGCGATCGGGACGGTGCGGTGCTGCTAACCCGCGAAGATGACCGCGAGGACGTCATTCGCGAGCGGCTTCATGAATATGAGTCGCGGACGAGCCCTCTCTTGGATTATTTCGCGGAGGCGGGTGTGCCGGTGTTCGCGGTTGCGGGGGCAGGAGCGCCGCCCGAAGAGATTTCCGGGCGCATTTGCAGTTCGCTGGCTTCCGCAGGCTTGGTGAATGGCGTGAAGGCGCCGGTAACGAGTGCCCAGTCGTGATTGTTCGTAGAAGCGCTTCGGAACTCGAGCGGTTGCGCCGGAGCGGATTGCTGGTTTATCGGATTTTGCAGAATTTAAAAGCCATGGTCGGCGAGGGACTGACCACCCGGGAACTAGAGACGGCCGCCGAAGTGATGATCGCGGACGCGGGCGCCCAACCCGCCTTTAAGGGCTATTACACCCAAGCCGCCGGCGCCAAGTATCCCTTTGTACTGTGTACTTCGGTGAACGAAGAAGTGGTCCACGGCATGCCGTCTGCCAAGCGCAAGCTGAAGAAAGGCGATATCGTTTCTATCGATACCGGCGTTCTGCTGGAGGGCTATTATGGCGATTCGGCGGTTACCGTGGCCGTGGGCGAGATCAGCGATTCGGCAAAGCGGCTGCTCAAGGTGACCGAAGAAAGCCTGGAATTGGCTATCGAACGCGTTCGTGCCGGCAATCGCCTGTTCGATGTTTGCGGCACGGTGGAAAAATATGTGGTCTCGAACGGATTTTCGATTGTCCGCGAATTTGTCGGTCACGGGATCGGGACTTCGCTGCACGAAGAACCCCAGATCCCGAACTATATCGACCGGCGCAGCGAGAATCCGAGACTAAAACCCGGTATGGTGCTCGCTATCGAACCTATGGTGAACGCGGGCAAGCCGGATACGAGAGTTTTGGGCGATAAATGGACGGCGGTATCGAAGGACGGCTCCTATTCGGCTCATTTCGAACATATGGTGGCGGTGACGGAAAACGGTCCGTGGGTGTTGTCGAGGCCGTAGAGCTATCAGCGATCGGCAAGCTGATAGCTGACCGCTAAAGAAGGAATTTTTGCTATGAAAGTACGAGCATCAGTTAAAAAAATGTGCGATAAATGCAAGGTGATCCACCGCCGCGGCGTAGTGCGGGTCATCTGCACTAATCCCAAGCACAAACAGCGGCAAGGATAAAGAATTATGGCGCGTATCGCAGGCGTTGATTTACCAGCAAAGAAGCGGGCGGCCATCGGGCTGACGTACATTTACGGCATCGGGCGCACCCGGTCGCTTTCTCTGCTGCATCGGGCCCAGGTGGACCCCGACAAGAAGGTGGCGGATCTCTCCGAAGAGGAAGTGAACCACCTGCGCAATTTGATCGAGGGTGAAGGCGCCATCGAGGGCGACCTGCGCAAGGAAGTCTCGATGAGCATCAAGCGTTTGATGGAAATGGGCTCCTACCGCGGGCTGCGGCACCGGCGTGGTTTGCCCACGCGCGGCCAGCGCACGCATACCAACGCGCGCACCCGCAAAGGGCCTCGCCGCGGCGCTATTGCGAACAAGAAGAAATCGTCCGCGAAGACATAATCGGAGACATAACGACTCATGGCAAAGGCGCCGGCAAAGCCCGCAGGCAAGAAGAAATCATTTAAGAAGAAGGAAAAGAAGAACGTTCCGTTTGGGACGGTGCATATCCAGGCATCGTTCAACAACACCATTGTGACGTTTACCGACAGCATCGGAAACGTGCTCGCTTGGTCGAGTTCAGGTTCGTTGGGCTTTCGCGGTTCACGCAAAGGCACGCCTTTCGCTGCCCAGCAGGCATCTTTGACCGCGGCCAATAAGGCGAAGGAAGCCGGCGTGCGTTCCGTCCAGGTTCGTGTGGCCGGTCCCGGCTCAGGGCGCGAATCGGCCGTCCGCGCTCTGGCCACCGCCGGTATCGAGGTAAAGGGGATTAAGGACGTAACGCCGATTCCGCACAACGGCTGCCGTCCCCCGAAGAAACGAAGAGTGTAGCTTTCAGCCGTCGGCGATCAGCTGTCAGCTAGAGGAAGGTTTTAGCTGAAAGCTGATTGCTGACAGCTTTTAAGCGGGACGAAGGCCCCGGCCGTAAACCGCACCTACAAGGATTTTATTGGAGGTTATTGATTGGCACGTTATAGCGGCCCTGTTTGCCGGCTTTGCCGGCGCGAGGGCATGAAGCTGTTTTTGAAAGGTGAGCGCTGTCACACTGAAAAGTGCGCCATCGAAAAGCGCAACTTTGCTCCCGGCCAGCACGGCAAAGACAAGCGGCCTAAGATTGTCGGCTACGGCTTGCAGTTGCGTGAAAAGCAAAAGGCTCGCCGGTACTACCGTATCCTCGAAGGCCAGTTCCGGAATATTTACGAGAAGGCGGTGAGTCATAAAGGGATCACCGGCGAGCAGATGCTCTCCATGCTCGAGCGCCGCCTCGACAATGTCGTCTATCGCATGGGACTCGCCACTAGCCGCGCCCAGGCCCGCCAGCTTGTCCGCCACGGACATGTCAACGTCAATGGGCGCAGGACCAATATTCCATCGTTTACCGCTAAGCCCGGCGACTCGATCGAAGTCCGGGAGAAGAGCCGCAACAATTCCATGATCCTTTCCGCCAGGGATGCCACCGCGCATGCGCCTAGCCCTTCCTGGCTGGACGTCGATCGCGAAGCCTTGCGCGCGCGGGTTCTACAGGAGCCCAAGCGCGAAGAATTAGTACAGATTCAACTCAACGAGCAGCTCATCGTCGAGCTCTACTCGAAGTAAACCGAGCCCCGAGCGCAAGCGAGGGAACAGAGCCGCGACCGCGAGGGAGCGGTAACAGACATTTCAGAGACAGAAGGTTATGTTCAAAGGATTCCAGAAGCCCAAGCGTTTAGTCGCCAATACCGAAACTCTCACCGAGCGTTTCGGCCAATTCACAGCGCAGCCATTCGAGCGTGGATTCGGGCCCACCATCGGCAACGGACTGCGCCGCGTGCTGCTGAGCTCGATTGAGGGCGCCGCCATCACCGCGGTGCGCATCGAAGGCGTTTCGCACGAGTTCAGCCCCATTCCCGGTGTCGTAGAGGACGCCACCGACATCATCCTCAACCTGAAGCAGGTGCCATTCAAGATGAATGGCGAAGGCCTCAAAATCGCGCGCCTTAGCGTAGCCACGCCGGGCGAAGTGATGAGCGGCCAGATCGAGACCAGCTCCGGCGTCGAAGTGCTTGATCGTAACCTGCACATCGCAACCGTCTCGGAAGGCGGCAAGCTTGAAATCGAAATGCGGATCAAGAGCGGCCGCGGCTATGTCTCGGCCGACCGAAACTACGAAGAGGATCTGCCGCTCGGTTACATCCTGATCGATTCGGTGCATTCTCCGGTTCGCAAGGTCAATTACACGGTCGAAGCCGCCCGCCTCGGCCAGACTACCGATTACGACAAGCTCACCATCGAGGTGTGGACCAACGGCGCCATCTCGCCGCAGGATGCCATCGGCCAGGCCGCCAAGCTGCTCAAAGATCACATGACGATCTTCATCAACTTTGAGGAGACGCCGGAACTGATCGAAGAGCCGGCCGAGCGCGCCGCCAATCAGATGAATGAAGTGCTGAACCGCTCGGTCGAAGAACTTGAGCTCAGCGTCCGCTCTTATAACTGCCTCAAGAATGCCAACATTCAGACCATCGGCGATCTGGTGCAAAAGAGCGAGTCCGAGATGCTGCGCACCAAGAACTTCGGCCGCAAATCGCTGAACGAGATCAAGGAGATCCTTTCCGGTCTCGGCTTGTCGTTCGGCATGAAGTTCGATAGCCAGGGCCGGCTGGTTGGCGGCTCACCCGCGCTGCCTCCCTCCGAGTTCGGAGAAGAAGAGCAGTTCGCCGGAGCGGAGGAATAGCCATGCGCCATCGCAAGGCTGGAGTGAAGCTGAAGCGGGATATCGGCGCCCGCCGTGCGCTGTTGCGCGGCTTGGTGACCAATCTGATCGTCGACGAGCGCATCACCACCACTGTCCCTAAGGCCAAGGCGGCGCGGCCGCTCGCCGAGAGGATGATCACCCTGGCCAAGGAAGACACGCTGGCCGCGCGCCGTCGTGCCGCGGCCTTTCTACTGACCAAGGATGCGGTGGATAAGCTGTTCGATAAAGTCGGGCCGCGCTTCCATCAGCGCAACGGCGGCTATACGCGGATCATCAAGATCGGCTGGCGCAAGGGCGACGGCGCCGAAACCGCCAAGCTCGAACTGGTCGGCTCGGAACTGGTCAAACGCGCGGCCGAACGCGCCGCCCGCCGCGAAGAGCGCTTGAAACAGCTCCGCGCCGGCGAAGAGAAGTAGCGTGGGGGGCGGGGTTCACCCCGCGCGGGGCTTTAGCTCCGCACTTGCCAGTCCTCGGCACCAGAGCTGCGGAGCTAAAGCTCCGTGCGGGCTCAAGCCCGCCCCCCGGCTTGGCTCATATGCAACCTAAAATTCGCTCCACCACCATCCTCTGTGTCCGCCGCAACGGCAAAGTCGTACTTGCCGGAGACGGCCAAGTCACCATGGGCAACGAGGTATTGAAAGGCGGCGCGCACAAGCTCCGCCGTCTGTTCAATGGCAAGATCATCTCCGGTTTCGCCGGATCCACCGCCGATGCCTTCGCACTCTTCGGGCGCTTCGAATCGAAGCTCGAACAGCACAGCGGCAACCTGGCGCGCAGCGTCGTCGAGCTGGCCAAAGAATGGCGCACCGACCGCATGCTGCGGCATCTCGAAGCCTTGCTGCTGGTAGCCGATCTCCACGACATGTTCATCGTCAGCGGCAACGGCGACGTGATCGAGCCCGACAGCCCGATCGCCGCCATCGGCTCGGGAGGCTCCTATGCCAAATCCGCCGCCATCGCGTTGCTCGAAAACACCAACCTGGGAGCGCGCGAAATCGTGGAAAAAGCCATGAAGATTGCGGCCGACGTCTGCATTTATACGAACGAAAACGTTTCTTTTGAGGAGTTATCGTAGTGGTGATCTATCTGCCCCAACAATCTACCGACGAAACGCCTCTGCTCGACGAACTTACGCCGCGCGAAATCGTGGCCGAACTGGATAAATACGTCATCGGCCAGGGCGACGCCAAGCGCTCGGTCGCTATCGCGCTGCGCAATCGCGTGCGGCGGCAAAAACTCGATCCGGAAATGGCCGAAGAGGTCATGCCGAAAAATATTTTGATGATCGGCTCGACCGGCGTGGGCAAAACCGAAATCGCACGGCGGCTGGCCAAGCTGGCCAATTCGCCCTTCCTGAAAGTGGAAGCGAGTAAGTTCACCGAAGTCGGCTACGTCGGCCGCGATGTCGAATCGATGATTCGCGATCTGGTCGACATCGCCATCGATATGGTGCGCGAAGAGCGGCTCGAACAGGTTGCCGACCGCGCCGAGCAATTGGCCGAAGAGCGATTGCTCGATCTGCTCATGCCGCCTCAGCCCGAATCGAGCGAAAGCGCCGAGCGCACGCGTGAAAAGCTCCGCGAAAAGCTCCGCGCCGGCAAACTCGACGACCGCATGGTGGAGGTGGACGTCAAGGAGCGCGGGCCTACTTTCGAGGTCTCGACCAACGGCAATGTCGAGGAGATGGATATCAACCTCAAGGATGTCATTCCCGGCCTCTTTGGCCCGCGCACCCGAAAGCGCAATATGCGCGTTTCTGAGGCGGTCGAGTATCTGGTTCAGGAAGAGGAACAGAAACTGGTCGACATGGACCAGGTCACGCGCATCGCCCTCGAGCGCGTGGAACGGAATGGAATCGTTTTCCTCGACGAAATCGACAAGATCGCTGGGCGCGAAGGCGGCCATGGCCCCGATGTCAGCCGCGAAGGCGTGCAGCGGGACATTTTGCCTATCGTTGAAGGAACTACTGTCAATACGCGCCATGGTTTTGTGCGCACCGACCACATTCTCTTCGTTGCCGCCGGCGCCTTCCACGTTTCCAAACCCTCCGATCTTATTCCCGAGTTGCAGGGCCGCTTTCCGATCCGCGTCGAGCTGAAATCGCTTACCGAAGCCGATTTCATTCGCATCCTCAAAGAGCCGAAGTCCGCCCTCGTCAAGCAATACACCGCCCTACTCGAAACCGAAGGCATTAAGTTGTCCTTCACCGACGATGCCTTGGTCGAAATTTCGCGCATTGCCGCGCAAGTCAACGCATCGACCGAGAATATCGGCGCCCGCCGTCTGCACACGATCATGGAAAAACTTCTCGAAGACGTTTCCTTCGAGGGGCCCGACCTGAAGCGGAAAAACGTCAGAATCGACGCCACCTACGTGCGCAAGCAGCTCGCCGAGATCGTAAAGGACCAGGACCTCAGCAGGTATATCCTGTAGTGAATCTGCCCTACCACTTCACTCCAATCCCGTTGAAATCCAAGACTTTCCGTAGCGCACGCACTCTTGCGTGCCGGGTCGACGCTCGACTTGGTTGCGGCCACGCGCCACGTTGGAGGGCGGGCTTCAGCCCGCGCGGGCTGAAGCCCGCCCTCCTAATCTGCATCTGCCTTCTTGCTCTCACCTCGTGCGGCTACATCGGCCCTGTTGTCCCGCCCTCCCCTTTATTGCCCAACGCGATTACCGATCTTAAGGCCGTCGAGCGCGGCGACCAGCTCAGCGTCTCCTTCAGCACTCCGCCGCGCACCACCGACGGCCGCGCCATCAAAAAATTCTCGAAGATCGAACTGGTCGTCGGTCCCGTCGTTCATCCCTGGAATTTCGCGCACTGGTCGCAAACCGCAAAGCATCACGAACTCCCGTCGCCGCCTCCCAACGATCCGAACGCCCCGCTCTACCACGCTATGCAGGCGGCTGAGCCGATCTCCGCCTGGGTGGGACAGACCATCGCTGTCGCCGTGCGCACCGCGATTAAAAAGAAGGACCATTTTTCGCCATGGTCGAACTACGTCGTCCTCAAAGTGATCCCTCCGTTGAAGCCGCCCGTCGTGACGGCCGAGGCGACAGCCGGCGGTTACCGGCTGACCTGGCACGAAGAGAAATCCGGCATGGACTTCGATATCTACCGGCAAGGTCCCTCGGACAAAGCGCCGATCCAGATCGGTACGACCAAAAAACCCGAGTACCTCGACACCACCTCGCAGTGGAATACCCGCTATGCCTATACGGTCGTCGCGCTCCTCGATGCGGCCGAAAGTCTGCCCTCCCAGCCGGTCCGCGTGATGCACGCCGATACATTCCCCGGGGCGGTCCCGACCGGCCTTACCGCGCTCGCCACGCCCTCGTCGATCGAGCTCTCCTGGGAGCGAGTCTCGAGCGCCAATCTGAAAGGCTATTATGTTTATCGCTCGGTAAACGGCGCTCCCTTCGCGCGTGTCGGCGGCCTGCTCACCCTTCCGGCCTATGCGGACCAGGCTGTCGAGCACGGCAAAACCTATCGATATGAAGTCTCCTCCGTCAGCCAAAAAGGCTATGAGAGCGCAAAATCGCAAGCTACCCCGCCAGTTACCTTCCCCTAGTTGCCTAGCCAAAGTCCGCCCTGCCCCTCCCTCACGGTCGGGGTTCTGTCAGGCACGGTCCGACAGAACCCCGAGCGTTAGCGAGGGGCATCCTTCGGAAGCCAGTCAAAGCCAGAGAATTCCAGAAAATGCTATCCTTAACGAGAATCCCGTACGAAAGGTAGTACCCTCTCTTTGACCCGTCACGAACTCAAAGAGCAACTAAAGCACGACCACTTCACAGACGTGGTCTCCGACCTTGTCGGCTATACCTCCTCCAACCGCACGCTGGTGATCCGGTGTGCCATCGGAGTCATCATTTTGCTGGCCATCGCCGGCGGTTGGTATTGGTATTCTTCCTCTCACGATGCGGCGCGGCAGCGCGACTTGCGCGCGGCTTTCGCCGTTGCGGCCAAGCCGGTTGGCCCCTCCCGCGACGGCATTAGCACGTTTTCCACTCAGCAGGCGAAGACGGCGGCGGAACTGAAGGCGTTTTCAAAAGTTGCCGCCAAGGACGCCGGCACACGCGAGGGTTGGATGGCCCAATATATGGTCGGAAGCCTGAGAGCGCAGCAGGGCGATACCAAGGCCGCTCAGTCGGATCTGCGCGCGGTCGTCAACTCGGGCAGCCCGGTATCCCCACTCGCGCGTATCGCGCTGGCGCGGATTTACGCGGGCGAAAACCAGTCTTCAGAAGCCCGGGTCCTGCTCGAACAGATCGTGAAGAACCCGAATGCCCTGGTCTCGAAAGCGCAAGCGAACATCCTGCTCGCGCAACTGGAAATGAAGAACAATCCGAAGCACGCCAAGCAACTGCTGCAATCGCTGAAGACACCTGACGAACGTGCGGCCGTGGCGCGCGCAGCCGATCAAGTCGGGTCTTCGCAGCCCAGGTAGCTTCGCGCATGCTGGCCCGTCTGCGCCTCGGTACCCGAAGTGCGAGTGGGCGCAAATACCCCGAATCGCGCCATCCTTACCGCACCGATTTTCAGCGCGATCGTGATCGCATCATCCACTCGCGCGCCTTCCGCCGCCTTGAAGGCAAGACACAGGTCTTCGCTCCCGATCTCTGCGATCACTTCCGCAATCGCCTCACGCATACCATCGAAGTTTCCCAGCTTGCGCGAACCGTGGCCAGCGTGCTCGACCTCAACGAGGAGTACACGGAAACGCTGGCTCTCGCTCACGACCTCGGCCATCCACCATTCGGCCATGCCGGGGAAGCCGAACTCGACCGGCAGATGAAGCGCGCCGGCATGTCTTTTGAACACAACGTTCACGCGCTGCGCATTGTCGATCTGCTCGAGCACCGCTACGCCCGCTTTCCCGGCTTGAACCTCACGTTCGAGGTGCGCGAAGGTATTGTGAAGCATTCGCGCGAGGTGAACGCGGATACCGAACCGGAACTGCGCGAATTCCTGCCGGGGCAGAGGCCTCCCCTCGAAGCGCAATTGATCGATCTGGCGGACGAAATTGCATACAACACCGCCGATATCGACGATGCCTTTTCCGCCGGCCTGCTGTCGCTGGACGATTTAAGCGCGGCGGTTCCGGCTTTCGCCGAACTTCGCGAGCAGGTTGCCGCTTCCTTTCCGGGCGCTTCCAGCCAAGTTCAGTTTTGGGAGATCCGGCGGCAGATCATCAATATTTTGATCGGCGGTCTTATCGAAGGCACTCGCGACGTAGCGGAGGAAGCTGGGGTCGAAACCGCACAGGATGTACGCATACTGGGCCATCGGCTCGCCGCGCTCACCCCGCAGGCTTCCAAAATCCGCAGTCAGATCAAAACACTGCTTCTCACGCGTGTTTACGCTGAGGGCAAACTGCGCGAGGAGCGCGCCGAAGCTCTGGAGAAGATGCGAGAGCTATTCGAATTCCTGTTGGCCCATCCGGACCGCATCCCCGCAGCCCATGAGGATACGTTCGCCGATGCACCGCTCCAGCGCATTGTCTGCGACTACCTCGCCGGAATGACGGATGCCTATCTTCTGCGCATGCACGGGGCACTGTTGCCTACTCATGCTTGATGCTGTTCGAGACCTCGGCTGAACGCACCACGTACAGTTTCTCGATCTGCCGGCAGATCTCCGCCGCCACCCGCTCCGGCTTTTCTTTCTCGTCCAGCTCGATCTCCACCTTGATATACAAATCGACTCGCTGCATCCCTCATCCGATCATACTGGCATCGGATGCCGAAGCGTCCGGGATCTATCCCTGCTTCTTCTTGTTCTTGCCGTTGTTTTCAACTCGCAGATTGTTCACCACGGAAAAAACACCCGGCACCGATTTTGCCCGAACGTTGACTACGTTTTTGTCGAACTGATTCTGCACCACGCCTTCCAGCGTCACGTGCCCGCTATCCACAATGATGTGAATCGGAGGCAGCGCCTGGCAGCAATACCGGGCTGAAAGCGCTGGATCTCCATAAATTGCGCGATATTCCGCCCGCCGGATTCGCCAGTCATTCGGCGAAACCGGCAGCACTTTGATGTTGTTAACAACATTGGTGACGCCTTCTACGCTCTTCGTGACGTTTTGGGCGCTCGATTTCAGCACCGGATTCGTTACCGCGCCTTCCAGTGTCACATTGCCGCCGTTTACACGAAAGCCCAGACTGTCGAAAATCGTATAGTAAGGAAGCATAATCAGTTGGTGCCGTACCTGCTTGATCAAATGGGCTTGCTCTGGCCCGCGAATGAACGACTCGTAGGTCTGATCGTTGCCGTTCTGTTGGGCCGGCAAGCCGGCCGGTATCAGCAGCATCGCCGCAAGTCCCAGTAATCCAGCTAACTTATGCATGTGAAATCTCCCACTACATAAGACACTAGAAGCCCCAGTGGGTTACGCGGTCGGGTAGAATTGTCAGGCGGAAGCTTTGCGAAAGGTTTCCGATTTTACGATGCCATGGCCTTCACGCACCGTAATCAGCCGGTTTGCCGGAATCTTCGTGATATGTTCGACAGCACCGCTCGGCCACCGGATGTCGATATCCGCCTGTTTTGCCATCCCCAGGCCGAAGTGCAGCCGCTGGTCGTTGGCTGAATAGAAGCTTTGCTGGGCGAGCACTTCCTGCGCCTGTATTTTCCCGCCATAGTGCGCAGTCACACGCGCGCCGATGGCGCTGCGGTTCGATTTCGTCCCGATCAGCTTGACCTTCAGCGAACCGTTGCTGCCTTTCATGTCGTTGCGCAGCAGCGAGGGCGGCTCGTTCATGTTCATGATCAGAATGTCCATGTCGCCGTCGTTATCGAAGTCGCCGAAAGCGGCGCCGCGGCTCGCATGCGGTGCGAACACGCCCGGCCCGCCCTTGTGCATCAGTTCTTCGAATTTTCCGTTGCGTAAATTGCGAAACATAATCCGCGGGCTTTTGAACGGATACGACGGCAGCTTCTTTTCTATCTCCGGATACACGCTCCCGGTAACCCAGAACAGATCGGGATAGCCGTCGTTGTCCAGATCGAGCATGCACGCGCCCCAACTGATGAAGCGCGTCTCCACGCCCAAGCCAGCCGGGTTGGTCACGTCTTCGAAATTTCCTTTGCCGTCGTTGCGGTACAGCACGGCCGTATCGTCGGCAAAGTGCGTCTTGAGGATGTCCAGGCTGCCGTCCAGGTTGTAATCGCCGATGCCGAGCCCCATGCCGGCCTGCTCCATGCAATCTTCATTCAGCGCAACCCCGGTCTCGAGTCCGATCTCGCTAAACGTGCCGTTGTGGTTGTTATGGAACAGAAAACTCGGCGTCGAATCGCAGGCCACGTAAATATCCGGCCAGCCGTCGTTATCGAAATCCGCGGCCACCGCCGTCATTCCATAGCTTCCCGTCGCTTTGGCCACGCCGGATTTCTGGCTGACGTCGGTAAAAGTTCCATCGCCGTTGTTGTGGTAAAGCGCCGGGACGTCCGTCGGCAGGCCGCGCGGTCCGCAGTTCACCGGAATGCCCTTCCAGTTGCAGTAAGGATTTTGGCCTGGTTTCGGCACCTTGTTTATATCGAAATAGACGTAGCGCGAGACGAACAGGTCGAGATGCCCGTCGCGGTCGTAATCGACCCACGTGCATCCCGAATTCCAATGTTTCCCATCGTCGATCAGCCCCGCCTTCCTGGTGACGTCCGTGAACGTGCCGTCGCCGTTGTTGTGATAAAGCACGTTCTGCCCGTAATAGGTAACGAAAAGATCGTCGTAACCGTCGTTGTCGTAATCGCCGACCGTAACCGCCGAGGCCCAGCCGACTCGCCGCAACCCCGCTTTTTCCGTCACGTCAGTGAATGTGCCGTCTCGATTGTTGTGATACAGGCGGTTGGTCGTGCCCGGAGGGGGCCCGTCGAGCCGTGTCCCGCTTAGCAGAAAGATGTCCTGCCAGCCGTCGTTGTCGTAGTCGATGAAGGCGCAGCCGCAGCCGACGGTTTCGAGAATATAGTCCTTGTGATCCGGCGGCCCGTAGATCAGCGGCGCGGTCAGGCCCCCCTGCTGCCCCACATCCACGAAATAAGCGTCCCAAGGCAGTCCCGAAGGTTTGCCCCGCGGCGTCGGCTTGACGTTCCGCGAGGAGACGCCCTGCGCCAGTGCCTTAATTACCGGAACACCCAGCAGCCCGAGTAATGTACGTCTCTTCAACTTCGCAGTCTACCAGGATTCGATGACGTTCTATAGCGATTGCACGTGCCGGACGAGCTGTTCGGGAGGCGACATAAGCGCGACGGCGTACTTCGATCCGCTGAGACAACCACAATCGATAGCCCGGCTGCGGTAGTAATCGTTGTAGCGGAATCCGGTTTCGCCGTGCCACATGGGGAAGACGGCGCAGGCCTCGGACCAGCGGTCGAAAACGGAAGTAACATCGAGGTAAGTATCCGCCTTGAAATCTGTTGCATCTTCCGAGTTATCAGCGAAGAATAGTTTCGAAACGCTGTGGGCCGGAAGCTTGCGCGCGAAAGCCGGCAGCGCCGCGTAAAAGATGGCGTCTTTCACCACCCGATAGCAGGCCGTATGATCTTTGTGCATGCTCTTGCGCCAATGCGTCACGACGATGTCCGGTTTGAATTCGCGAATCCGGTCGCACACCGCGAACTTCGCTTCCTCATTTACGGGCACTTCTCCGTCCGGATAAGAAAGAAACGATGCGCGAGCCTTCAGCATGCTTGCAGCGCCCTCCGAAGCCTGTTGCTGAAGCTTGCCGTAACGGGCGGGAGGAATCGTGGAAGAGCCTTTTCCGCCGAGAGTAAGACTGAAAAAGACGCACTGACCGCCGCGCTGCGCGGCGAGCGCCAGGGGCAAACCCATGGCGAAGAATGCATCTCCCGGATGCGCCGCGATGGACATGATGTTTCGAGTGGCGCTGGTCTCTGTTGCCTCGGCGGGCGCCGCGAGAGCAGCCGCGCCAACGCCCAAATATTCAAAGAAATCTCTCCGCGTGCTCATCTCTTAGTCTTCTTCTTCGCCTGCTGAAAAGCGCTGGCTCATCGTAAATCCGCGGTCAGCCGCCAGCGATCCCCTCGGATCACGCCGCGCGACAGTTCGACCGGCTTCCCTTCCGCATCGTAAGCGATTCGTTCGAGCAGCATACCCGCACTGCGCACCGGTACTTGCAGCAGCTTCGCTTCCCGCCGATGCACCAGGGCCGGCTCGAACGTGTCGCGGCAATGCACCGGCTGAACGTGGTACTTCTGTTCCAGGATGTCGTAAAGCGCAAGCCCGTCGTGGTTTTCTCTTTCGAGGCCGGGAAAGAGTTTTTCGGGCAGGTACGAAGTCTGCAAAAAATACGGCTCTTCATTCAGTAAACGGAGCCGCTCCAGGCGAATCACGCGCACTCCCGGTGCCAGATTGAGCGGCTTGGCAATCTTCGCTTCGGACCGCGCCACGTCGATCTTCAGATTCTTCCAGGTTGGGTGAAAGCCCTGCTGCTCCATACCGGTGGCGAAGCGGTAGAAATGATCGAGCACCTGGCTGACGCGCGAAGGCGCAACATACGTTCCGCGCCCTTGCTGGCGCGCGACCACGCCTTCGGATTCGAGATCGTCGAGCACGCGCTTGGCGGTGATGACGCTGACGCCGAACTGCTCGCAAATCGCTTTCTCGGTGATAAAAAAATCGCCCGGTTTCAAGCGGCCGGATCTTAAATCCTGCTGCAGCGATTCGCGCAGTTTTTGCGTGATTTGAGCGAACAGCGGGACGGGGCTACCGCGGTCCAGAGAAGTCCGCGCCGCGCTGGGTTTAGAGCCGGCCGGCCGGCAACGGTCCGGGGCAGGCAATTGAATATTCACCATATGCGCAAATTAATATATTGACATGGTTGCTGTGATTATGATAGTTCCTAATGAAGAATTATGAATCGACGGGAATTCATGGGCACCACGGCGGCCGTCGGAGTCAGTCCGCTGCTCGCGGCCGAATCGCAGGACCACGGTGCAGCGGATCATTTCTTTCCCGCGGCGGTCTGGTACAGCGGCGGCAAGGCGCGCGCGCCGATGCTGGAGCCGATCGACAGTACCAGCGCCAAGCGATGGAGTCACGAACTGGGACAGATCCAGTCCCTGGGGTTTAACACCGTTAAGACCTGGATCGATTGGTCCAGCGCCGAGCCCGCGCGCGGGCAGTATTCGTTCCAGAACCTGGATCTCCTGATGAAACTCGCCGAAGAGCGAGGGCTGCGCGTCATTGTTCAGATTTACACCGATTCCGCGCCGGAATGGGTTGGAAAGCTTTATCCCGAGGGAAGATTTGTCGATCGCAGCGGCGCGGTGATCGTTTCGCAATCCGCGCCGGGATACTGCATCGACCATCCCGGAGTGCGCAGCGCAATTGTGGGCATGCTGGAGGCGCTTTCGCGGGAGGCGAACCGTTCCTCCGCGCTTTGCGGCTGGGACGTATGGAGCGAGCCGCACGTCATCAACTGGGCGGACTTTCCTTACTTAAAGAATCCGGAGTTTTGCTACTGCCCCTCCAGCCAAGCGCGGTTTCGTAACTGGCTCAAAGATAAATACAAGAATCTCGACGCCATCAATGCTGCCTGGTATAGGCGATTCGTGAACTGGCATGAAGTGGAGCCGCCGCGCTACCCCACCATCCTGTCTTATACCGATTATCTCGACTGGCGCGCGTTTATCACCGACAAACTGGCGGGCGATTTGAAAACCCGCGTGGATGCGATCCGCTCCGCGGATAAGTCCCACCCGATTACGAGCCATGCAGCCGCACCCGGCTTATTCACCTCGCCCGCGGACGGTTACGGCCAGCCGGACGATTGGAAGATGTCGGCTACTGCCGACTTTTACGGCACCTCGCTTTATCCCAAGCATTCCGAGTCGGTACGCCCGTGGCCCTATCAAATGCTGGCCGCGGGACTCGATTTCACGCGATCGGCCGGACACAGCTTTGGCAAAGGCTTTTGGATCGGCGAGTTGCAAGCGGGCCAAGGCGCCACCGGCTTGAGGATCGCTGAGCCGGTAACTTCGCATGACGAAGAGTTCTGGATCTGGCAGGCCGTTTCCCATGGAGCGCGCGAGTTTGCCATTTATGCCTGGTATCCGATGAGCTCCGGATTCGAATCGAACGGCTACGGATTGATCAATCTGGATGGCACCATTACTCCTCGCGCCCGCGCGGCGGGGAAAGTGGCCAAAGCGATCGGTCGGCACGCCTCGGATCTGCTCGGCGCACAGCCTGCTCGGGCGGAAGTGGCCATCCTGTATAACCGGCTCTCGTATATGGTGGGCGGCACGCAGTCGTCGCTTTCGAAGCTCGGAAACGCCGAACGCGATTCGCTCATGGGCTTTCATCGCGCTTTTTTTGAACAGCAGATTCCGGTCGATTTTGTACACACCGGCGATGTTGTCAAGGACAAGCTTGGTCCATATAAGATCCTGTTTCTGCCCTATCCGGTCATGCTGTCGAAAAACGTCGCAGAAGGAGTGAAGCGTTATATCCGCAGTGGAGGGACGGCGGTAGCGGAAGCGCGGCTGGCCTGGAATGACGAACGCGGCTTTGCGAGCGCGGTGATTCCCGGCTTCGGGCTCGATCAGGTGTTCGGCGCAAAAGAGAAGCTCATCCGGCCGGATGCTCAGCCGCAGATGAAACTGGAAAACGGCCGAACGGTAACCGGTGACGCTTATGCCGAAGAATTGGAGCCGCTCGGCGGCGCGCGCGTGGTGGGGCGTTTCGCCAATGGCACACCGGCGATTGTGGAGCACGCGTTCGGCAGCGGAAAGGCGATCCTGATCGGATCTTTCGCCGCACTCGCTTATCATAAAGATCCCGGCGATTCCAACAAGGAATTCTTTCTTTCACTGGCTGAAGCCGCCGGCGTATCGCCGGAAGTTACCGTTTCCGGCTCTGGCACATCGGAGCTGGAAGTTCGCCGTCTCGTAAGCAGCAACAGGCAGAGTGTGTTCGTCTTCAACCACTCGAAAAAGTCAGCCGATGCCACTGTCTCGCTGAAGCTTCCCTGGCAGGTACGCCAGGCGAGCCTTCTGATGGAAGAGAGCGCGGTTCCTTTTCAGACTCAAAACGGCCAAACCGCCTTTCAGAAGAATCTGGCGGGTGGTGAAATCTGGGTATTTGGCCTCGAAAGCTGAAATGGACAGGAACGACTGTGCGATTGCGATCGACTTGGGTGGAACTAAGTTAGCCAGTGCGATTGTAGATCGCTTGGGTAAGATCGGTTACCGCAAGAAAATTGCAACGCTCCGCGACGAGCCGCGCGCAACCATCGATCAGATTGAGCAAGCGATTCGTCAGGCGGGAGAAGCTGCCGCTTGTGCCGGGAAGATAGGTATGGTCGTTCCCGGCATCTATTTTTCCGATAGCGGTTGCGTCTGGGCGCCAAACCTTTGGGGCGATCGAAAAGTACCGCTGCGCGCCGAGCTCGAAAAGCGGCTGAACATGCCAATAGTGATCGATAGCGACCGGGCCGGGTATGTGCTTGGCGAACAGTGGATGGGAATTGCGAGTGGAATCAGCGACTGTGTCTATCTTGCCGTAGGAACGGGTATTGGCGCCGGGATCATCTCCGGAGGCCATTTAGTACGAGGTGCCTCCGATATTGCCGGGGCCGTGGGATGGTTCGCACTGAATCCCGAGCGAAAAGAACGTTACAAAGAAGTGGGTTGCTGGGAAGCGGAATCGGCCGGACCTGCTTTGGCGCGTCATGCTGGCACAGTTACCGCGGAGGAAGCGATAGCGGCCGCGCGAAACGGCGACGCTCGCGCGCAAAACGCCCTCCGCGAAGCGGCGCGATACCTTGGCTTAGGCATCGCCAATATCGTAAGTCTGTTAAATCCCGGGATGATTATCCTGGGCGGAGGATTGATGCAAGCGGCGGATCTCTTTATCGATATCATCCGGGAAACCATGGAGGAATGGGCGCAGCCGGTCGCTGCGCGGCAAGTCCGCATCGAGATCAGTGCCTTGGGAGAAGATGCGGGATTGCTCGGAGCGGCGCATTTGGCGCTTGGAATTTAATTATGTCTATTACCAAATACTACGAAAAGATATCCGAAGTTCTCGCGAATATCCATACGGCACAAAAGAGCCAAATCGAAAAAGCCGGCGCCGCGATGGCTTCGGCGATTGCGAAGGGCAAGCGAGTCTACTTATTCGGCAGCGGCCATTCAGTTATTCCGGTTATGGATATCTTTCCTCGCTACGGCAGCTTCGTCGGATTTTTTCCGCTTTACGATCCACGCCTGATGTGGACGAATGTTGTGGGGCCAGGCGGCGCGCGCGAGCTGCTCTGGCTTGAAACGCGCGAAGGCTACATCGAAGTCTTTCTGCAAAGCTATCCGCTAGAACCGGGCGACATCATGGTGGTCTTTTCGCACGGCGGCCTCAACGCCGCTCCCATTG
Source organism: Bryobacteraceae bacterium (assembly GCA_036379475.1). Classification (GTDB taxonomy): domain Bacteria; phylum Acidobacteriota; class Terriglobia; order Bryobacterales; family Bryobacteraceae; genus Bog-105. The sequence continues at coordinate 46,060 of DASVGP010000076.1, read as the reverse complement.
AAGCGGCCATGTACGCGAAGAACAAGGGGCTGACCGTAGTTACAGTTTCTTCACTCGCAAACGCCAGAGTTGCGCAAGCGAAGCACTCAAGTGGAAAGAAGCTGCCCGATCTCGCGGATATCGCTATCGATAACTGCGTAGCTCCTGAAGATGCGCAAGTGGATATCGGCCGGCCGGAAAACGTGGCGGCCGGATCGACCATAGCTGCCGTATTTGTCGCGATGGCGCTGGTTGCCGAGACCGGCGAGCGTTTGGTGGCTAAAGGACACGTCCCGGAAACCTTTGTTTCTCCCAACGTGCCCGGCATAGAGAAGAACCATAACCAAAAAGTGTTTGAATCCTTCACAAAAGCCTTGTTCTCGCGCGGCTGCCAGTGAGCGAAAAAATCCACCGCGGCTGGCTGAGCGGAGCCGCATATGCCGGCATGTTCGGCTTCGGCATCGTCATGGCCGTACTCGGCGCGGTGCTTCCGCTGCTGGCGCGCCGCATTCATTTCGATCTCTCCCAGGCGGGAGAACTGTTTCTGGCGATGAACGCCGCCATGTTGGTGACGTCGCTCGCTCTGGGCCCGGCCATAGACCGGTTCGGACACAAACCGCCGCTGGTGATCGGCCCTTTGTTCGTGGCCGGAGCGTTGGGACTGATCGCCGAAGCCGGCCGGTTCGGCGGCCTGGTGGTTGCCCTCCTGCTTTTAGGTATTGGCGGCGGCGCATTGAATCAGGTGACCAACACCCTGATCGCGGACCTCCATCAAGACGAGCGAAGGAAGAGCGCAGAGTTGAATATCCTTGGGGTATTCTTCGGTTTCGGTGCGCTCTTCATTCCATTCACCATTGGTTCGCTGCTGCGCAATATAGGATTCGCGAGTATCTTATCGATTGCCCTTGGATTGACCTTAGTTACAACGTTTCTGAGTTTCCCGCTCGGCTTTCCTGAGCCGAGGCAGCGCAAAGGCGTCTCTTTCCCGGAGATTTTGCACTTCCTTCGGCAGCCGCTGGTGCTGGCTTTTGCTTTCCTGCTGTTCTTTGAATCGGGAAACGAGTTTATCATCGGCGGGTACTTAACGACCTATCTGACCAAAGCGTTAGGTGCAGGTGTGCAGACCGCTTCTTACCTGCTGGGCTCTTACTGGGGAGCGTTGATGATCGGCCGGGTTATTTTGAGCCGAGTGACACTGCGGAAGAGCGGCGCTTCCTTGATTCTGGTGAGCGCGCTAGCGGTTGCGGGAAGCCTGGTCTTCCTGCTGCTTGCGCCGTCGGTTCCGGTGGCGGCGGTTGCGGTTATCCTGCTTGGTTTCAGTATCGCCGCAATCTTTCCAACGGTGCTGGGGATCGCCGGCTCCTCCTATGCGAATTATTCCGGAACGGTTTTTGGCATTTTGATGGGAATCGCACTGTGCGGCGGAATGCTGTTACCGTGGGCAGTGGGCAAGACCGCCAATATCTGGGGTATCGGAACAGGTTTGTCTATCGCGATCTTCGACGCACTGGCAATTTTTGCGCTTCAGTTAACAGCGACAAGGTTCCGCTCGGTAAGTTCGGCCTATGTGCAACCTTGAAGCTAGCCGTTCGCTTCATCGCTTCCGCGCATACATGAGAACGAGTGAGCGCTGGACAAACGGCATATAGATGAGCGCAGCGCTCAGTCCCAGGGCGAGACCGATGCTTATGTGATGGATAAGAAGGAGCGGCGAGAGCGCCCATAAAAGGTCCAGCAGCAAAAGCGCGGGAAAGAGCTTGCGGAATTTTTCCGGAAGCTGCGCCGCATCGAAGCTAACGGCGGCGGCGATGTACAGCCGGACCGGAATCATGGTCGCTGCGGTTGTGATCAGCAACGTCATGAGCGCCGCCGGAGGGAACAGTCTTGCATCCCAAAAAATATCGTGGATCTCCTTAAGATTCGCAAGCGCTCCCAGGTAGAACGCCAGATACATCGCCTGCACCAACAGCAGCAGAGTGCGGACCAGCTTGCGCGGCGCGGCAGGAAGCTCGTGCGGGGCGGCGAGAACAGCGCCAACCGATGCCCCCGACGGGCTTTCCGTGACCCGGGCAGACTCCGCGGCGGCTGAGGCGGCAGCCGTGGGCTCCGACACGTTCGACACAGGCGCCACCACCGTCACCGGCGCCACGAAGCGATAGCCTTTGCCGGGAATTGTTTCCACATACCGGGGCTGGGAGGCGGAGTCGTTCAGTGCGTCGCGAATTTTGTTCACGGAAGCATTCAGGCCATGGTCAAAGTCCACGAACGTGTCCCGCCCCCAGAGCCGCTCCCGCATTTCTTCGCGTGTGACCACCTGCGAATGTCTTTCGAGCAGCATAACCAGCATCTGAAACGGCTGCGAGTGGAGCTTGATGCGGATGCCGCTTTTGCGCAACTCGCCGGCCGCTTCGTCCAGCTCAAACACGCCAAAGCGAAATATTCGCACCGTCTTGCACGCCGGCATGGCCATGAGATAACTCACTATAACCCCTTTTGCATTCAACGTGTTGCACGATGCGACGCAAATGAGGACGGTTTGAGGCGGCAATGCATTGCGCTTGGCCCGGACCTCGGCGCATGATTCGGGCACGGAGGTGAATCATGCGATTGAGAACAGGATCGGCGGCAGCATTGCTGCTGATCGCAAGCCACTGTTCGGCCATGCGGCCATCGGCGGCTGCCGAACGAGCATACGCAAGTTATGTGGCTCGTCTAGAGATGCGTCTGGGCAGGCAGCACGCCAGTCCCGGTACTTACCTCGCCGTCCTCAACCTTGAGCGGCCTGAGCGAACCGACGCCGAGCGCCATCTTCTGTCCGGAGGCTTGCGGATTGAGCCCGTGCATGGCGGGACTTGGACAGTGCACGGGGCACTGATGCATCACTGGCGTGGACAAGCTTTTGTTCCGGGCGCAACAGCTAAGGAAATGCTGGCGGTCCTGCGAGATTACAAGCATTTCCCCCGGTATTACGCGCCAGAGGTGGTCTCAGCCCGAGTATTGGCACAGCACGGCAGGTTTGCCATGGTAGAAATTCGATTCAAGCAGCAGATGGCAATCACGATCGTGCTCGATGCCGAATACCGCGTCGAAACGGCGCTGACGGCGAGTACGCGAGGTTATAGCATTTCGCGCAGTACGCATATTTGGCAAATCGACCAACCCGGAACAGCGCACGAGCGGAGACTGGCCGCGGGGCAGGAGGATGGTTTTCTCTGGAACTTGAATTCGTACTGGAGCTTCATCCAGTGGCGCCATGGATTGCTTATGGAATGCGAAGCCGTATCGCTCACGCGGAGTGTGCCCTGGGGCCTCGGCTGGCTGATCGAACCCATCATTGAGGACCTGCCCCGGACGTCTTTGCAGTTCACGTTGAGGGCAACCGAAGACGCGCTGGCAGGCGCCCGAAAGGAGACACTGCAATGAGCGCGCGACCCGTGGTTCAGGCGAAAGGTGAGTTCATGACCGCACCGCGGATTCACCAGGCGCTGACCGCTGGACTCGAAAAGCGCCTCTTGGTATGGATGGCGCACCGGACACCGGCGGCGATCCATCCCGATCATTTGACCGCATTGGCGTTTGCCTCGCAGCTATTAGCCGGCGCGGCATACGGTTTCGCATCGCACGACCCGCGCGCTTTGTGGCTAGTGAACTTTTTCCTGGCGCTCAACTGGCTTGGGGACAGCCTCGACGGCACGCTGGCGCGGGTTCGCAACCGCCAGCGCCCGCGCTATGGATTCTACGTGGATCACCTAACCGATATGCTGGGCGCGCTGGCTCTGGTCTCCGGGCTCGGCTGCTCCGGATACCTGCACTGGCAGATAGCGGTGGGGATGCTCGTGTGTTTCTACGTGCTCTCTATCGAGAGCTATCTTGCCACGTATACGATCGGACGTTTTCATCTTTCACACGGCATCTTCGGTCCTACCGAAATTCGGATCCTGCTTGTCGCGGGGAACGTCACGTTAGCAATCCATCCGTACCTGCATATCGCGGGACGGCAATATCTGCTGTTCGATGTTGCAGGCGCGGTGGCGATTGCCGGAATGGCGGTCATGGGATTACTAATTACACTCCGCCACACCGCGTTGCTTTATCGAGAGGAAACCCTGCCATGAAGCCGGCCGGGAGATGTCTCCGATTCGGCAGATTCAGCCTGGTGGGCTTGATGGGGGCGATATTGCAACTGCTTCTGGTTTCTTTGCTGACGGAATGCTTCGGGCTGCCCGGGGTTGCGGCTGCCGCGCTTGCGGTCGAGATCGCGATTTTGCACAATTTTTTCTGGCATGAGCGATTCACCTGGCGCGACCGCAGGCTCAAAAGCGCTGGGCAAGCGGCGGTGCGGCTTTGGCGATTTCACACCGGAAACGGTTTGGTATCGCTGCTCGGAAATACGGCCCTGGTCTACTGCCTCGTGGAATGGCTCAAAACTCCCGTCTTGCCGGCGGCCGCCGGAGCTATCGCACTCTGCTCGGCGGTAAACTTTTTGGTTGCGGATCGTTGGGTGTATGCGGCGAATCCCGCGGCAACGGAATCGAATGAGCTATCTTAAATTCGTTGTGTCGATTTGTAACCTCAGGGCCAGTCTTGCGCTCGCCTGCGATTACGACGGTACGATTGCGCATCGAGGCGTAGTGGATGCGGCGACGGTGCGCGCGTTGGAACGATTGCGAGATTCCGGCAGGCGGCTCTTTCTGGTTACGGGGAGATTATTACAGGAGATTGAACGGCTGTTTCCTCGGTGGAGCTTGTTCGATTGTATCGTTGCCGAGAACGGCCCCGTGCTTTTCGATACTCGGACAAAGAAGAAAACGTTACTGTCGAGCGGGCATCCGGACCACTTAGTTGATGAACTGCGCAAGCGCGGAGTGAAGGACATTACCGTTGGCGAAGTAATAGTCGCAGTCTGGCGCGAGCATGAACCCGAAGTTGTTGACGCAATCCGCGATGCGCGGCTGGATTTGCAGCTTATCTATAACAAAGACTCCGTTATGATGCTGCCGCCGGGCGTGGATAAGATGATGGGACTAAAGGCTGCGCTCGTTGGATTCGCCCTTTCTCCGGACCGAGTGATTGCCGTAGGTGATGGAGAAAACGACGAGCCGCTTCTGGCTGGCTGCGGTTGCGGGATTGCGGTGGCAAATGCAATCCCTGAATTGAAAGCCAAAGCGGATTTTGTGACCGCTGGAGAGCGCGGTGAAGGCGTGGTCGAATTGGTGCAGCGCGCGCTCGGGAACTGCTAACGAAAGCCCGCGGAGCCATCGAAAAGATCAATTCTCTCAGTTGAATCTCGGTGACCCAACCGAGCCGGAAGCGTAAGCGACCTCTAAACGGGTGGCGAAGTTAAAGTGTAGTGGCTGGTACACTGAGGGCGCGGAAACACCAGAACGATGCTAGATCGAGTCTCCAGAAAGAATTTCGGGACGCTTCCTACAGGCGATCCCGTGGACCTTTTTACTCTGCGCAATGCGAACGGGATGGAAGCCACGATTACCAATTTCGGCGGACGCCTCGTTTCGTTGCACGTGCCCGACCGGCAGGGCAAATTCGAAGACGTTGTACTCGGCTTCGACACCTTCGATGGATATTGGAAGAAGAACCCCTACCTCGGCGCACTGGTCGGCCGTTATGCCAACCGCATTGCGAACGCCGAATTCAAATTGAACGGCGTCACTTACCGGCTGGCCCGCAATAATGGCGAGAACTCGCTGCACGGCGGGTTGCGCGGTTTCGATAGAGTCTTGTGGAAGGCCAAAGAAGCGGCAAGCGGCGAAAGCGGCGGAGTCGAACTGTCTTATCTAAGTAAGGACGGCGAAGAAGGCTATCCCGGAAACCTGAGCGTGATCGTCACTTACACACTTACCGATGCGAACGAACTGCGGATCGGCTATGGCGCCATGACGGATAAAGACACGGTCCTGAACCTGACCAATCATTCTTATTTCGATCTGACTGGGCAGGGGGGCGGAAACATTTTAGACCACGAAGTTACGATTTTCGCCGAACGCTTTACCCCGGTTAATGAACATCTGATTCCCACAGGAGAACTGAAGGGAGTGGCCGGCACGCCGTTCGACTTCAGAAAACCGACGCGCATCGCGACGCATATCGGCGACGAGGATGAGCAGCTTCGCCTCGGGGACGGCTACGACCACAATTTTGCTTTGCGAGACGGGCACGATCTGGCGCCGGCCGCTCGAGTCTCCGATCCGAAGTCGGGCCGCATTTTGGAAGTGCTGACCACGGAACCCGGCGTGCAGTTTTATACCGGCAACCATTTGGATGGAACGGTCACGGGAAAGAACAGGAAAGTGTACGGCTATCGGGCGGCGTTTTGTCTCGAAACACAGCACTTCCCCGATTCGCCGAACCAGCCGAAGTTCCCGCGCACGGATTTAAAACTGGGCGAGCGATTCCAATCCACGACGATCTTCAAGTTTTCGGGGGAATAGATCGACTGCCGGTTCGCGCAGCCGGGCCTTGAAAAACCCGGCTGCGGACTGACGAACCTTCTACTGCACCAGCCTCCTCTGCTTCCGCAGTATGGCTGGCAGTTCGTAGTCGTTTTCGAGGGGCGGTGCTTCTTCGGCCGATGGTTCGGCGCGGTGGCCGTTTTCGGTGGCGGCCAGCGGTTCGGATTCCGGCTGAGGCGCCGCGTTTACCGATGCATGTGGCGTACTCGCGATGGTAAATGGGAAATGCGGGTTGCGCCGTTCGATTTCGGGCAGCGAGTCACGCTGGAATCCGGTGGCGATTACGGTGATTTTTACATCTTCGCCCATGGCTTCATCGGCAACTACGCCGAAATTGATCTGCACGTCGTCGTTCTCGGTCGCGGTGCGGATGAGGTTACAGGCCTCGTTCACGTCGTGGATGCCGAGATTGCTCGACGCGGTGATGTTGATGAGCACGCCGCGCGCGCCGCGCACGCCGCCTTCTTCCATCAGAGGACTGTTGATCGCCTTGCGCGCCGCCTCCAGTGGAGCGTTTTCGCCCGAGGCGATCGCGGTACCCATCATGGCGTAACCCATGCCGAGCATGATCGTCCGGATATCGGAGAAATCGCGGTTGATGATGCCGGGCGTGGTGATAATGTCCGCGATGCCCTGCACCGCCTGACGCAGCACGTCGTCGGCTAGCCGGAAGGCTTCGAAAATACTGGTGCGCTTAGGCGCCAGTCCGAGCAGTTTTTCGTTCGGTACGCTGATGACGGTGTCGCAGCTTCCGCCGAGCTCTGACAAACCGCGCTCGGCCTGCCGCATGCGCCGTGGACCTTCGAAAGAGAACGGCTTGGTGACTACCGCCACCGTCAGCGCATTCAATTCCTTGGCCAGCGAAGCGACCACCGGTGCGGCGCCGGTTCCGGTTCCACCGCCGAGGCCCGCCGTCACAAACACCATGTCGGCGCCTTCGAGCATCTCGATGATCTGTTCGGTGTCTTCGAGCGCCGCTTGGCGCCCAACCGACGGATCGGCGCCTGCGCCGAGACCGCTGGTCAGCTTTTTGCCGATCGCCAGCTTGTTCGAGGCCGGAGAAGCGATCAGCGCCTGTTTGTCTGTGTTCAATACATAGAATTCTATGCCTTTTAGCCCCTCGTGGAGCATGCGGCCGACGGCGTTCGACCCGCCTCCGCCTACTCCGACGACCTTGATTTTGGTTCCGAGTTGTACTTCTTCTTCAATCAAAAATTTCAAATCGTTCAATTCATCCGCCATGGTTTACCTCTCTTCCTTGTTTTCCGCACACGAGAACTTGTCTATTTCAGTAGTAGAGCCGCCAACCCCGTCGCCCGCTTCCAGTCGCGTTTTAATTTCAGCCGGCCTGCGTACATAGCGAGGCCGGCCGCCGTGGTCCAAACCGGGTTGTCCAGTTGCTGCGGCCAGTTAGCGACGCCGGTGGCCAGCCCGTTGCGCGCCTGGCAGTTCAGGACGCGCTCGGCAACATCGCACATGCCGGGCAGCGCCGCGCCGCCGCCGGTGAGCACAGCACCTTCGAGCAATGACTGCTCCATGCCGACGCGTAGGATCTCGGAGTAGACGCGGTCGAAGATCTCCTCCGCGCGGGCTTCCAGAATTTCGTTCAACTGGCGGCGCGGGGCTTCGCGCATGGCGCGCCCTTCGGCAGATGGGATCTCGATCAGGCTGTGATCGGAAGCGAGGCCGGTGGTGGCGCAGCCGTATTCGCGCTTCAGGCCCTCAGCGTCTTCGTAGTTCATCTTGAGTAGCCAGGAGATGTCGCGCGTCATGTGATCGGCAGCGATGGGAATGGCGGTTGCGAGCAGCAGCGCCTCGCCGTCGTAGATGGCAAGATGCGTCGATTGCGCACCGATGTCGATGACCGCGACTCCGCGCGCGCGATCCTCTTGCAGCACGGCGGCATACGCCGCGGCGACGCCTTCAAAGACCGATTCGTCCACCCCCAAATGCGCCTGGTGAACCGCGTCGATGAGAGCCTGATGCTCCTGCATCGAGGTGGTGACGACGTGAACATTGGCTTCGAGCCGAGCGCAAAGGATGCCTTTCGGATTGCGGTAACCGGATCGCCCGTCTAACGTGAAATCCTGGGGACAGACCTGCAGCACCTGCCGGTCTTCTTCTAAACGCACGCGCGCGGCGAGCTCTACCGCGTAGCGCAGATCGTCCGGCTCGACATTTCTGCGCCTGCCGAATTCGTAAACGCCACGGCTATTGACGCCCGCCACCGAGCCGCCGACACCGATGACCGCCGATTCGGGTGACGCCTGCGCGCGCAGCTCGGCCTCGTGCAGGGCAAATTGGATACTTTCGGTCAGCGCGCCGCGATCGGTAAGCCGGCCGCGGGTCCATCCTTGCACCGGCGCTTCGCCGTAGCCGAGAAATTTCAGGCTCTCTTCTTCAAGCGTGCAAATGACCACGCGCGTGCTGGTACTGCCCAAGTCCAGCCCTGCCGCCAGTTTCGCTTTACCGGCCATCGTTCCGGCCTCCCCTCGTCGTAATCACGCCGTCTACGCGCAGATCGTAAATCGTGGCCTCCGGCCGCCGCGCTTCAATTGCGCTGTAATTGGCCAGAAAATTCTTCAAACGCTCGCGATAGTTTTCGTCGCCCAACTCGAGGCTCAATACACGATTGCCCATATGCTCTTCGACGACCAGGTTGTCGGGATCGCTCACATTTATTTCGGAAATCCGCCCTGCGAGCGGGCCGATTTCCTGCAGCATCTCCATCACGCGCCCGACGCAGGCGCGGCGATTCTCGATTGGCTGCGATTGCGAAATCCCTTCGATGACAGGCAAAGTGAACTTGGCCGGCACGCGCGGCCGCAGAATATAGCCGTCCTTGTCGATCAAGGCAAATTCCGAACTCCCGTTCTTGCGCGGCGGCAGGTGCACGAAGGCGACCGGCACGCGCTCGTGGATGGTCACGCGCAGGGTGTCTGGCCAGACTTTGGAAACGGTCGCGTCCTTTACCCAGGCGAGATCGAGCAATTCCTTCCTGCGTTTGTGAATCGGCGCCAGATACAGGCTGCGGCCCAGATCCTGCGCGAACACCTCTCGGATGCGAGTTTTCGACGCATAATGAACTCCCTCGATCGTGAGGCTCGTGCTTGCGTTAGCAAAATCGTCCGGCTCGCTGAGAATGAATCGCGGATCGTTGATGAGGAACTCCTCAGTGTGACGCCAGGCGAGGAGCACGAGGAACAGCAGCACAATGCCCGCCCCGACCCAGATCGAGAAGCGCACCCAGTGTACTTCGGCAAACGGTTGGAAGAGGCCGAGTTGTTGCTGCTGCCGGCGCGCCAAGCTAAGCCCTCCGCCTTTCGGGCGCCGTTGCCCGGAGTTTCTCGACAATCTTCGCCCCAGCCTGCGAGACATTTCCGGCGCCGAGCGTCAGAATGACATCGCCGGGCTGGGCGGCGGCGGCGATAGCGTCGATGCCGTCTTCGAGCGTGGCTACGTAATGCGCGGAGCGGTGCCCATGCGCCCGAATTTTTTTCAAGAGCGCGGGCGAAGTCACGCCGTCCAGGGCCGGCTCGGAAGCGGCGTAAATGTCCAGCAGGTAGAGATCGTCGGCCAGAAGGAAGGCGGTGGCGAATTCTTCACCCAGGTGCTTGGTGCGGGAAAAGCGGTGCGGCTGGAACAAAACGCGGATGTGGCTATAAGGAGAGAGCCGCGCAGCAGCCAGCGTAGCTTTGACCTCGGTGGGATGGTGCGCGTAATCGTCGATCACAGTCACGCCATGGACCACGCCGCGGACGGTGAATCTGCGGTCCACGCCGGAAAACGCCGCCAGGCCTTCGCGAATGCTGGCGAGAGGCACGTCCATTTCCAGCCCAACGCCGAGGGCGGCGGTTGCGTTCAGAACATTGTGGATGCCGGGGACGCCAACGTGGAAGCGGCCCAGAGGTCCGCTGCGCCGGCGGACGGAAAAGTCGCCGGCGTCGGGACCGAGCTCCACGTCCTCAATTTCCAGATCCGCCTGCGCCACGCGACCGTAGGTGACGCTGCGCCGTGTGACTCGCGGAAAAATCTGCTGCACGTTTTCGTCTTCCATGCAGAGGATCGCCGCGCCGTAGAACGGGACTCTATTGATGAAGTCCAAAAAGGCCGCGCGCACGTCTTCGAGTGATGGATAGTGGTCGAGATGTTCGCGATCGATATTGGTGACCACGGCGACGATCGGCGCGAGTTTCAGGAACGATCCATCGCTCTCGTCCGATTCGACCACCAGGATGCTGCTCTTGCCCACGCGCGCGTTCGATCCCTGCATCGCCGCAACCTTGCCGCCTACGACCACCGTCGGATCCATATCCCCCGCGTTGAGGACGGAGGCGACCATCGAGGTGGTTGTGGTTTTGCCATGGCTGCCCGCGATGGCGACGCCGAACTTCAGGCGCATCAGCTCCGCCAGCAGCTCGCCACGCGGAATCACCGGAATCTGGAGCCGGCGCGCCTCGGCTACTTCCGGATTCGTGGCGTCGAGCGCCGAAGTGACGACCACGGCTTTGGCTCCGGCAACGTTTTCGGCGCGGTGTCCGATATGGATGCGGGCCCCCATTTGCGCCAGATGTTCGGTCGTCGGAGAAAGCTTGAGGTCGGACCCCGACACTTCGTAACCCAGGGTGAGCAGAACTTCCGCGATGGCGCTCATCCCGATGCCCCCGATTCCCACGAAGTGCACGTGTTGGGGCTTAAAAAACATTTCTCAAACGTATTGTTCCGGCTTTCACCCTTGCATGTCAATGCGAAAACTGCCGGTTCGACAATTTTCTCTTGATTTTTTTTCGTAGAGCAGCCCTTGGGGCTGCCATGCCGCCATTCGGATGCCCGCCAACCGGCAGAAACCGGCAAGAAAGGATAACGGTAGGGATTCCGCTTCGTAAGCTAGAGCGACGCCAGCCACCGCCGGACCATCTCTTTGGTCTTTGCGTCGATCTCGTCGTTCTCCAAAACTACTTGCCTCGTGTGCACCTCTAAGGCTTTAACAGCCTGACTCGGCTCTCCGGTCTCCAGACGCACGATGGGATTATCTTTCTGGTCGATGATGCGCACGCGCACCTCGCTTGTCTTTCCCTGCCCTTTAACAAACTTCTCAATGGCCAGCCGCTTGGGAGTGTGTGCTTCCATGCCACAATGCTATCGAATACGCTCCTAAAACGGTATGCCTTCGCAATTTTCCGGTGGACTGCAAAACCAGCCGCTCTGGTTTAAAGACGCGATCATCTATGAGGTCCACGTCCGCGCTTTCCGCGACAGCAATGCGGACGGCATCGGCGATTTCCGCGGACTTGCGGAAAAACTCGATTACCTCGAAGACCTGGGCGTCACGGTCATCTGGCTGCTACCCTTCTTTCCCTCGCCCTGGAAGGACGACGGTTACGACATCTCCGATTTCCGAACCGTCCACCCGGCCTATGGAACCTTGCGCGATTTCCAGACTTTCCTGAAAGAAGCACACCGCCGCGGGATGCGCGTGATTACGGAACTGGTCCTCAATCACACCTCCGATCAGCACGACTGGTTTCAGCGCTCGCGCAGAGCGGAACCCGGCTCGCGTTGGCGCGATTTCTACGTCTGGAGCGATTCGGCGGCAAAATATGCCGGCACACGCATTATCTTCAGCGATTTCGAACCATCGAATTGGCGCTGGGATGACCTGGCCAAGGCTTTCTATTGGCACCGCTTCTATGCGCATCAACCGGATCTGAACTACGATAATCCCCTGGTGCGCCGCGCAGTCATGCGCACGCTCGATTTTTGGGCCGAAATGGGTGTGGACGGCTTCCGGCTCGATGCCATCCCGTACCTTTACGAGCGGGAGGGAACAAGCTGCGAGAACCTGCCCGAAACGCACGCCTTCCTGAAAGAGCTGCGCCAGCACCTCGACGCTACCCATCCCAACCGCATGCTGCTCGCCGAAGCCAATATGTGGCCCGAAGATGCGGTCGCCTATTTTGGGAATGGCGACGAATGCCACATGTCGTTCCACTTTCCGCTGATGCCGCGTCTGTTCATGGCGTTGCGGCTGGAGGATCGCCTTCCCATTGTCGAAATCCTGAGCCGCACGCCGGCCATCCCCGAAACCTGCCAATGGGCGCTGTTTCTGCGCAACCACGATGAGCTGACGCTCGAAATGGTGACCGACGACGAGCGCGATTACATGTACCGCGTCTACGCCTCGGATCAGCGCGCCCGCATCAATCTGGGCATTCGACGCCGCCTCGCGCCGCTGCTTGGAAACGACCGCGCCCAAATCGAGCTGATGAACGCCCTGCTGTTCTCCATGCCGGGCACCCCGGTGCTTTATTACGGCGACGAGATCGGCATGGGCGACAACGTATATCTGGGCGACCGCAATGGGGTGCGCACGCCGATGCAATGGAGTCCCGATCGTAACGCTGGTTTCTCCAATGCAAACCCGCAGAAACTCTATCTTCCGGTCAACATCGACTGGGCCTATCACTACGAGACCATCAACGTCGAGGCGCAGGAAGACAATACCAATTCGATGCTGAACTGGATGAAGCGCCTGATCGCGCTGCGCAAGCAATACAAAGCCTTCGGCCGCGGCACGATCGAGTTCCTCCAACCCACCAATCCGCGCGTCCTCGCCTATTTCCGCCGCTATCAGGAGGAAACCATCCTGGTGGTGGCCAATCTCTCGCGCTATCCGCAGGCGGTGCAGTTAAATCTGCACAAATTCCATGGCCATAGGCCGGTGGAGATGTTTGGCCGCACCGATTTTCCGGAAATCGGCGAGGGCTATTATCCGCTCACAATGGGTTCCAATTCGTTCTTCTGGTTCACGCTGGAGCCGCGAAAAGTGACCGCGGAGGTGTCCTCGCCGCGCTCCGAGATCAGCGAGGCCGAGCTTCCCGTGGTTCTGGTTGCTTCGCTCGAGCGCATGTGGGAGCCGAATATGCGTCCGAGCATCGCCGCTGTTCTCCCGCGCTACGTCGCCACCCAGCGCTGGTTCCGCAGCAGAAACCGGCGGATCCGGTCCTTCCGGATTCTGGAGGTGATTCCGATCGTCCCTAGGAAATACGTGCTGCTGCTGGTCTGGATCGACTACACCAGCGGCGCCCCGGAAACCTATGTTCTGGCGCTCGGAACCGCGCCGCTGGGGGAAGTGCGCGAGATCCAAACCAGCCATCCCGGATGTTCCATCGCCCAAATCAGCGCGGGAGCGGAAGGCCCCGCGGTGCTGCTCTACGACGCTCTGGCAAGCGCGGAATTCGCCACGGCGATTCTGGAAGCTTTCGCCCGGCGCAAGCACTTCGCCGGAGAAGAAGGATCGGCTACTGTCGTGCGTAACCGGCTGTTCCGCAAATTCTGGGGCGAAAAGCATCCCAATCTAGACCCGGCAGTGATGCCGTCTTCGGAAGTCAATTCGTCCATTCGTTTCGGCGACCGGTTCGTATTCAAGCTGTTTCGCGAAGTCGTCCCCGGTCCGCGCCCGGCCCTTGAGATGGGGCGGTATTTGACCGAGCGCCATCCTTTCCCGCACGTCGCTCCTTATGCCGCCGCCATGCATTACGAGCCGAAGGCCGGGCAACCGACCGTTCTCGGCGTCATGCACGGCTTCATCAAGAACGACGGCGACTGCTGGAGCCTCACCTGCGAGCATCTACGCAAGTTCTTCAACAAAGCGCGCGCTTCCGAGTATGCGCAGGCCAATGCCGCGCGTTTGTCGCCGGCCACCATGTTCGAGCTTCCGTTTGCACTTTCCGAGCCGTCGGAGCTGGCAAGAGAACTGATCGGGCCGCACCTCGCGCTGCTGGAAACCGCGGGCCGCCGCACCGCAGAGATGCACCTGGTCCTGGCCCAGGATTCGGAGGACCCCGCTTTCGCTCCCGAAGTGTTCAACGATTTTTATCGCCAAAGCCTCTACCACGGCTACGTCAACCTCACGGCGCGCCGGATGGAGTTTCTGCGCCAACGCTATGCGGAAATGCGGCCGGATATCAAGCTATTGGCGGCGAAAGTTCTTGAATTGGAGAGCGACATCTTGGCGCAGCTTCGCGCGGTTTACGACCGGCGCATTCCCTCCTTGCGCACCCGCTTCCACGGAAGGCTGATCCTGGGGCATCTACTAGCTAAAGGCGACGATGTAGTTATTTTCGATTTCTCGGGCGATCCCTACTTGCACCAAAGCGAGCGCCGTATCAAGCGCTGCCCCATCCGCGACGTCACCAGCATGCTCATGTCGATCGGTTACGTGTTGCAGACCGTGGTCCGCCAGTTCGCCGCCGAAGAGCGCGAAGGACAACTGATGCCGCAGCGATTCCGCGACTGGGCCCGCTTCTGGTACGCGCAGGCCGGCGCCGCCTTCCTGCGTGGTTATTGGAGAGGCGCAAAAGGCGCGCGCTACCTGCCTCCCTCCGAAGTCGACCAGCAAATCCTGCTACACACGTATTTGCTCGAACGGGCCCTGCTCGACGTGCGCTCCGATATTGAAGACCGGCCCGATCTGTCCGGAATTCCGCTGCGGGTTATCCTGCACTTACTCGGCGCCGACAGCAGCGCCTGAATAAGCGGTCAGCCTTCAGCGGCTCGGCTTGGAGGACCGATTCAGAACCGCGACCGAAAGGGAGCGGTGAACCCGCCTGTGGCGAGACATGATCGTAAGGGAACTGGGCGAAGTTCCTCCAATGCGGTTCACGACGAACCGTGGTTAAAACCGTGAAGAACTCCATCCGAATTGGCCGGCTGTTGGCAAGGCAATTCTTTGAGCTTGTAAGATTGGGAGCGTGCAAATCGCACTCGACGCGACTTACAGCGTGGATCCGCATCCGTCCGGCATAGCCGTTTACTCGCGCGAAATCCTTTCCGGTCTTGCCTCCGCCTATCCACAGGATGATTTCTTTCACTGCTACCGCGCCAAACAATGGAAGCGCGGGCGGAAGGAAGCGCCGCGCCCCGCGTTCCCCAATGTCCGCCGGAGATTGTTGCTGCCGCCATTGCCTACGTTCCGGACTCCTTTGTTTCACGCTTTGAATCAGAGAGTCGACCGCCGGCCCGCCCGATTCGTCGTCTCTACCTTCCACGATCTGTTCGTGATGACCGGCGATTACTCCTCGCCTGCTTTTCGTGCGCGCTTTACCGAACAGGCGTTGGCAGCCGCCCGCAACTCGGATTTCATCATTGCGGTCTCGTCATTTACGGCAAAGCAAGTTGCCGATCTACTCCACTACGACCGCTCGCGCATCGAAGTCATTCCACACGGCGTGCGTCTGCCTCCGGTTGTCTCCACCGAACGCGAAAACATGATTCTTTCGGTGGGCGCGCTGCAGCTTCGTAAGAACGTCGTGCGGCTGGTCGAGGCCTTCGAGCGCCTGCCGGGCTCGTGGCGCCTCGTGCTTGCGGGCGCGCCAACCGGCTACGGCGCCAGCGCCATTCTCGAACGCATCGCCGCCAGCCCGGCCCGCGAGCGCATCTCCGTCACCGGCTATGTCTCTACTTCGGGACTGGAACGACTCTACGGCCGCGCATCCATTTTTGCGTTTCCGTCGCTCGACGAAGGTTTCGGAATACCGGTTCTTGAGGCTATGGCGCACGGCGTCCCGGTTTTGACTTCAAATCGCTCCGCGCTCGCGGAAACCGCCGGAGACGCCGCCCTGCTGGTCGATCCTTTTGAGGCGGACGAGATCCACGCCGCCCTGGCGCGCTTGACCGGCGATCCGGACCTGCGCGAAAAACTTTCCGCCCAAAGCCGTACCCACGCCGCACAGTTCTCCTGGGAAAATGCGGTGTGCGCCACGTACAAGATTTATGAGCGATTGCTCGGGTAAGAACTCTACTTGTGCTCGTCTTCGATGGAGATCTTCAAAGCTCGAAGGAATTTCTGATCTTGAGAAGTCAGTTGAATTTTCCCGTTCGCGTCGCGCTGCAAAGGTGGTTCCCCGCGTTCGGACCCTTCGCCCTCATCGCCTTCCGATTCATCGCGTTTGTTGAAGCCGATCGTCGCTTCGAGCACCAGAAAAACATCGTAGCCGGCGCGCTTGATCTCTCCAATCGCGCCTGCGATGCGGTCCGAATCCGACAGAGATTCGTTGATGGCGTTGCCCAGCTCTTGCATCAGCTCCTTCAATTTTTCATCCAAAAGTCCGTATTTCCTTTCCGGGCACCTTCAGGTTAGCACCGAATCGCGCTTTCTCCACACCGACAAACCCTGGCCCTCCAATTTCTTGGATGCAGAAAAATCCGGTATTCGCTCGGATTGTCTGGGCGAACTGCATTTTGGAAAACCCGGTCGTGACTCATGAGCGAAAATTGGCGTTTGGAGGGCGGGCGGTAAGCAGCGCTGAGGCCCCGCGCGGGGTAAACCCCGCCATAGATCCAGAATGAGAATCTCATCCTTAACTCTGCATTCCATTGCGATCGCCGATCCACCGCTGAGAAGCTCCTACGGCTTGCATGCGCCGTGGGCGCTGCGAACCATCGTGGAATTGGGAACCGACGACGGTATCACCGGCATGAGCGAAACCTACGGCGGAGACCGGCCGCGGGCGGCGTTGGAAGCCGCGCGCGAACTCGTCATCGGGCGCGATCCGTTTCAACTTGCCGGGCTGCACGAAACCATCTGCGGCGGCGCGGCGCGGGATGCAGGCGTACGAGGCGGCCATTCGCAAACCTGGATGGTTCCGGGGGAAAATCCGCTCGACCAGAACAACCGAACGTTTGCAGCGCTCGAAATCGCCTGTCTCGACGCTATCGGGAAGGCGGTAAAAAAGCCGGTCTGCGAGGTTCTCGGCGGGTGCGTGCGGGACCGCGTTGCTTTTTCCGCCTACCTCTTTTATAAGCATAAAGGCGGAGGCGGCGATGGGCATTACGACGACGAATACGGCGAAGTGCTCGACCCGCGCGCCGTGGTGCGCGAATGCCGGCAAATGGTGCGGGAATACGGCTTTCGCGAGATCAAGCTGAAAGGCGGCGTTCTGGAGCCGGCTGCCGAAATCGAGGCTATCCGCCAATTGCGCGCGGAATTCGGCAGTTCGGTTCCTTTGCGCATCGATCCGAACTCCGCCTGGTCCGTCGAGACTTCCGTGCAAGTGGGAGAAGCGCTGCGGGAAGAGCTTTCCGGCGGCGGTTATCTGGAAGACCCATGCCCAACGCTCGAAGGCATGGGCGAAGTAAGAAGGCGGCTGCTCGGAAAAGGCATCGAAACACCGCTCGCCAGCAATGTGGCCGTCACTCAGTTTCCCGACGTGGTGCGGGCTCGGGACACAGATGGCGTGCAGGTGGTTCTTTCCGATCCGCACTATTGGGGTGGTTTGCGGCAGGTGCAGTATCTGGCCCATCTTTGCGAGGTGTTCGGCATGGGCATGTCGATGCATTCGAATAGTCATCTCGGCGTGAGCCTGATGGCGATGACGCACGTGGCGGCGGCTTCCCCGAATTTGACTTACGCTTGCGACACGCATTATCCGTGGCAAACCGGGACAGACGAGATCGTTGCCGGAGGCCGCGTACCTATTCGGGACGGGACGGTTGCCATTCCAGAAAAACCCGGCCTGGGGGTGGAACTCGACTACGACCAGCTTGCCCGCGGGCGGGAACGCTACGAAAAGATTCCGTTCCGGAAGCGCGACGACGAAATGGAGATGCGCCGGCACATCGATCCATCCTGGAAGCGGATTGTGCCGAGGTGGTGAGCGCCGAGGCTAGCCGCAATGCTGTTCATTGCGCACATCGCTGTAATTTAAGAGATCCCCAATCTGAGCCGGGAGCGTGAGCGACCAGACTGGAGCAGACCTCGCCTGCTTACCGGCGCTGTCAAGTATTTTTTCGATCTGTACCGCTATCTACAGCGCTATAGTGACCACTTGACTGCACGCCTCCAATGACTTACACTGAGTACGCTTTACCCAAAGGAGCGTGTGATCTTGGCTGTCCGGATGAAGGACATTGCAAACGACCTGGGCGTTTCGCTGATGACGGTTTCGAAAGCCATGCGGGGACACACGGATATCAGCGAGGAGACTCGCAACCGCGTGCTGCGGCGTGTGCGCGAACTCAAATACCAGCCCAATTGGGTCGCCCGAAGCCTGGCGACCCGCCGAACCTACATCGTCGGGCTGATCATTCCCGACCTGATGCACTCTTTCTTCGCCGAAGTTGCGAATGGCCTGGCGGAAGGCTTGGGTTCGTTCGGATATCAGATCGTGGTGGCGAATTCGAACGAAAACGCCGAAACCGAAAACAATGAAGTTGAAATGCTGCTGGCGCGGGGCGTAGATGGGCTGGTGGTCGCCTCCGCGCTGCGGGATTGGAAACGCAGCATGCCAGCGCTTCTCAAGGCCAATAAGACCCCTTATGTTCTGATCGACCGCATGCCTGCGGGGATGGCGGTCAACTACGTGGGCACGCGCGATGAGGACGTGGGCGCGCTCGCCACCGGCCATCTGTTGGAGCAAGGCTGCAAACGGGTGGCGCATATCCGCGGCCCCGCCACCCCGAATAGCCAGCGCCGGTTTCAGGGCTACCGCCGCACGCTCGAAAAAGCCGGAAGAACTTACTCGCCCGAGTATGTGGCCATTGGAGGCCGCGACGATGAGGGCGGCTATCGCGCCATGAAGGAGTTAGTGGCGCTGAAACATCCGCCCGACGGCGTTTTTTGCTACAACGATCCGGTCGCCGCGGGCGCGATTAAAGCAGCGCTCGAAAGCGGGCTGCGCATTCCCGAAGACTTGGCCATCATCGGTGCCGGCAACGTCCACTATTCCGACCTGCTGCGTGTTCCGCTTTCCACCATCGACCAGGGCAGCTCTACCATCGGCGAAACCGCTGCCAAAATCCTGCTGCACTGCATGGGCAAGAAAATTCCACCGGCGCCGCAATGCGTTCTGCTGCCGCCGCGGCTCGTCATTCGCGAGTCCAGTTGCCGGACAGGCAAGTCGCGAGAGAAATCCACCCCAGGGTGAGCGATTCGGAATAACCCTAGTCCAAACATTTCCGCGCCGCGCTTACTTTCTTCTAGGCAGTTGCAGAACCCCGGCCGTAAGGGAGGGGTAGCCCGGAGACTCAAGACCATGCCGTTTTCCGATCGCCTCGCGCGGCTCCGCACCCCCGGCCGGAATCGCGCCAGACTTCCCTTCCCCGCCGCGCCCGGCTTACGCATTGCCCAGATGGCGCCTCGTGCAACGTTCGACGCAGTGGAAGTTTTCGCCTTCCATCGCTGGCAGGCGGTGGAAGCCTTCCGGCCGCAGGTTCTGGTGGGACCGGCGCTTGCTCTGCACATGTTAGCGGTACGCGTGCAGGAGAAAACGCTGGACCTATCGAGCGTGGATCACGCCATTTTCGTTACCTCGGAGTGTGGCGTGTCCACGCTCACCGACACCGCGCGTGTCGTGCTGTGGCAGGCCTTCGGGGTGCCGGTCTATGAACTATTTACCGATGGGCAGGGCCAACTGCTCGGTTCTGAATGTGAAATGCACGACGGCTGGCACATCGAGCCACATGTGAAGTTCGAGACCGCCGGGGGCGAAGTTCTGCTGCTATCACCGAGCCGGCATTCCGGCCCTTTGCGCCTTGTGGCGAAGATCGAAACGGGAGTTTGCGCTTGCGGACGCGCGAGCGCGCGTATTTTGCCCGCCCCACGAAAGCCGGCGGCGCAAGCAGGACGGACGCTCGCCGCCACGGCGTAAGACCAGGCGGATTGCCAAACCTCCGCAGGTTATCGGTAAGTTGCTGAATGTGCAGCGGCGCTGACCGAGCGCGATCGCCAGGAAGCGGTCCCGACGAACCTACCGAACTTTACCTGACGCCTGATGCTCAAACTGGGCACATGCTGAAACTGAACCCCGAGCCTAAGCGAGGGCTGCTCCCATCTGGTCACTCACGGCAATGAACCGTATTGCGGTTAAGCAAGCTCGGCTATAGCGCGGCGGAGCAAAGCAGCAGAGAACATGCGTTCAAATAGAAAGAGCGCATGCTTGAGCATTCGATCCAGTGGATGAACATGGCGGAGACGGTCGTGGAGGGCCTGCTTCTATGCCGCCTCTTGCTCCTCCGCCTGCACCGCCCGTATCTGTTCATCACGCTGTACTGCCTGCTGAGCGTCTTTTTCGATTCCATTTGTTGGGGGACGGGCTGGACCACGCGCGCCGCGCTCGAAACCGGCACGCTCGAGTGCTTTTTCCTGGCCTTCCTGACGCCGTTTGCGGCGTGGGAAGCATTCGAGGAAGTTTTGCCCCAGGCGGACAAGTGGCGACGGCTCGCGCTGGGCCGCTTTATCTGGAGCATTGTGCTGACGGTTCTATTCGTGCTGATCGTGTCCGCCAATGTACCGGTGCAGGACGCCCACGGCCATTCGGCGTTCTTCACTCTGGCCGGGCTGCTTTGCTGGTCCTGCTGTGCTTCCGCCTCGTTCGCATTTTTGCGGACGACACGGCGCATCCTGCTCGCGCAAAAAATCGAACTGGCCCGCAACACTTCCGTCTGGACCACGTTCTTCATCCTGATCAATGCTCTGACGATCGTTTACTGCCTGTTAGTTCTGCTCGGCCCTGTAGCGGGGGGAACCGTATCGGCACTGGCCGTCATTCTGCTTCAGGCCGTCAACGCGGCGATTATCATCTGGTGCATCGCGCGGCTGAAGCGCCCCGCCGCTCTGGTCGAAGCGGTTTCTGCAAAAGAAGAACAGTAGCCGCTCGTTTGATGCCTCCTTCCGCTACTACGAATTACCTACAACCCGCAAATATGGGCCGTAACGGTAATAGCAGAATCTTTACGTAATCACGTACATAACGACGCCTAGAATGTGGAGAATTTCGGGGAATGGCGCTAGTTTCAATCGTTAAGCGCAGAATTTTCATGGTATAAACTTCTGAGATGCCAGTCGTCCCCCCAAAAATAATTCGCGCGGTCACACGCTGTCCGGAACCATTGAATGGTCCCGCTATATCTAAAGATCTCGCATGCTGGAATTGGGCACTCGCGGCTTTTAACGCAAACGCCCACCCTATCGGCGAACTTTATGACTATGTAAACGGGTGGCAACCTAATCTCCCCGCCTGGGTCCCGGGTCCGGTCATCCCTGTATTACAGGGGATACGAGCAGATTACGCCGGATTCCCGGGACAGGCCTACAGCGAGCCTAAGCGCGTCGCCATGGAGCGGAACTCGCGTGCGATGCTGAGCGCCTTGTGCGGCATCTACGGTCTCCCGGTTTCAGCCGACGAAACAGACGTAGAAGTCGGCTTGAAATTCGAAGATTGGTCGCCGCAGAAACCTCGCGAGATACAACAAAACCACGGCGAAAGGCTGGACTCTTTGGGGATCGGCTATGAACATATGTGGCTCCGTTTCAAGAAAAAGACCACTGTGGAAACCTGGGTCAATCGCGGCGCCCTACTCCTCAGACACCAAGAACAAGACCACGTGCATGAAAAAGTTGTACGAATTTTTGTTTCCCAGGTGCTAGCCAATCATATCGCGATGCTTGGAGACCTGCTCCGGGTGCGCAAGGCCGCCCCGATGTTCATTCATCCTGCCGTTCGCCAGCCATGGGACCCGGATTCCGCTGCAGATCGGTGCACCTGGTGCAGGGCCAGCTTCAGCATGCTTACGCGTAGGCACCACTGCCGGGCATGCGGTCACATCTTCTGCGATGACTGCACCTCGCAAACGGAGATGGTTGCTTCGCCATCCACGCGCCCTGGATCTACTGCGACCAACAACACCGTAGAGCGCGTATGCGATACATGCTTCACAGGAAATACTTAAATCTGCCCTCCGCAGATCGCGCTTCCGGCGGAAAGCGCGAACTCTCCGGGCTCAGGCGCGGCGGAAGACCACCGTCGCGTTCAGACCGCCGAAGGCAAACGTGTTCGAGAGAGCGAATTCGGCACTGGCGCGTCGCGGTTCGTTCGGCACCACATCCAGATTGCAGGCCGGATCGGGAGCGGTGAAATTCGCAGTGGGCGGCAACAGGCCGTGCTTGAGAGCAAGCACGGTCGCGATTCCCTCAATCGCTCCCGCCGCGCCGAGCGTATGGCCGTGCATGGACTTGGTGGAACTCACCAGAAGCGAATCGGCGTGAGGGCCAAATACCGTTCGTATGGCCTGGGTTTCGGTCGCATCGTTGGCCTGCGTGCCGGTGCCATGTGCGTTGATGTAGCCGACGCGTTCCGGAGTCATTTTGGCATCGCAGAGCGCCCAGCGCATGGCGTTGGTCGGACCTTCGGTGCAAGGCTGGGTCAAATGATGGGCGTCGGAACTCATGCCAAAGCCCACAATTTCGCCCAGGATCTCGGCCCCGCGGGCTTGGGCGTGCTCCCAGTTTTCGAGCACCAGCGTACCGGCGCCTTCGCCCAACGTGAGGCCTTTGCGATCGGCGGAAAACGGGCGGCAAACATCGGGGGAAACCACTCGCATGGCTTCCCATGCGCGCAGCAGACCTTCGGCAAATACGGCCTCGCTGCCGCCGGCAACCGCGCAAATCGTCTGGCCGCTGCGCACCATCCAAAACGCCTGCCCGAGTGAGTGATTCGAGGACGAACAGGCTGTGGAAATGGTGTAGGCCGGGCCCTTAATGCCGAATTCAAGCGAGATGCGGCTGGCACCCGCGTTCGACATGGTGCGTGGAATCGTGAGCGGCCCGACGCGCGGCACGTTTTCACGATAGAGCCGCTTGTAGCCTTCTTCTTCCGAGAATTGTCCGCCGACGCTGCTGCCGGTAATCACCGCGCAGCGTTCCGCAAACGTGCCGGAGAACTTCAGCCCGCTTTGCGCGATGGCTTCCCGCGCGCTGACCACGACGAGCTGCGCGAAGCGCTCCAGCATCATCAGGTCTTTTTCGCTGAAGTAATCGAGCGGGCGAAAGTTCCAAGCCTGGGCTCCGGTCCGGAACTTGTAGGGAGGAGAACCTGGATCGCTGAGCGGGCGGATGCCGCTTTCGCCCGCGGCCAGCCGCTTCCAGCATTCGTCCACGTTATTCCCCAGCGCGCAGACCAGCCCCAGGCCGGTTACCGCGACCCGGTTCACGCGGCACCCGGAGGAACGGCCTGATTCTTTTGTTCAAGGAGTTTACGAACGCCCTCAACGGTGTCCCGGACTCCGTGCATATTCTGCACGCCTTCGTCCGGTATGTCGATGCCGAACTCGTTTTCGAGCGCAAAGACAATGTTGATGCCGTCGAGCGAATCGATCTTCAATTGCTCAAAGGTGCTGTCGAGGGAAATCGATTCGGCAGGGATCCGCTGGGTTTGGGCGATCACGCCGATGACCCGAGCGCCCAAATCGTTTGTTTCCGAGTTTCCGGGCATGTTTGACCCTCATGATAACGCGACAAGGGAGCGGAGCTTCCCCTTTTGCGTAGCCCGAAAATGAGCACCAAGGAACGTGAACGGTGGTCCGCCGCCGCTGCCGTAGACAATCTAGTAGACAGTCAGGGAATTTTCTACTAGAATGCCTTCTATAAAGAGATGGCTTCAACCAAGCAAGGCGAACGGGTCGAGCTGCTGCAGGGCACGCTCGACATGCTGATTTTGCGGACCCTCCAATGGGGGCCGCAGCACGGGCACGGGATCGGGGTGGCGATCCGGCAGAGTTCGGCGGATCTGCTGCAGATCGAGCGCGGGTCGCTCTATCCAGCCCTCCACCGGCTGGAGGCGCGCGGGATGATCGCTTCGCAATGGAAAAGCTCCGATCTGAACCGGCGGGCCAAGTATTACCGCCTGACCGCGGCGGGCAAACAGCAGCTAGTCGCCGAGCAGTCGCAATGGAAGCTCATGGTGCGGGCGATCGCTCGCGTGATGCGCCCGGCACGGGAGGGCTAAACACATGCGGCCCTTGTTTTGGCGGCGGAAGCAGCGCGATGCGGAACTGGAGGAAGAGATCGCGTTCGATCTGGCGGCCGATGCCGAGGAGCGCGTTCGTTCGGGCGCGCCGCGCGAAGAAGCCGAACAAGCCAGCCGGCGCGATTTCGGGAATGTGCTGATGCGCAAAGAAGACGTGCGCGAAATCTGGGGCTGGATGTGGCTGCAGCGCTTCGGCCAGGACATTCGCTACGGCTGGCGCACCTGGGGCAAGAATCCGCTGTTTGTGGCGATGGCAGTGCTCTCGCTCGCGTTGGGAATTGGCGCGAATACGGCGATTTTCAGCGTGATGGACGCGGTGATGCTGCGCGCGCTGCCGGTGCGGGATCCGGGGCAATTGGTGGTGCTGAATTGGCGGGCGAAACAGGACGTCAACGACCACAACGGAAGCAGCTTTGATGAGCCGGGCGGCGGCGTGGCCAGCCCGGATTTCCCCTGGACCGCTTACAAGCTACTTCGCGATCACAATAATGCCTTCTCGGCCTTGTTCGCATTCAAAGATGCCCGGCAACTCAACCTGATCGTCCACGGGCAAGCCGAACTCGGCGACGTCGAATTCGTCTCGGGCAATTTCTTCAGCGGCTTGGGGCTCGTTCCGGCTGCCGGCAGGCTCATCGACACCAGCGACAACGGAACGCAGGTTGCAGTCCTCAGTTACACCTATTGGCAAACGCGTTTCGACGGGGATCCGGCAGCCGTTGGTCACACGATGCGGATCAATGACATTCCGTTCACGATTGCGGGTGTCGCTCCACCTCAATTTTTTGGGTTAGGCCCGGCTCCGCCCCGGTCCTCTACGTTCCCATCTCAAATCGGCCATGGCTCGCCCGAAATTACGGCAACGAACGCGACACAATGTTTATCGATCCACGTTTCTATTGGGTCGATATGATGGGCCGCCTGCGCCCCGGCATCACATTGATGCAGGCGCAAGTGGAGCTTGCCGCGAGATTCCATCAATTTGTGTTGGCCTCGGCGAAGAATGATAAGGAGCCGGTCAACCTTCCGGCGCTCTGGCTGGAAGAAGGCGGATCGGGCATGGATGCGTTGCGCCGCCATTATTCGAAGCCGCTCTTCGTGCTCATGGCCATGGTGGCATTCATTCTCGCCATCGCGTGCGCTAATATTGCCAACCTGCTCCTCGCCCGTGCGGCAGCGAGACGGCGCGAAATGGCCGTGCGGCTTAGTCTAGGCGCAAGCCGCCTTCGCGTCGTGCGGCAGTTGCTTACCGAAAGCTTGATGCTGGCGGTACCGGGAGGCATCCTCGGCCTGGGCGTTGCAGCCGCCGGGATTCGTTTCCTTATTTGGATGCTCGTCAGCCGCCGCGAGGATCTCGCCCTTCGCGCGGGACTTGACTGGCATATTCTTGCCTTCACGCTCGCGGTCGCGCTGGTCACAGGCATTCTCTTCGGACTGGCCCCGGCGATCCAAGCCACGCGCGTGGATCTCACACCGGCTCTCAAAGAAAGCCGTGCCAGCGCCCCTCGCAGGCGCGGCCGGCGTATCGGCCTTGGTCAATTCCTCGTCGTAGCTCAGATCGCTCTATCCCTGCTACTTGTGCTAGGAGCCGCGATCTTCGTGCGCACACTCGCCAATCTTCACTCGGTAGCGATCGGCTTTAACACGCAGAAGCTACTGACGTTCAGTCTGGATGCCAGCCAGGCCGGTTACAAAGGCGCGGAGCTAAGGGCGTTCTATATCCGGATGGACGAGCGCTTTCATGCAATTCCCGGCGTTCGCGCCGCAACCGTGACCGACATGCCGCTGGTTTCCAATTGGACCAGTTCGACCGGCGTAACCTTTCCGAGTACTTCCAAAGGAGAGGGAAGCCGCCACTCGGGTACGTCCGTTACGTCAGTCGGCCCCAGATTTTTCGCAACAATGCAGCTTCCGGTTTTGCTCGGACGTCCCATCGGCTCGCGCGACACAGATGGCGCACCTCTCGCCGCCGTCGTTAACGAAGTTTTCGCCAAGAGGTTTTTCCCCAACGAGAGTCCTATCGGGCAGCATTTCCGATTAAATGGCAGTAAAGACCTGACGATCGTCGGCGTCGCAAAAAACGCCCGCTATAGTTCGCTGAAGCACGCGATTCCGCCTGTCGTATACCTCTCCTACCTCCAGAACGTCCTCAAACAACCGCCCAGATCTATGTTCTTCGAATTACGCACGGCGGGCAATCCTCTTTCGCTTGTCCAAACCGTTCGCAAGATTGTGCATGAAGCCGCGGCGCAGGTTCCGGTAACAAACATCATGACCCAAACCCAACGTATCGACAGCACCATCACCCAGCAGCGCACGTTCGCCGATCTCTGCACGGCCTTTGCGTTTCTGGCGCTTGCCATCGCCTGTGTTGGACTCTACGGCGCCATGGCCTATGAAGTCTCGCGCCGCACGAACGAAATCGGCATTCGTATGGCGCTCGGCGCAGAACGGTGGCGCATCGTCTGGATGGTGCTGCGCGAAGTGCTCGCGCTCGCTCTTGGCGGCGTGGCAATTGGCTATCTCTGCGCGTGGTTCACATTGCCCGTCATTAAATCCTTCGTGTTCGGCATCGCGCCTACCGATCCTTCGACAACACTATTGGCGATGGCGATCCTCATAGCCGCCTTGGTTTTCGCCGGTTATGTGCCCGCCATGCGCGCCTCGCGGATTGATCCCGTGGCGGCTTTGCGGCATGAGTAGTCGGAATCCCGGCCACACAAACGTGCGGCCGAGGCGAAGGCCGTATTCTGCTGTCGGGTAATCGGAGACACTTTCTCCAGCTCCACCGCCGCCGGAGTGCGCGAGATAACTTGTGGGCGGTAACAGAACCCAGACCATCAGGGAGAACTGGCGCACCACTGATGCGCCTGCTCGGCCCCTCCCTCACGGTCGGGTTCTGGTACGAGAAATCGATTGATTCGCATCAACCGGCCTGCGTGACGAACTGGCTCCTCCCAGGCGGGACCGCTATGGTGTTGCAGTACGAGCCGTGCTTGCCGGCAGCGTGAACGCCACCAGCGAATCGCCCGCTCCCACGAGCACATATTGCTTGCCGTCGAGCATATAGGTAATCGCACCGTTCATCTGGTTGGCGCCAATGCCCGCGTGCCAGAGCGTCTTGCCGGTTTTGGCGTCGATGGCCAGAAAATGAGCGGAAGTATCGCCGGCAAAAAGCAGGCCCCCGGCCGTTGTTAAAAGGCCAGTGCCCACACCGCCCATGTCGTGGGTCCAGCGAATCTTGCCGGTTTGGTAATCGATCGCCTCGATCTTCCCCGGAAAATTGAGAAAATCGTCGCGGCCGGCGAAACCCTCGGGCTTTCCTTCCGCGGTCAGGTAGAAGACGCTGTAGCTTTGAGAAGCCATGACATAGAAGAGGCCGGTCTGAGGGTCGAAACTGGGCGCGAACCAATTGGTCGCTCCATTGGAACTGGGAGAAACCAGCGTGCCGTTGCGGGTGGGCTCTTTCTTCGGATTCGGAATCGGCTGGCCTTTGGCGTTGAGGCCGAGCGTCCAGTTCGTGTGGATGAAGGGCGCCGTGAGGATGTGATGGCCGTTGGTGCGGTCGAGAACAAAGAAGTAACCGTTGCGGCTAGCCTGCGCCAGGAGCTCTCGCTTCTTTCCATGAATCACGGCATCGAATAACACGGGCGTCTGCACGGCATCCCAGTCGTGGGTATCGTGCGGGGAAACCTGGTAGCCCCACGCTATTTTGCCCGTATCAACATTTAGGGCGACGATGGAACAGGTCCATAAGTCGTCGCCTTTGCGCGTGGCGCCGTCGTGTACGGGATTGGGATTACCGATACCCCAGTAAATCAGATGTAACTCGGGATCATAAGTGCCGGTCATCCAGGTCATGCCGCCGCCGTGCTTGCGGGCATCGGCGTCCGGCCAAGTGTTGGCGCCGGGCTGGCCAGGGCTCGGTTCGGTGTCCCAGCGCCATTGGACAGCACCGGTTTCGGGATCGAGCGACAGGAGATAGCCGGGGTTGTCGAGCGAATCGCCTCCCACCCCCGCAACAATGTGATTGCCGACCACCAAAGGCGACATGGTGCAAAAATATTCGAGCTTTACGTCGGCGATCTTTTTCTGCCAGCGCACTTTGCCGTCCTTGGCATCGAGAGAAATGAGATTGCAGTCGGGAGTCTCGAAGTACAGCCAATTGCCCCACATGGCGACGCCGCGCTGGCCGATATGGATACCCGGATTCGGCGGATATTTATAGTGCCAGATTTCGCGGCCGGTTCGGGCATCGACCGCCCAGATGTTGTCCGGCATAGTGAAGTAAAGAACGCCATTCACTTCGAGAGGAGTCGACTTAATCACGGACCCGAAGCCGGCCTTTCCATAATTTTTCGCGCGATACACCCAGGCCGTCGCCAGCGAAGCGACATTTTTCGCGTCGATCTGCTCCAGCGAACTAAAGCGCTTTCCTGAGTAGTCACCGTTATAAGTCGGCCAGCTATTGGCCGGAGGGTGCAGCAGCATTTCCGGCGTCAACTGCTGTCCGAAAAACACAGTGGGGGCGAGGAGCAAGGCTAGAGTAAGTGCGCGGATTCTCATTTCAAAGTCTCCAGATAGGCAAGGACATTGTGCATATCGGCATCGGTGTACAGCGGCAGCAGCTTCACGTGCTCGGCGCGCGGGTCCTGGACATCGACCTTCACGTTTTTGCGCGAGTACGAATGGTGCCAGCCGGAAGAATCGTGCAGCGAGACAGAAAACTCGTCAATGTGGTCGAGAATGCCGCTGACCTCCTTGCCGGAAGGCAGATGCACAGTAACTTTGATGGGTGCGGCCGGTTTCACAGCTTTGCCCAGGAAGACGTCGATCATGTTGGGCGCGGGATACAACATGCGGCGCTGTAATTGGACGGGATCGTACTTACTCGCGACATGCGCCAGATCGCCGGTGGGTGAGTGGCAGGTATTGCAATGGCCGGCCCCGTTGAAGAAAGCCTCGCCTTTTGCCGGATCGCCCGTGACGATATCGCCAATTTTGTAAGCAAAGCGATTGGAAACCGCCGCTGCGCGCGAGTGCAGGAAAGCGGAGATATCGGCGACCTGCTTATCGGAAAGAGACGGGAAGGCAGGCATTCCGCGATTCGGGCGGCCATGGTGAAGAAAAGTGACGAGCAGGTTTCCTTTGTTGTCATGCAGCACGAGAGTGGAGCGGACCAGGTCGGGACCGCTTCTGCCGCGAGCATCGGTGCCGTGGCAAAAGCTGCAAGTGGTCTCGAAGATTTTGTGGCCTCGCTCTGCAGCGGCCTGATCGACCTTGGGCGCGCCGAGGAGGTTGCCGAGGCTGGCGCCGGGCTTCTTTTTCTGTGTTGGAGTTTTTGACTGAGCGGCGGCTAGCGAAGCAACGAAAAGCAGAACAACGCCGGCGCCCAGATAACGGATCAACATTCTGTTTTCTCCTCAGGCATGCAGGTTCTTGAGATATTCATAATCCACTTTGATAGCTTCGAGCGCGGGCATCTCAGTGAACGGCGGCTCCTGCTCGACGTAATAGGCGCGGATCATTCCCGGGTTTACCGCGGCAAAGATGCGGCTATAGTCGATTTCGCCCCGTCCCAGTTCGGTAGGAACCGGCGCGCCCGGGCCGCGGTCCATCAGCATGGTCGTTGGCGTGAAGCCTTTGTGGAAATCCTTGATATGCAGTAACCGGTAGCGGTCGGGATATTTCTTGAGGTAGGCAACCGGGTCGCGGCCGGCGACGATCATCCAGCCGCAGTCGAGTTCCAGCTTGACCAGTTCGGGATCCGTTAGGCGAACCAATTCGTCGTAGCCGGTCGTATTACCGTAGGAGCGAAAGCCGAAGTTGTGGTTGTGATAACCCAGGTGCAGGCCCGCTTTCTTAAGCTGCTCGCCGACTTTGTTGAACTGCTCGGCGTTCCACTTCCAATCGTCAAGCGTTAAGCTCTGGATCAATGCGAGAAAGAAGCCCATCGGATTTTCGTTGGGGTTGGTCTTAATACGGGAAGGGTCGGCAACCCAAGGCACGGTGACGACCATGTACTCCTGCCCGAACTCTTTAGCCAAATCGATCTTCTCCTGAAGATGGCTCATCAGGTCAGGCAGCATGTAGTGGCCGGACGGATTTTTCAACCCTAAATCAGCGAAAGCTTTGCGCAATTCGCCAGCGGGTGTTTTGGCGAGAGGCGAAGTCTCCACCTCCTCGTAGCCGACGGCGGCCACTCGTTTGAGCGTGCCGATGGGGTCCTCGTCCATCTCTTTGCCGACGGTATAGAGTTGCAGCCCGATGGGCTGGTTTAGAGGATTTGCATGCATAGATCGTGCCGCGAGCAGAAATGGCGCAGCGGTGCCGGAAGCCGCCGCGGTTTTCAAGAAACCTCTGCGGGAAGTTTGGTTCGGCATGGCAGATATAGGATCGATGGTATCGAACCCGGCTGGGAAATCCGCTGGAATCGCCTGTTTCCCCTTACACTGAAATTTGGCAGCCTTCCTCACACCAACGGCGCCCGAATGTCCCAATTGCGCCACCACGTTGCATCCCGGGGACTTGGTGTGCCCGAAATGCCGCAGGTTGACACATGCCCGCGAACTGGAAGAGCTTTCGACGCGAGCGCGGCAGTTGGCGGCACTGGGCCATCTCGACGCGGCGCGCGAACACTGGGCGGCTGTGCTGCGATTGCTGCCGCCGGAGTCGAGCCAGCACCGGGCCGTCCAGCGCGAGATCGAAAATGTGAACGCTCGGCTGGCTCCGAAACCCAAGACCGACTGGAAGAAGCGCCTGGGTCCGATCGGCGTCGTGATTGCGCTGATCATCAAATTCAAGACCTTCCTGCTGCTGCTTCTCACGAAAGGCAAGTTTCTCATCAGCATTTTTGCCTTTCTGGGCTTGTATTGGGCGATGTTCGGCTGGTGGTTTGCGGTGGGTTTTGCCGGCTCGGTGCTGCTGCACGAGTTGGGGCATTACTTCATGGTCCGGCATTACGGCTTTTCCGCCGAACTCCCGATGTTCCTGCCCGGATTCGGCGCTTATGTGAAATGGAACGGCGCCAATGTCGATCCGCGGGTGCGGGCGCAGATTTCGCTCGCTGGGCCGCTGTTCGGCTTGTTCTCCGGCTTAATCGCTTACGGGATTTTCGTTTCCACGCATCAGGCGGTATGGTTGGCGGTGGCGCAGTTCGCCGGCTGGCTCAATCTGTTAAACCTGATTCCGGTGCTCATTTTCGACGGCGCCCCGGCTATGAACGCCTTCGGGCGGCAAGAGCGCTTCGGCGTGGCCGCCGCGAGCGTGGTCCTCTGGTTGATCTTGCACGATCTCTTATTCCTGATCGTGGCCATTGCCACTGGCTATCGCATTTGGAAACGCGATTATCCGGCGCAATCGCATCAGGGCATTGCGTATTATTTTGTAGCCCTGATCGCCGGGAACGGCTTGTTGAGCTGGTATTGCCTCAACCAGGGGCAGTCGTTGTTCAGACCGTATTAATTGTCTTTCCAGAACAGTTCGGCATCGGAGCGGCGGACATAGTTGGCGTCGAGCGCGGCGGGATCGGATAAATGACCCGCTTGCATATCGTGTTCGGCGCATAAAGCCACAGCCACCGCCAAATTTTGCGGAGCTTCGATCACAAGCGCGTCTCCCAGTAGCGCACGAAAGCTCGCGGGCGCAATGAATTCATTGGCCGGCGGATCGAGCGTTTCGAGCCAGGCGGAAAGTTTTGTGACTACTTCGGGAGCAATCGCCCTGCCGCTCGCATCGTAGACCGCAGCGAAAACCTCGCCCCGGCGCGCATCTGCGATGACCGCGCGGCGGGCAGATTTGCCATACGAAGCCATGGCGCGCAGGTTCGAAATACCGGCGGCTCGCTTGCCAAGCGCCTCGGCCAAGCCTTTTACGGCGGAAAGCCCGATGCGGATGCCCGTGAACGCTCCCGGGCCGCTTGCCGCCGCGAAGCAATCGACCTCCTCCAGGCGCATTCCCGAATCGGCAAGAATTTGCCCGATCGCGGGAAAGAGCAGATGTGCAAAACCCTCGGGCGAGCAGAGCGCGGTTTTGCGTATGATCGCGCCATCCTTGCGCAGAGCGAGGCTGCCTGCCGCCGACGTTGTGTCCAGCGCCAGAACGATCACTGAGCCAGTCCGTAGACGCGATCCAGTTCGTAGCCTTTGCCGTTTGCGTTGATCGCCAGCAGACGGATTTCCAAGAGCGCGCCAGGTTGGCGGAATTCTTTGGAAATCGTGAACGTTCCAGACGAACCGACGCCCAGCACGCGAGCCGGCGCCTCGCTGCCGGGTACCTCTCCCCACCAGACATACTGCATGGCGCGGGTTGAACGCCGGGGATGAAGGATTTTCGCTTCGAAATGAACCGGGGCCGCGGCGTCGATCTGCTTGCCCGCCGGACTGGCGATGCTGTAGGGAATCTTGTCCGCGTCGGTTTCGATCACCTGAACCGTGGGATCGCGCGATTCGAAGTAGTAGTGTTGCAGCATGTCACGCATCTTGCCGTTGCGCGGGAGATTCAGAATCCAATCGTGCGCGCCGTCGGGCGTCTGGCGGCTGAACACCGTGCCTTTGAAATCCTTCAGCGGGATCTCTTCGCCGCTAATGGGATTGACCCAAACCGGATTGTATTTGTGCTTCGGAGTGGTGATTTCGACAATGCCCGGCTTATCGGCGTAGGCAAGATACTCGATTTGATCCAGGCCGAGCGCGCGCGCGCCATCCACGTAGAAATAAGGATCAAGTTCCCAATAGCGCGTGCCGGAGAGAACTTTGACCCAGGTGCGCACGGCGAGCATGTCGGCGCTGTTTTCCGTGGCGGCGTAGGGAATCTCCGGAGATTCGCCGTTCATCGTGCTGTCCCAGAGTTCGTGGCGGAAGGCATCGGGCGCGACGGAATGAATGACGTGAATCTCGGGCATGTGGATGAATTGCCGCTCAACCGCGCCCAGCTCTGGCGTCGGACAGGCTTCGATGGCGTAATTCATCCATCCGTCGTGGATCAAAGAAGACGACGTCATGCGCGCATCGGTAGAGCGAGGATGATCGAAGCCGCCATAGTCTTTCAACAGCGAACCGATGTCCTTCAGCATTGCGCGCGAGCCGGGCGTGTCTTCGAAATGCTCAATGCCCTGCCAGGCGACGTTCAGGCCGCCATAGCGCGCGATCAGGTAGCGCACCAGCCAATCGCGCCGATCTTTATCGTGAAAAGCGTCAGAGTGGAGAAAGCTTTGGTCCGCTAAAACCAAGTCGAGCGTAAATCCTTTGATGTCGGCCGGGAGAATGCGGTCGTCAAGCGCCGCGAAATAGGGGAGGTTTGGCTCTCCGCTCGCGGTAAGCGGCTTTTGCGCCGCGCTCGACGTCAGCAAAACGCCGCGAATGTGAGTAAAGCCGTCGTGTTTGCGAGCGTTGAGCCAGGATGCGAAGGCACTGGGGCTGATACCGAGAAAATGCACTTCGGCGGAAAGCCACAGGTGCGGCTGTTTGTTGGTGCTGCGCCAGTGGCGCAGATTCGCGACTCTGACCAATCCGGCGGTGCTGCCGGGCGAGACCTGGAAGGTCGATTCGCGGCCGTTGAAGCGTTTGATAGCGCTGCTAACGGAGTATGTCCAGGCGCCAGCTTCGAGAGGCGTAAAGCGCACGCGGACTTCGTGGCCGCCGTTCCAAAAGCCGTGCATCAGGTACGTGACATGCTGCGGGGAACGGAAGGCTACCGAGACGATATCGGCGCGATAGAGCGGCGCCGTCTGAGTCGGCAGATCGCCTTCATGCCAATCGAAGGTCATCTGGCAGGGGGAGAATTCGGCCACGCCCGAGGTGCAGGCAGGCAGAGAAGCGGCGCAGGCAAAAGGCGCTGAAAAGGCGAACAGCGCCGCGAAAACCAGGCCCAAGCGACGCATATACTTCAAGAATAGCCTTTGCTGCTTGGGGTTATCGGCCTGCAAAAGCCGCGCGGCTGGCTTCTGGTTGCCCAGCGCCCACGATTTCAATGCGGCCTTTGAAGTAGGCGCCTTCTTCGATCACAATGCCCGGCGTTTTGAGATCGCCGATCAGGTTCCCGCCTTTGCGGATGGTGATCTTTTTCGAGGCGCGCAGATCCCCGCGGACGCTCCCGAGCACTTCGATTTCGCGAGCCACCACGTCGGCGGCCATTTTGCCGGTACGGCCCACGGTCAAACGGCAATCGGGAAGATCGATTTTTCCGGTGACTTCTCCGTCGATGTGCAAGCTCTCGCGGCTGAAGATCTGGCCCTGAATGACCATGGCTTTTCCGATCACGGCCAGTGTTGCGACTGTGACTGCGCTATTCGAAATCGGCTCCTGCGGTTCACTGGCGCCGTGCATCCGATTGGAAAGGGGGGTTTTGCGTTCCGTCCACATAACAGCAGATAACTCTGACGTTCCTGTTATCGCACGAGTTTATCGCAAGCGCCAGTGGAGAGGCTTGATAATCGAAGATCGCATAATATTTGCAATGGCATCACGCAGCTTCCTGAAAAGGCTCAAACTGCTCGCGCTGCATACGGCACACGCGTCCACGGTCTCGCGCCTGGTCCTGAACAGCGAGTGGCGGCGGAAGCGATTGCTGATCCTTTGTTATCACGCAGCCACCACAGGCGACGAGCATCGGTGTTTCCCCGGGTTTTACATGCCCGTTGAGATGTTTCGGCAGCGGCTGGAATTTCTCCGCCAATGGAACGTTCGAGTTCTGCCCCTGGCCGAGGCGGTCGAACGTCTCTACGCGGGCACGCTTCCGCGCCGCAGCGCGGTCATCACGCTGGACGATGCCTTCTACGCCGCCTACAAATACTGCCGGCCGCTGCTCAAAGAGTACGGATTCCCAAGCACGGTCTACGTTACGACTTACTACGTGGCGTTCAACCGCCCTCCGTTCGATATCATGTGCCGCTACTTGCTGTGGAAGGCGCGCCGGCGGGAACTGGATTGGCCCGAGGTATTAGCCGACGGTCCCGCCACGCTCGACGAAGGCGGCCGGACGTCGTGCGGCCGGGAAATTTTCCAGTTTGCCGCGCGCAACAAAATGGGTGGGCGCGAGAAGGACGATTTGCTGGCCGAGCTTGCGGGGCGGCTCGGGATTGATTATGGACAATTGTGCCGCGATCGAGTGCTTCACCTGGCGAACCCGGAAGAAATCCGGTTATGGGCGCGCGAAGCGGATTTGCAGCTCCATACCCATCGTCACCGTGTATCCAGGCAGCAGGAGACGATGTATCAAGAGCTTCGCGACAATATCACAGCGTTGGAGCAGATGATTGGGGGATCGCGCCGGCATTTGGCCTATCCCGGCGGCGCCTGCATCCCCGAGTATTCCACCTGGCTGAGTCAATTCGGGCTGCAATCGGCGGCATCCTGTGAAACCGGGCTGGCCTCGGCCGCAAGCGATCCGATGCTTCTGCCGCGCGTAATGGAAACCGCGCACAATACTCCTCTGGAAGTGGCTGGCTGGATCACGGGCGTGAATGCATTTCTACCGGTGCGGAAGATCAATGCGCGCCCGGAGCTGCAAGAGTATTTCATTTAGACTTTGCCGCAGAGCGGTCCGGCGCTGGTTTGCCAATGGCGGCGCAACCGCAAAATAGCAAAACAGATGCCGATGCCGAGAGCAGTACCGCCGAGGTTGATCAGTACATCGCGAATGGCCGGATCCCGGCCTGGATAGAAGCGCTGAAGAAGTTCGCTGCCGGAACCGACAATGCCGCCGGCTAGCAAAATTGCCGGAGCTCTCCAGCGCCATCGCGGAATCGCCTGCCAGAGCAGAATCCCGAGGACGGCAAACAACGCCACATGGACGCTCTTATCGGCCAGGAAGTGAATGATCAGGTATTCGGTATAGCTCGGATGCAGATAGCGGAAAAGAATCGAAGATAAGGAGAAGAAAGCCTCCTCCGAACCTTGCCCGGCCATCGAGGTGGAAGAAAACGCGATTACCCCGAGCCATGCGGCAACGGCGATCCACCACGGATTCGCCAGCTTCTTTCTGGGAGCGGTCATGCGGCAGAGCTGTCCAAAACCGCCCAAAGCATACGTCTCAATTTTAGAGCACCAGGAGCGCATTACCGGACAAACCCAAATGACTTTTGATATCGAACGCCATGCCAAAACCAGAATGAAAGAGCAAACGCCCGCTCCCGGCAAGCCCGGCAGCGCGCCGCGGTGGACCACGGGCGCTAAAACCGCCGTCGGAACCGCTGTTTCTCAGCAGAGCCGGATCTGGT
The DNA here is from genome assembly GCA_036379475.1 of Bryobacteraceae bacterium. Classification (GTDB taxonomy): domain Bacteria; phylum Acidobacteriota; class Terriglobia; order Bryobacterales; family Bryobacteraceae; genus Bog-105. The sequence goes on along the minus strand of DASVGP010000076.1, from coordinate 9,593 downwards.
TTACCATCGCGCACGGGATTGTGAACGAGATCTACTTTCCGACCATCGACCAGGCCAACCTGCGCGCGGCGCGTTTTCTGGTTGCCGACGGGCGCGGCTTCTTTTCCGACGAAGAATGCTCGCCGGCACAGGGAAGCCAGATCTGCTTCACGTTCTACTGGACGGAAGACCAGCGATGGGAGGGGCAGAACTTTGAGGTGGCGGTGGGGTGACGGCGGTTCGTCGGCGCTGGGCGGCATAATAAGGCAATAGCTCTCGATGCGTTTTGCCTGTGATCTCTCGCGTTGGTTGGAACAGCGAACCGCGATCGTCACTCCTTCCGCTTTGCTCGCTGCCGCGGCAAAAGAGCAGTTTGCGCGCGAACAGATTGCCAAAGGCGCTGGGAGTTGGGACCGGCCCGCGATTTCGAGCGTCGATGCCTGGCTCCGCCGCTGCTGGAGCGAAGCGCGGCATACCGCTCCAAACATTCCCGCACTGCTGTCGCCTGTGCAGGAGCATGTTCTCTGGCGGCAGACGATTGAACAGGAAAGCAAGGAATTGTTCGATCCAGACGCTGCGGCATATCTGGCGCGCGACGCGGCCCGATTGATGGCCGAATGGCAAATTCCGCCCGACGCCGCAGGATGGGGCGATCAAGAAGACGCGCAGCAGTTTCGGCGCTGGCTCGCGCGGTTTCGCCGCCGCTGCCACGAACATGGCTGGATCGTGCAGGCGGACTTGTGGCGGCTTGTGCCTGCCTGGGTACCGGCGCCGGCTGTATTCGCCGGATTCGAAACTTATACGCCCGCACTGAAACAACTGCGCTCGCTGCCAACTATGGAGCAAGCCAAAGCGGAGCCGCGAGCGCCAGGAAGCAGTACGGCGACGGAATGCGCCTCCTTCGAAGAAGAAATCGAGCATGCCGCGCATTGGGCGCGCGCACGGTTCGAAGAAAATCCTGCGCAATCAATCGGCGTTTTCGTGCCTGGCCTGGCGCGGCAGCGGGCGCTTGTGGCTCGCCGCCTCGAGAGCGTGTTCTATCCTTCGCGCGCGACGAAACCGACGGTTGAAACGGCGGACTCGATCTTCTCGATCCATGCAGCCGCGCCGCTTGCCGAGCATCCCGTTGCGGCCGCGGCGCTGCTGGTCTTGGAACTGGCGCAGGAGCGCATTCCCTTGCCCGCAGCCAGCGCTCTGTTGCGATCTCCATTCCTGGCCGGCGCCGACGCAGAGCGCAACCAACGCGCCATGGCGGATCTGCACCTGCGCAGACCACGCCCGGCCGATGTCAGCCTGCGCGATCTGGAACGAGTCTCCGAAAAATGCCCCAAGCTGCGCCTGCTCTGGATGCGGGTGCGGCGCGTGCTGCGCGATGATGCGGCTATCCGCGAGCTGCCGCAATGGAGCGAGTTTATCGGCAAACTGTTACGCGCGGTTCGCTGGCCCGGCGATGCCGAGCTGAGCGCAGAAGAACAGCAAGCGGTGGAAGGCTGGCAAAAAGCCCTGTCTGAGCTGGCATCGCTCGGCTTGGTTTCGCCGCCGGTTTCCTTCAATGCCGCTCTGGCGCATCTTCGCCGGCTGCTCTCGGCCGCAAGGGAAAGCGTCGGCTTTTTTGCTCCGGTGCAGATTTTGGACAGTGCGCAAGCGAGCGGTCTCGCATGCGATTGCGCATTTCTGGCCGGCATGTCGGAGGGAAACTGGCCGCCGCCGCTTAATCTGAACCCGCTGGTCCCTCTCGCAGTGCAGCGGGCGCATGGCGTCCCGGGAAGCTCGCCGGAAAGCGCGCAGCGCGAAAAACTGCGGCCGACCGATGCCCTGCTTTCAGTTGCACCGATCATTGAGATTTCCTCTGTGCCGTCTGCCGCCAGCGGACAACGCCAAGCCACAAAAAGCGATGGTCTGCCCTACTCATTTCTCGAAAGCGTGGACGATACCTACGGACCGAGCCTGACATTGACGAGCGAGATTCGCGGCGGCACGTCGCTGATCAAGGCGCAGTCGCAGTGCCCGTTTCGCGCCTTCGCCGAGAACCGCCTCCACGCCACAGGGCTGGAAGAAGCGGCATTGGGACTGGACAGCCGGGAACGCGGCGGATTTTTGCACAAAGCGCTGGAAGCGGTCTGGCAGCAGTTGCAAACGCAAGACCGGCTGCGTGCTTTGGCAGAGGAAGAATTGCGCAAAGCGGTACGCCGTGCGCTGGAAACTGCCCTAGACGGGCATATGCAAACTCCCTTCGAGCGGCTGGCGAAGGAGACCGAACGCGAGCGGCTGGAAGAAGTGATTCTCGACTGGCTTGCGATCGAGCGCGAGCGGGAGCAGCCGTTTGCGGTGGAAGCCGTGGAACTGAAACGCGAGTATGAATGCGCCGGCCTGCGGTTGAAGCTGCGCCTCGACCGCATCGACCGCCTGGAGAACGGAAATGTTCTGCTCCTCGATTACAAGAGCGGCAAACCAGGCTCGCCGAAATGGGATGCCGAGCGCCCGCTTGAGCCGCAATTGCAGGTTTATGCAGCCGCATTGGGGAGCGAGGTCGATGGCCTGTTTCTGTGCCAATTGAAGCCGCGCGATATGAAGGCCATCGGGCATTCGCGCGAGAAGCAATTTACAGGCAAGTCCGCCGCGGTAGCGGACGATTGGGACGGATTTCTTGAGCAATCGTCGGCGTGCATCGAAAAACTTGCGGGCGATTTCGCCGCGGGCTTTGCCGCAGTCGATCCTTTGAAGAAGGCCTGCGATTATTGCAGCCAAAAGCCGCTTTGCCGGATTCAGGAGCGAAACGCAATTCGGGAAGATGAGGATGATTGATGCGCCGCGCATAGCGGACCAGCGCGAACGCGAAGAAGCGCTCGATCCCGCGCGGTCGTTCATCGTCGAGGCTCCCGCGGGTTCGGGCAAAACAGGTCTGCTTACGCAGCGTTATTTGCGGCTGCTGAGCGTGGTGGAGCGTCCCGAGGCGGTAGTGGCAATGACCTTCACGCGCAAAGCCGCCGCCGAAATGAAGGAGCGCGTCCTAAAAGCGCTCGCGATGGCGGATGAGCCCGAAAATGAATACGAGCTCCGCGCACACGAACTAGCGCAGGCCGTCCTGCAGCAGGATCGGCGGCAGGGCTGGAATCTTCTTGCCGATACTTCCCGGCTGCAAGTCCAAACCATCGATTCGCTCTGCGCCACGCTGACGCGCCGGATGCCGCTGGTTTCACAATTCGGCGGCTTCGGAGAAGTGATCGAAGACGCTTTCGAGATGTACGCTGCGGCGGCGCGCCGCACGCTTCGCGGGCTCGCCGAAGGAGATGCCGCGGCGCAAGGGCTTTTCCGGCGCGTGGCGCTTCACTTCGACAACGATCTATCGCTGATCGAAAGCCAGATCGCCCGCATGCTGGAGCATCGCGATCAATGGTGGTTCCTCGGGTCCGCACCGGTTTCGGGGCGGACGGAAGATTTCCGCCAATTGCTCGAGCGCGCCCGCACCGAACTAGACCGCGTCTTCCGCGAGCGCCGCGCGGTGGATTTCGCCGAAATCACACGCGCCGCCATTCAAGCGCTGGGCACCCCGGATCATCCGACCGACCTTCTGTACTGGCTCGACTACCGCATCGAGCACCTGCTGGTCGATGAATTTCAGGACACTTCGCGTGCGCAATACAAGTTGATCGAGGCGCTGACGCGGGAATGGTCCGAGGACGACAATCGATCGCTGTTTCTGGTCGGCGATCCGATGCAAAGCATTTACCGTTTTCGCGAAGCCGAAGTGTCGCTATTTCTACGTTGCTGGGAAAGCGGCCAGCTCGGCAGCGTGCGCTTGACACCGTTGCGGCTCAAAACAAATTTCCGCTCCAGCCCGGAGATCGTCGCCTGGACCGGGCAAACGTTCGCGCCGATCATGAACGAGGACGATCCGGCGCGCGGCGGGATCAAACTGCGCCCTGCCGAAGCCGCACGTACCGAAACCCGGATCGCCCCACAATTGATTCCGCTGCTGGACGACGATGGCCGCCAGGAGGCGCGCGAGATTATCCGGCTGATTAAGCGCACTCCGGAAGATCGCACGATTGCGATTCTGGTCCGCAACCGCGCCCACATCGCGCCGATTCTTCCCGCGCTGCGCGAGGCGGAGATCCCATACGAAGCCGTCGAAATCGAGCGCCTCGGCGAACAGCAGCATATCCTCGATCTGCTCTCTCTGACCCGTGCTCTGCTCCATTTGGGAGATCGTACAGCGTGGCTCGCCTGCCTCCGCGCTCCCTGGTGCGGGCTGGCGCTAAAAGATTTGTCGGCGTTGGCGGAAAGCGAACCGGAGCGGACGATTTTCGATCTGCTCTCGGACCCCGCCAGGATTCAGGCGCTTTCGGCTGAGGGCCGATCGCGTGCCATTCGCGCGCAAGAGATCCTGGCGAAGGCTGTGAGCAGCGCTGGGCGCGTGCCCTTGCGCGGCCTTGTGGAGCGAACCTGGACGGCGCTCGGCGGCCCGTCGGCGTTGGAGACGCGCAGCCAGCGAGAGGACGCCGAGACGTTTTTCGGCTTGCTCGAGTCGGCCGGCACCATTTACGATCCGGGCCGGTTGGAAAGTCAGATGGAACGCCTGTATGCGCAGCCCCGCACAGCCGGTGCACGCGTGCAGGTGATGACCATCCATAAAGCGAAAGGACTCGAGTTCGATACCGTTATCGTGCCCAAGCTGGAGCGCGGATCGGGTTCGCCGGATCGCGATTTGTTGATTTGGACGGAAGTCCTGGACGGCAGCGGCGAAAGTTATCTAGCCATGGCTGCCCAGCCGCGCCGGGGCGAAAAGGACGATCTCTACAAACAGGTTTCGGATGAAATCAAACAAAAAGATGCGCACGAGCTGAAGCGCCTCTTCTATGTTGCGGCCACGCGTGCGAAAAGCGAACTGTACTTGCTGGCCAATGCGGAGCGGAAGAAGCGTGGCGCGGGATGTAAGAAGCCGCGCGAAGGCACGCTGCTCCGCCTGATTTGGGACCGCGTAGAAAACGAGTTCGACAGGGCGCGGCAGCGGCATTTGCCGGTACAACAGGACCTTTTTGGCGGCGGAGAGCAAACGCCGCGGACCGTGTTGCGGCGCTTGCCGGCGAGTTGGCGGCTGCCGGCCGTCGAGCACTCCGTGCGTTGGGAACCGGAACTGGTAAGGGCAGCGGCTTCGGCCCGCAAAGTGACTTACGAATGGGTCGGCAATACCGGACGGCATGCGGGCACACTGACGCACGAGCTACTGCAGAGGATCGCTCGGGAGGGTGCGACATCCTGGAGCGAGGAACGAATCGCCTCGCTGAAACCGCTGCTGGAATCGGACCTGCGGCGAGCGGGTGTGGCGCATGCTGACTGCAAAGCGGCGGCGGATCGCGTAGCACATGCGGTTGCGAATACACTCGCGAGCGAACGCGGGAGATGGATTCTCGCGCCGCATGAAGAAGCGCAGTCGGAGTGGGCGGTGAGCGGGCGTGTTGGCGGAAAGCTGATCGATGGAACCGTCGACCGCGTATTTCGGGACGAGCAGGGACGGTGGTGGATTGTCGATTTCAAGACCAGCGCGCACGAGGGCGGGCGTGTGGAACGATTTCTCAAGGAGCAGGAGCGCCGCTACAGGCTGCAGCTTGAGAATTATGCTGCGTTGCTGGCCCGCATGCACGCGGGGCCGATTTGGCTGGGGCTCTATTTCCCGCTGCTCGATGCCTGGCGCGAGTGGCGTTTTGAAGAAGCAGCGCGCCCGGCTCATTACACTGTTTGATGGATGCCCACTAAGCTGACCGCGGCGGCGAAGGCCGGCGGATGCGCCGCGAAACTGAGCCCGAAGATTCTGGATCGCGCCCTGAAAGCCGTTCCCTATGTGCGCAATGAACGGGTGCTCGTCGGCTATGACACGGCAGACGATGCGGGCGTTTACGACCTTAGCGAAGAGGCGGGGAAGCCGCTCGCGATGGTCCAGACCGTCGATTTTTTCACTCCGATCGTGGACGATCCGTATACCTTCGGCGCCATAGCGGCGGCAAACGCGTTGAGCGATGTCTACGCCATGGGCGGCCGGCCGGTTACAGCGCTATCTCTGGTGGTGTATCCCGGCAAGGGCGAGATTCACGATCTTGAAGAAATTCTCAAGGGCGGCGCGGCGAAGATGCAGGAGGCCGGCTGCACCATTCTGGGCGGCCACAGCATTGCGGAGGATGAGGTCAAATTTGGCTATGCCGTCACCGGGCTGATCGATCCGAAGCGCATGCTGACCAACGCCATGGCCAAGCCCGGAGATGTTTTGCTGTTTACGAAACGCATCGGTACGGGTGTGATTGCGAGTGCGCTTAAAAAAGGCTTTGCCAAGCCGGAAGATGTGGAGGCGTCCACGGCGCAGATGCTGGCGCTGAACCGCGGGATCTGCGAAGCAATGCTGCGCGTCGATGTGCACGCCTGTACGGATGTGACCGGATTCGGCCTGCTGGGACATGCGCGCGAGATGGCGCTCGCAAGCAACGTGACGATCAGGATTGCGGCGGGCGCGGTGCGCTTTCTGCCTGGCGCGATCGAATACGCGAAAGCGGGCGCCTACTCCGGCGGGTTGCACAACAATCGCGATTTTGTCGAAAGCTGCGTGTTGATGGACGACGAAATTCCCCCCGAGATTCAGGGTTTGTTGTACGATCCGCAGACCTCGGGTGGATTTCTGATTTCGCTCGGCGAGAGAGAGGCAGACAAATTGATAACGCTCTATCCGGAGGCGTATCGGATCGGATCAGTGGCCAATTACCGAACGAAGCCAATCGAAGTCAGGGCGTGATGCAGGCCCGCACGTCGTCGAGCGCTGCTTTTGGTTGACATAAGCCGGATTTGTCGGCATCGTCGAACCGTCCCAGCCGACTAATTGAAATAAATGTCGGAGTAGCCGCAGGCACCCTGGCTAGATAGCCCACACCACCCGAGCGGAAAATAGATCATGCCCGATATGGCAAGGCCGCCTCGCGACCAACCCGCGATTCCGGCCGCATCCGCTGTACATCGTTCCATCGCCTGCGGCCCTTGGGTTCTCGCCGCTACGATACTCGGCTCCAGCATGGCCTTTATCGACGGCACAGTCGTGAATGTCGCTCTTCCGGCGCTTCAATCCGCTCTCGGAGCGACTGTAGCCCAGGTTCAGTGGGTGGTCGAATGCTATGCACTTTTCCTGGCCGCTCTTCTGTTGGTAGGTGGCTCGCTCGGCGATCTCTATGGCCGCCGTAAGATTTTCGCGGTTGGTGTCATTCTCTTCGCGAGCGCCTCCTCCTGGTGCGGCTTTGCTCCCAGCATCGGCCAGCTCATTGCAGCCCGCGGATTACAAGGAATCGGCGGCGCGCTTCTTGTGCCAGGAAGTCTTGCCCTGATCAGCGCGTCCTTTCCTTCGGAAGAACGAGGGCGCGCCATCGGAACCTGGTCCGGCTTTACGGCCATCACTGCTGCCGTCGGTCCTGTCCTTGGTGGCTGGCTCATACAGCACGCATCCTGGCGCTGGGTGTTCTTCCTCAACCTGCCGATCGCTGCGATTGTTCTTGGCCTCACATTCTTTCGTGTTCCGGAAAGCCGTAACCCGGAACAGAAGGATGAAAGTCTCGATTGGCCCGGCGCTCTGCTCGTCACCGTGGGACTTGGCGGTGTCGTGTTTGCGTTAATCGAACCTCGCCATGCCGTGATCGCCGGCGCTGTCGGCGTTGCGTCCCTGATGGCCTTCTTGCTGGTGGAAGCGCGCTCCCGCGCGCCGATGCTTTCTCTCGATCTGTTCCGCTCGCGCGATTTCACCGGCGCAAACCTGCTTACTCTGTTTCTCTACACGGCCTTGAGCGGAGTATTCTTTTTCTTTCCGTTGAATTTGATCCAGGTTCAGGGATATACAGCCACGGAAGCCGGCGCGGCGCTCCTGCCGTTCATCTTGCTGATGTTTGTCCTCTCGCGCTGGTCAGGTGGGTTGGTCGAGCGCTATGGCGCAAAGCCGCCGCTGATGATAGGCCCCGCAATAGCCGCCGCCGGATTCGCTCTTTTTGCAAGGCCGACAATTGGTGGAAGCTACTGGACGACCTTCTTTCCGGCGGTTGTCGTGCTTGGGTTTGGAATGGCTGTAAGCGTCGCGCCGCTCACGACAACAGTAATGAGCTCCGTTTCCCAAAACCGCGCAGGCGCCGCTTCGGGCATCAACAATGCGGTCTCGCGGATCGCGGGTCTGCTCGCCGTCGCCGTCCTTGGCTTCGTGCTGATCAGCGTATTCAATCGTAATCTTGATCGACGCCTGGATCGCCTTTCTGTCTCATCCGAAGTCCGCCGGCAAATCGATTCGCAACGATCCAAACTTGCCGCAATTCAGACGACAGATTCTGATGTTCGCAAAGCCATCGGCGAATCTTTCGTTGTGGGATATCGATCGGTGTTGTGGATCGCTGTGGCCTTGTCGATGGCGAGTTCTGCCAGCGGCGCGCTTTTTATTAAGCCAAAGCGCTAGCGCGCTCTGTCGAACCCATTACTCTGCCTTCGTCAAATTTCTTCAAGCCAGTCACGCGCCTCGAAAAAGATTATTTCTCCCTGCCTCCTCATCCACTTACACCACTTTTCCACAACCCCCAAAGTTCGTTTTCGCCCCTTCGCATGCTACGTTCAGGCAGCTTATGAGCACCGCTACTTCTCAAGCCCAAATCGATGCCAATCGACAGAATGCCCAGCTCTCTACCGGACCGTCCACTCCGGAAGGCAAGGCCAAATCCGCCCTCAACTCTGTCAAAACCGGACTCACCGGCCGCACCGTGCTCCTTCCCACCGACGATGCCGCCGCCTACGAACAGCATGTCCAGCGCTATATGAAGGACCTCCAACCTGCCGGGCAGCGCGAGCACGAACTCGTCCAATCCCTCGCCGATAATTCCTGGCGCACCGAGCGTATCTTCTCTCTCGAAATGGCGATCTTCGCCCGTGGCCGCATTCAATTCGCCGCCCGGTTCGAGCACGAGAACTCTTCCGTCCGCCCCGGCCTCATAGAGCTCGAAACCTTCCTCGCCTACGAAAAGCAGCTCCGCAATCTGCATATCCAGGAAGCGCGCCTCCGCCGCCAGCGCGAAAAAGACACCGCCGAGTTAAAAGAGCTCCAGAAAGAACGCATCCGAAAGGAACAGCACGAGCTGGAAATGGCCGCGAAGCTCTATCTCGCCGCTAAACACGACAACAAGCCGTTCGACCCGGCCGCATTTGGCTTCGATTTTTCAATTTCCGCCATCGAAGACCACCTCGAAGGCGTCCGCGCCGCCAACCTCACCCGCCAAGCCATGCGCGACTCCATGAGCACCGCAAAAGCCGCCTGACGGGAAATCCAGAAATCCAGGACACTAACCCGCAACTCCCGAACCGACTTTTCGCTAGCCCGATATCCGGTTAAAACAGACCGCGGATGGCTTTCTATCTACCACGGAGTTTTCCAAACGATGTATGGATCTACGCCGATGATCTTTGCCGGATTCCGAAGGTCGTGAAGAGCAACCCCCAAGCGATAGATAGTGGACCTGTGCGTGGAGCACGGCAGGCCGGCCAAATAAGTAAACCTGGTGAACGGTAAGCGCCACTACCGAAAGGCGAAATCCATCCGGCTTTCGCGGAAAGAA
>DASVGP010000075.1:0-7057 GCA_036379475.1 Bryobacteraceae bacterium | reverse complement strand
GCGTTCCTGTAGGATTATCTCCCGAACGAGGCGAATAGCCGTTTGTAGGTCCGTCGTCTATAAGCTCGCCGAGCGGTACAAGGGGCCAGTAACCACCTTTCCCGCCACTGCTCACTAGGGTTGTAAGCACGGCCTGTCTGTACCGTTGAACCAAACTCGGAATCTTGGAAAGTTCGAGGCGTGCGTCTTTTGAGTGCGCGAGTACTTTTTCCAAAGTGGCGACAATACGACGCTGCTTATCAAGGGACGGAAAATCGATCTCGGTCGCTTCAAATTTCCCTTTGGTCACATGGCGCAGACCTACTCCGCCATGTGCTTTGTCAATGAGTTCGTCGAGCTTCTGGTTGATTGCGATTTGAAAAAATCGCTTGTCAAGTTGAGATTCATCAAACAGTATGTTAAAGATGTGTTGGTTAAGAACAGCCGTGCCGCCATTCCAAATGTGCGCGCCGAAAGATGTGCTCGGCGTCCCGGACCAAGCGAACAGTAATGCGCCGTTGTCGATGAGGAAACGAGAACGGACTTCACCATCAAAGCGATTAAATTTGGCGGCAGGGTTATTCAGGTTCTGAATTCGGACAATAGGAAGCCCCGCCTCGCCCCAATCAGAAGGCTTGAATGCGCGGCCATTAACCAATCTACATAGGGAGCCGATCCTACGGCGCCTCCAACCATCGGGAAGGCTACTCATGCAGTTTTCTCCGCAGAGGACGACTCTTCGCTAAGTGCTTCAATCTCATCGAGAGCAGAACGTAAATGCCCTATGATCGCAGCCACTAACTCATCGGGTGCTGTTAGCTCATCTTCTGGGTCGTTGCTGGTGTTCTTCAGCCACGCGATGTCAAGGTCGTCGTTACGTTCCGTGATCTGCTTGCGGTCAAAATAGCGGAACCTCCCCTCCTCGCCTTCATCCTTGCGCTTGGCCTTGCCAAGCGGGTCATTACCGAATGCTTTTTCAAACGGCTTGAAATCCTCTTTCGTAATGGGTCGCGTTTTCCCGAACGCGTCCATGTTAGTGCGCAGGTCATACACCCACACGCCCGTCGTATTGCCTTTATCCGTTTTTCCACGGCTAAGGAATAAAACATTCGTGTTGACACCCTGGGCGTAAAAGATGCCCGTGGGTAGCCGGAGAATGGCGTGGACGTCGCAAAGGTTCATCATCCAGGTGCGGAGCTTACGGCCCACGTTGTCCTCAAAGAGGACGTTATCGGGAACGACAACGGCGGCGCGCGCGCCGGGCTTGAGGGCGCGGACGATATGTTCGACGAAGGCAAGCTGTTTGTTCGAGATGTCGGCTGTGATCGAGAAGTCAGGCCGCGTCGGGCGGCCCCCGCCCTTCTTTGTGCCGAACGGAGGATTCGTGAGAATGAGATCGGCTTTGCCGATATTCTGACCATCGGGAGAGAGCGTATCGCCGTTCTCCACCATGCTCTCGATACCATGCAGCATGAGATTCATAAGGCAAAGACGATGCGTATCTGGGACCAGTTCGAGACCAACAAGCGCGTTGTGGCGTTGGAAGAACGCCTGTTGCTCCGACAGCTTATAAAGATCATCCGTGTGGTCCTTGATATAGCAGTCGGCAGCAACAAGGAAGCCACCTGTACCAGCAGCAGGGTCTTGTATGATCTCGCCCGGTCGCGGCTTCATGAGCCGCACGATGCAGTCGATTAAAGGGCGCGGGGTAAAATATTGCCCGGCCCCGGACTTTTTCTCCGCCGCGTTCTTTTCAAGGAGACCTTCGTAAAGATTGCCCAGACCCTCCTCGCGCGCCGAGAACCAGTCGAGCTTGTCGATAGCGTCCGTGAGCGCCTTAAGGTTCGTGGGCTTCCGCAGCTTGCTCTGAGCGTCCGTAAAGATCGCCAGGACGAGCGGGTCTTTTTCCTTTTCGGGATTGCCGAGGTCGAGCAGAAGCTGGCGATAGTATTCCAGTTGCTTCAGCCCCTCGCCTTCCGCGAGCTTTTGCCAGCGATAGGCTTTCGGCAAACGCTCCTCGTGGCCGGTTTCGGCCAGCATTTTGAGGAACAAAAGAAACGTCAACTCCGTGACGTAATCCGTATAAGTGATGCCGTCATCCCGCAGCACATTGCAGAGATTCCAGAGTTTTGCGACGATCTCGCGCGTGATGCCGTTACCGTTTCCGTTCGTCATGCCGCCTGTTGCCATAGTTCTTCGTTGATGTCCCCAAGAACAGCCTCAAGCTGTCCGTTAAATACCTTGTTGAGTCGCTGGAATCCGCCGTCCTTGCTGAATGGTTCTTCATCAAGCGCAGCGCGGTCCACGACGATTTCGCGCAGGACTTGCTCCTCGATGCGCTTGAGCCATTTGCGCTGAATCTCAGTCCAGGCGTGCTTCGTCAATATCCGCTGCATCGAAGATTTCACCCTTATGTCGAAGGGCGTCAGATAATCGCCCAGAGCAGCCTGACGCACGAAGCCGATGATCGACGCGGCGATGTCTTCGTTTTTGGCATCCGACCAAGCTCTGCGAAGATTAGCGTCCGAGTAGCCCATCGCATCAAGTTCCAGCCGCAGGGATTTGAGGCCTGCACGGGTAAGGTCGCGCGGGCGCTGCACGACAACCGTGAGCGCCGCAATCTTGTTCAGATTGTCTTTGACGAAGGATGTGAAGCTGTCGAGGAAATCTGCCGGTTTCTGCCCTCCTCCGTAGCCGCGCGTCACGGACACTACCTCATCCGGGTGACGCGAGATCGGCATCAATATCGGGCCGGTCTCGTCCGGATCCCAATCGAGGATGCGACCGAGTTTCGGCCTTTGTTTCATCCACGCAGTGACATTTTCCAGCGGCTCATCTGCCAACCGCTTGAGCGTGGCCTCCGGAGACTCTCCAGTCTCCGTTTCATACAAGGCCCGCGCCTCCTCACTGAGCTGCCTAATCCGTCGCCGCATTTTGACCAGGATTTGCTCGCGGACGAGATTTCGATGCTCGGCATCCTCCAGCCGTGCAAATTCCTCGAATAGCTGTTCGAGGCTGAGAGTCGTGTTGACCACGACCGGCTTCATCTCGGTCAGGTCTTTCAGGTGCGGATAAAGATTGACGGCATCGAAAATGCGGAATGTTTCTTTCCCAATCTCCGGGCATTGCCGCGTCGCGCGGCCGAGCATCTGCTCATAGAGAATGCGGCTGTTAACGCGACGCACGAATACCAGGTTCTCGATACTTGGCACGTCAATGCCGGTCGTCAGCAGATCGACCGTCACCGCGATCTTAGGCAGGGCGTCGTTTCGGTACGAACGGATGACCTCGCCCACGCGGTCCACTCGGCCCGTGACCTTGCGAACGGCCTCATCCTCAATCTCGCCATATGTTGCTCTGAACGCCTTTTTCAACTCATTGACCAGAATGTCTGCGTGCGCGTCGCTGACTGCAAAAACCAGGGTCTTGCCTGGTAGTCCCGGATCGATATGCTGCGCCAGTTCCTCGGCTACCACTCTATTGAACGGCACCGTAACTACGTTCTTGTTGAACTCATCCACCTCGAAGCGCAGTTCGTCCGGCGCTGTCGCAAGGTCGATGGTGCCCGTGCGCGCGTCGATTAGCTCAATCTCCTCACCCTTGGCAAATTTGATTCCGGCCTTGCTAAGAGCCGTCGTGATCTGGACCGGAGGTTCGTGATCGACCAGATAGCCGTCGATGACCGCCTCACGGTAGGAGTATTTGAAAATGGGTTTCCCGAAGATGCTGACCGTATGCAGCGCGGGCGTGGCCGTGAGACCAATCTTGACCGCATCGAAATACTCCAGAACGCGCCGGTACTTCGATATGTAATCGTCCTGATTGCGGAAACTCAATTCGGCATCTGACATTTCGCGGTCGAGCAGATAGCCCCTATGGCATTCATCAATCACCATCAGATCGTATTGATCGACCGGCGGTGCATCCGATGGGTCTTCAGTAAATAGAACCCGCTTCACGAGGCCCTGAATGGTGCAGATATGCACCTTGGTTTCCGATTCCGGCGTGACAGTTTCAAGGCCCTTGAGGCCGAATATATCGGCGAAGGTTTTTGCGCTGACGATGCGCGTCGTGGCGAACTCGCCCGCCGCCTGAGTCCCAAGCGCGTTGCGGTCTACGACGAAGCACACGCGCCGAAAACGCTTTGCCGTGAGCAGGCGATAAAGCATGGCGATTGCCAGCTTGGTCTTGCCCGTTCCCGTCGCCATCGCCAGCAGCATCACGCGGGCGTGTTCGGCAAGCCCCTCCTCCACCTTCTCGATGGCCTTCTTTTGATAAGGCCGGAGCGGGAATCCGAAATCGAACGGCTGGGCCTTGAGGTCGGCCTCGGCAGCATCTACATCGATTTCGAGCATTCCCTTGAGGCCGTCGGGCGTGGGCCAGTCGGCGAGTGCGCGCCGGTGATTGACCGGCTTCCGCGCGTCTCGGAACCAGATGCCGCTTTCGGTCTCGATTTGCTTGAGGTAGGGCCGCCCATTCGCGGAAAAGACGAACGGCACAAAGAATTGCTTATTGCCGCTGTCGTTCCACGGTCCGCCAACCGGCTCGGCCCCTCCTTCAAAACGGAAGCCGCGCGCGTAACGCTGCGCCTGGTCGATATGCGACGAAACATTCTTGTTGCGCCGTTTTGCTTCTACAACGCCGATACAGCGCGTTCCGACAAAGAGCGCATAGTCCGCCGGACCACTTTTGGTCGGCCATTCGGCGATAGCGAGATTGCGCCCTTTGGCCGGACGGGTGCCTGCCGCGAAGCGCAAAGTGGATGTATCGACCTCCCAGCCCCGTGCGCGTAGCTGCGCGTCGATAAGCGTGCGTGTCGCCGCCTCGTCGATGTCGATGCCGGTCGCGGCAGCCTCGGCTTTAGCGACGATTGCCGCCGTGACTTTCGGGGTCGCGGCAGCCGCTGCGGCCTGGATCGCCTGCAACTCCACCGCCAGGGCCATCCTTGCTTGTTCCGCCTCATGCGCGAGTTGCTCCCAGACGGCTCTTTCTTCCACTTCTTTTTTCGCACGCTCTTGTGCGGTCGCACGGCTCCGCGCTTCGACTTCTGCCGCCGCGCGCGCTCTTTCGGCCTCCGTCCGCGTCTGCGCCACGGCGGTGCGCAGACGCTCCAACTCCTCTGCGAGTGCCTGGGTAGCAGCAGCCGGATCAGGTGGGGGAACGAACGGTCCCGGCGTTATCTGCTTTCCTGCGAAAGTGCGGTAAAACCAGATGCCAAGCTGGCGTGCGATTTTGAGCGATGTGAGCGCTTCGGCATGATCGCCAGCCTGTGCGTGGGTCGCGCGATTGCCCGCGACGCGAAGCTGGTGAAATAGCTCACCGACTTCCGCTGGTGTAATACGCTCGAATTTGAGCCGCCGCAAGAGATCGGACTGCGGCTCTTCCGGCAACGAAAGGAGGCCGGATTTGGCCGCCGTCAGTTGCGCCAGCAATTCGCCGAACTGCCGCAATTTGATAAGGCAGGTGTTCGGGTCGTCTTTGAAATAGCGTTCCGCGAGCGCGCCAAGGCGCACAAGTTGTGCATCTTGGCGGCTAAGAAAATCAAAATTCGCTGAAATGCTTGCCATTCTTGCCCTTAGTATCGCAGCTCAAGCATAAAATCAGACGCTCTAATCGTGCTATCAATCCTTAGCCCATGGTCTCGATTGCGACGGCTACGAGGTATCTGTGGCGGGAGTTCCGTACAGTCTCATGCAACGCTACCAGCAAACCAAGTGGCTGTTTAATACTACAGTTGCAGATGGTAATCGGCGGCGAAAGACGGGCCGTAAATCCTTGATTTCAGGCACGGAGTTTTGGCGAGAACTAAGTCAATTCCGCGAAGTACAACCGTGGTATTAGGCATGTGTGTTCGGACATGGCGCTCAGGATGCCCCCGCCCGTTCAGCGTGCCTGCTGATTCCCCCATGAATTCACCAAACCTTCGCAAGGTTCTCCAGACTTTGACGGTAATCTTCTTGGTCGATCTTGGTCCGCACCCCGAATTCTCCGAAGAGCGTCATCATCTGCCCGACAGGCAGACCCGCCACCTCGGCGGCCTTGCCCAGCGAGGCCTCGCCCTTTCTGTACTTCTCTACGGCAAGCAACACCCTGCCGCGCGTCACTAGGTCACGTACCGCCTTTGACAGATCGCTCCGTTCTTCCCGGCTGATCGCGCTGAGAAACTCATAATTCTCGCGGTCCATTCGGATACTCATCGTTTTAGTCATACTTATTCCTTCAGCCTTCGCTTCGCATCTTCGAGAATCGAACTCTTGTAACGCCCGTACCTGGCAAGTGACGACAGGCGAGCCAGCGCATCCTCTTTGTTGATCAGCCCCTTCTCCCGGCTTCGCAGCAGGATAGCGATTGCCGTGGTGAAAGGGACTCCCGTCAGCTTGCAGGCATTGATGCCGTGCTTGTCATCGACCCCCACCAGTTGTGCTTTCTCCTGCAAGGCAAGGGCGATGGCTTCCGATTCTCCGCGCCCCATGCTGAAGTCCGCTTCCAGCTTCAGGACCAGCTTCCGGTTCTTCACGCTCCATACCGTGATTCTCGACTTGTCCACCGCTTTTTGAATCATGAGGGCGTCGAGAGTCTTCTTGCCCCCGCAGCATTCCTCTTCGACAGCCCGCGGTATCGCAACTTCCATCCCGATATCGTCCAAAAACAGACCCAGCAATTCGATCTTGGCGGTCAGAATTAGCGTCGATGAGTCGAAGACAAACATTATGACAACCTATTACATCTGTAATTATAGGCTCTTCCCCCGGACAGGCCAATTCCGGTCTTCCAAGTGGGAAGGAGTACCCTCCCTGGCTCCAGCCGCCAGAATGCGAGCGCCTTCTGCCACCAGCCCAACGGAACCTGTTCCTCCCCGTAATGCCCGCCCCTGAAAAACCATTCGGTGCAGCCTTCGGCTGATCCTGCCGTTCGACATTCGTTTCCGGGCGAACTGTAGGCTTCGCTCGGCTCCTTCTGTCAATCCCGCTTGTGCAGCTCCGCGCGGCGCAACTTGCGCGCCGTGCTCGCTTCCGCGCCCCTTCGGGCTTCGGGGATTGACAGCGCCTCACTGCGCCTCATTCGCCAGATATGAAAC
>DASVGP010000074.1:0-8906 GCA_036379475.1 Bryobacteraceae bacterium | reverse complement strand
CCAGCCAGACGATTGGGTGTTTGCCAGCACGCGCAAGAAGGGCAAACGACCTTACAGTCCCGATTCCTTATTAAAGAGGTGTATTCGTCCGGCGGCAGTGCGAGCGAAGATCACCAAGCACATCGGGTGGCACACCTTCCGGCGCACCTTTTCGACTTTGCTGAAGGCAAACGGGGAGGATGTGAAGGTGGTATAGGAACTGCTGGGGCACGCGACGGTGAAAATGACGCTTGAGGTCTACGCGCAGGCGGTCACTCCGGACAAGCGGAAGGCGCAGTCAAAGGTGGTGGAACTGCTGAAGGCGGTGGGTGAAATGAGGCCGTCTGCTTATTGGACCCTTAATGGACCCTCAGCATTTTCGCCAATGACGTAAGCTGTTGAAATGATTGGTGGACCTGGTCGGGATCGAACCGACGACCTCTTCCATGCCATGGAATGACAGAAAACACAAGTTGTTGACGGCAAAGGCTTTATAAGTTGGAAAAACCGGCAAAACCGGCCTTCTGGGCGGCCTTTGACACAAACTTTGACACAAACTTTTGGGGCTGTGAGTTGGATCGTGGCGGGCCAGCTCACCATCCTTTTGACACCCCACCAACAACCAGCGACACCTCTACTGGTTGCCGGTGACGGTAGAACGCGACCACTAAAATGAACTTTGGAATGGATGTGGAGATGGAAGACCTGAAGCCAGGCCGAATGCGGATTAGACGGACGTTCGGGACGGAATAGTCATCTGCTGCAAGCTGCCCGCGCTGCCTCGGTACGAAGCATCAATGCGGTCATGACCGCGACCTATTGGGAGATCGGGAGGCGCATCGTCGAATCAGAGATGCACGGAGAAAACCGGGCAGACTACGGCGAGAAGTTGGTGGAACAACTAGCCATCGATCTGTCGCGGCGGTTCGGACGCGGTTTCGGCAAAGCCAATCTCTGGCAGATGCGAAGGTTCTACCGCACTTGGCCGGAGAAAGGCATTCTCCAGACGTCGTCTGGAGAATCTGGTTCCTCCGTTATCGCGCCAACTGTATCGGAATTACCGCTCTCGCGACCCGCTTCCCCTTACCGTGATCTGCCTACGTTCGGCTCCTGGCGGCACATTGCAGACGGTGTTTGCGATCTAGAAGAAGACAGCGATTTTCAGGCGGAATCTGAAGAATTCCTTGAGTGCCGCAACATGGCAAGCACTTCCCTAGCCGTCGATAGTATCCTCTGGCCGAGATCGCCAACCTGCATAATGAGAATAAAGCTACCCACAACCCTGCATGTATGGGTA
Organism: Bryobacteraceae bacterium; assembly: GCA_036379475.1. Classification (GTDB taxonomy): domain Bacteria; phylum Acidobacteriota; class Terriglobia; order Bryobacterales; family Bryobacteraceae; genus Bog-105. The sequence continues at coordinate 7,630 of DASVGP010000074.1, read as the reverse complement.
CAATAATTCTCATTATGGGGAAAACGACCCCGATTCTGCTTCCGCGAATCGCACGCCTGCTCAAGGGATTCGGCGAGAACCTGAAACTTGCTCGGCTGCGGAGAAAACACTCCGCCGATACTGTGGCGCAACGTGCTGGAATCACGAGGCGAACGCTGTATAAAGTCGAACGAGGAGATCCGGGGGTTGCGTTGGGTGTTTATGCCCGCGTAATGCAGGTTCTACGCCTCGAAGGCGATCTCTCTCACCTGGCTGTCGACGATGTGCTCGGACGCAAGTTGCAGGATGCGGGAATCATGCTGAAACGCCGCGCACCCAAAAAGGCGTCCAAACTATCCGCCGACACAGTGACTGAGAAGGGCAAGCCGGAGAACCAATGAGCCGTTTAGACACTGTTCACGTCTACGCCGACATCGAACATCTTGCGCGACCCGCTCTGATGGGAGAGCTGCGCTGCCAGCAAAGTCGATCAGGCGAAATCTTCTCCTTCAGCTATGACAACGCTTGGCTGGAGAATACGGAGGCGTTCGCATTCGACCCTGACCTCGCGTTTGTAGCCGGTCATCAATATCCGGCTCCTGATCGTACAAACTTCGGGATCTTTTTGGATTCCTCGCCGGACCGCTGGGGTCGAGTATTAATGCAACGGCGCGAAAACTCCATTGCGCGGCGGGAGGGGCGGAGGGCACGAACATTGACGGAATGGGACTTCTTGCTGGGTGTGCATGACGAAACTCGGCTTGGAGCCTTACGTTTCCGCGTACCGCCAGATGGTTCGTTTATTGACAGCAATACACGCCTTGCAGCTCCTCCGATCACCTCGCTTCGTGAACTCCAAGCCGCCAGCCTCCAATTTGAACAGCATCTCGGCGAGGAAGAGCATCCTGAATATGAAAAATGGCTGACACAGCTCTTTGCACCGGGAACTTCTCTGGGCGGTGCAAGGCCGAAAGCCTCCGTGCGGGATGAGCAGGGTACGCTCTGCATCGCAAAGTTCCCGAGCAAAGCGGACACACGCGACGTAGGAGGGTGGGAGCTGGTGGCCCACCGGCTTGCCGCAAAGTGCGATATTGTGGTTCCCGAAGCTCGTCCGCTCCGGCTCCGGGAAAACCCGTATACGACGTTTCTGGTAAACCGATTTGACCGGACCGTACGTGGAGGGCGGCTGGCCTTCGTCTCTGCCATGACGCTCACGCAGCATAAAGATGGAGAGCCGGGAGCCAGTTATCTGGAGCTTGTCGATCTTCTACAGTCGAGAGGCGCCGATACCGCAGCCGACTGCGAACAATTGTTTCGTCGCGTCCTCTTCAACATTCTGATTCACAACACGGACGATCACCTTCGGAATCATGGATTCTTTCTCGGCGAGCAAGGGATCAGGCTCTCTCCAGCCTATGATATGAACCCCTCGATAGACCGTACAGAATTGACGTTAGCTATCAATGAAGTGGAAACCGCCTGCGATGTATCCATCGCGATGGATGCGAGTAAGGATTATGGGCTCACGGCCCAACAGGCATCCGGTGTATTCGTGGAGGTTCAAACGGCTGTCAAAGAGTGGCGTACCGAGGCCGACCGGCTCCATATTTCCAAAGCTGAGCAGGATTTGATGACATCAGCCTTTGAGTCCTAGGTGGGAGTCCCGCCGACGCCGGAACAGATCTAGGAAGCCGTGAAGGCCAAGATGGCCAAGCGCATCCCATCCATCAGTGACGACACCATCCGCACCGAAATGAGAATCTTTGGCGCGATCACGAACTTCACCATCAAACACGCCGACCGCGTGTTGATGGGCAGGGATGGCTGGAACCCCGCAGTTGCAGGCCCCGATACGGTTGTGACCGAAACCAATGCCAAGGACTCGCAGGCGGTCAGGGCCAAGCCGCCCAAACCGCTAGGCGGGCATCGAACCAGCAACCGGAGTCCGGTTCCGTAGCCCAACAAAGCGGAGGAAGACTCCAGTCGTCACAAGCGCAGAATGATGGAGCCGACCGCTTGGCGCGACGTTAGGCGGTCATATCCGCGCTCGAAATCCTCAAGTGGCACCACCGTATCAATGACCGGCTTCAAATGTCCTTGGGCGGCCAACTCGCCTAGTTCAACGAGTGCGCCCGCAATGTCATCGTCGGTTTCAGAATGGAGGCTGTAACCGACGATGAATTTTTCAAAGACGATCAGATCGACCACATCAACGGGAGCTTCCTTGCCGCCAGTGAACCCGATGGACACGAACTTACCACGACGGCGAAGGGCGCGCACCGATTGGCCGAAGATCGCGCCGCCGACCGGATCGAGTGCAGCATCAACCCCTTCGCCGCCGGAGAGATCAAAAACGGCCTCAACAAGATTCTGCGAGGACAGGTCGATCACCGACAATGCCCCGGCCTTCCGGACTCGCGCAGCCTTTTCCGGCGAGGACACCACGGCGATAGGCTGGCCGCCTAATGCCTTGGTCACTTGCATGAGCGCGTGCCCCACCGAACCCGAAGCGCCCGACACGAGGACAGTCTGCCCCGCCTGCACCTTGGCTATATGCGTCAGCGCCCGATAGGCTGTGAGATAGCTTACCGTAAGCGCCGCGCCTTCGTCCCAATCGAGATTGTCAGGCAGTTCTAGTATGCGCTTGTCCGCGACAAGCACATACTCTTGGAAAAGACCGTCCTCGGTGATGCCGAGTTCGTTATGACCATAGATTGCGACCCGCGCGCCGACGCTGAACTTGCCGCTTTCCTCGACCACGCCAGAGCCTTCATTTCCGAGAACGATAGGCGCTTTGGTGTTGCCGATTTCGCCCTTGCGGATCGTATTGGAAAGCTGGTTGATCGTGGCCGAGTGCATCCGCACCAGTGTAAAGCCGTCCTTGAATGCGGGCTTCGGGCGTTCTGCAATGACCGTTTCAGGGGGATTGCCGAGTTTCTTTGTAATGATTGCCTTCATTGTAATTTCACTCTTATCTTTAGCGGAATACGGGGATCGTCCCCGAATCCGTGCGCCGGTTGCCGGCCTCTTGGAGCCTCCGCCCCGATTCCGCGATACGACTTTCACCGGCCGCTAACGCCTGCGCCGAGGTATGGACAGAATAGTAGCCAAGGTGCAGCGGATAGGGGTGCGGCACCGCCGACCCCAGGACGAACACAGCTTCGCCACCGCCCGAGGCTTCCAGAGTAATTGGCGTTTCGGCCTGCTCGAAGATGACCATTTCACCTGCATCAATTGGCGTATCAGCTCGCAGCTTGCCTTTAGCGAGCGCCAACCAGCCGACAGCATGGCCTTTCGGCGGGTGATAAATCCACGTCTCGCCAGATTGCAGCGTGACAAGGAGGTAGTTGATGCCTGCGGGTGCGGATCCCGACAGAGGGCTTTGGATACCGTCGTAACTGCCGACAAGGACGTGGGCGGGACCGACCCGTACCATATCCTTGGCCTCGATATAGTTGCTTACTGGCGCAGTGCTTTCGAGATCAGCAGGAAGCGCAAGCCAAAGCTGGAACCCTTGAATCCGCCCTACATCACCCGGCGATAGTTCCTTGCCGTGCCATACGCCGCCTCCGGCCCGCATCCACTCAACACCGCCATACTCTAGGCGGCCGGAGCCAATCGCGGGGTCATGATAGTGCATATAGCCTTCCGTAAAAGTCGTTACGGTGGCGATACCCGAATGAGGATGTAGTGGCATTTCGCTCATTGTCCTGATGGTCGCTTTGTTCGCATCGAAAATGTCGAGGAACACAAAAGGCTTCACGACCTGACCGAGATCAGAGGGACTCATCAGCCGCGTGATAGGACCGTGCCCATAGCCGCGTGTGCGGCGCGTAATGCGTCGCACGGCGACACCATTGGCAAAAGTAAGATTATTCATCGTGAATACTCCCTTCGCGCGCTTATGCACTCGCCTCGCGCGCGGTCTTGAGCGCGCCCGCCCACCATTCGAGATCGTCGAGCGTCGTCTTGGCGGACTGTTCCAGATGGGGGAAATCGGCGAAGCTCTTGCCCTGCTATAGCACGCCGACAAACTCGGCCATGCCGATATGGACGGCACTGCGGATCGGCGCCGCCTGCAACTCGATCACGACGCCGCGCAGATGCTCGACCGCGCGCGCCGCACCGACGCCGCCATAACCGACGAAGGCGACCGCCTTGCGGTTGAATGGCGCGTAGACGTGATCGAGGGCGTTTTTCAGCACGGCAGGCGCGCTATGGTTATATTCGCCCGTGACGAAAACATAACCGTCGAACTCTCTGACCTTCGCAGCAAGCCGCTGGGCGGTTTCATCCTGGGGCGGCGCGTAAACCGGCGAGGTCGGTTCGTTGAAAAATGGCAGTGGATAATCGCGCAGGTCGATCAGCTCGTAGTGAGCGGTTCCGCGTGATTGTGCAATATCAAAGAACCACTGAGCGGGCTTGTCCCCGAACCGTCCTTCGCGCGTGGTGCCAATAATGATCGCGATCTTTGTCTGAGTCATATTTATCTCCTAAAAATGCCGGTCTGCCCTACAACACCGGCCTGTGCTTAATCCGGTCTAAGGCAGGGCCAGATAATCGGTGTAACCATTGGTCCCGCCCGCGTAGAAAGTCTGCGGATCGGGGCTATTGAGTGGTGCGTCTTCGGCAAAACGTCTCGGCAGGTCCGGGTTGGCGATGAAAAGCCGTCCATAGGCAACCGCATCGGCGCTGCCTTCGACAAGAACGGCTTCCCCGCTCGCTTGGTCAAAGCCTTCATTTGCCACATAGACGCCGCCGAAGGCCGCCTTCAATTGCGGGCCGATGCGATCCGGGCCGGGATGCTCGCGGACGGTGATGAAGGCAATGCCGCACCTGCCCAGTTCCCTCGCTACATGTCTGAAGGTCGCGAGCAGGTCGGAATCCCCAACATCGTGCGCGTCGCCGCGTGGCGACAGGTGCATGGCGACCCGCGACGCGCCCCAGACGCCGATGCAGGCGTAGGTCACTTCGAGCATCAACCGGGCACGGTTAGCGATGCTGCCGCCATAGTCGTCCGTGCGCCTATTGCTGTGGCCCTGTAGGAATTGATCGAGCAGATAGCCATTGGCACCGTGAATCTCTACTCCGTCGAAACCGGCAACCTCCGCATTGGCAGCGCCCGAGCGGAACTGTTCGATGATGCCGGGCAGTTCCTCCAATTCCAGGGCGCGGGGTACGACATAGGCCGTTTCAGGGCGCACATGGCTGACATGGCCCGATGGAGCGATTGCACTCGGCGCGACCGGAAGCGCACCGTCGAGGAAGATCGGATGCGAAATACGCCCGACATGCCAGAGTTGGGCGAAGATGCGACCACCAGCGTCATGCACGGCGTTCGTCACCAGCTTCCAGCCTTCGACCTGCTCGGCTGACCAGATGCCCGGCGTTCCGGCATAGCCGACGCCCTGCGGCGACACGACTACGCCTTCGGTGATGATTAGTCCCGCTCCTGCGCGCTGGCGATAATAGTTTGCCATGAGTGCGTTTGGAATACCTTCAGCTCCCGCGCGTGAGCGCGTCATCGGTGCCATGATGACGCGATTGGGAAGATCGAGGTTGCCAATGCGGAGTGGCGAGAGCAGCTTTGTCATGAAGTTCTTGAATCCTTATTGCGCGTTCTTGGCCGCGACCTCGATTTCAACTTCGATTCCTTCGACGCCCAAGCGGCTGTGGCATCGGACGCAAGGGCAATATCGAGCGCGATGCAGTCCAGCGCGGGTTCGCCCTGACCGTTGCGACGCCGTCCTTTTCGGTGAAGGTGAAGGGCAGGACGACCGGTACTCTTGCCTTCAAGCATCTCGTGGGCTTGTGCGGTTAAGGAATAACGCTGCATACCTATCGCCCCAGGTTGCAACCTCGTCCAGCAGTGCGCAGACAGCCGGCTGCATTTCCTCATGCAGCGCGTACTCGACATGAAGAATGGTTTCACTCATATCGTTGCGCACCACGATCCCATCCGCTTCCAGCTTGCGTAGGCCCGAGGTTAAAGCCTTCTTCGATGCCCAGGGAACGCGCCTGCACAGTTGTCCAAATCGGACGGGACCATTCCGTAACGCGCAGAGGATGTGGATCCTCCATCTGCCTTGGAAAAGCACCTCAGACGTTAATTGGGCGTGCTGGGCATATACTCTCTGATCCATTTCAATTGCACGGCCCTGTATGTTCGTCGCGCTCATCAGATACGTGCTCCTCTGCCCTCGACTCAGACAAACAACCATGCGGCACAAGGTAATGGTGCGTGTCTCCTTTAGCTGCTCATGATTGAGCTTTAGGCTTGCTCAGGAAAATACTCTTGAAGCTCTCGCGGTATTGCAGAAAGACCAATACCCATAGCGCACATGCCACCAATGCCAAGGGGATACTCGCCGGGGCGAGTGTCAGGTTAAACGCGAGGATGTTGTAAAGTTCCGCCCCCAGCAGTGTCAGTGCCAGAGGTACAAAGAAGCCCGAGAGCAACAGGATGCCACCAAACAACTGAATGGCGAAGAAAAACGCCGCGAAGTGTGATGTTGTGATGGCAACGAAGAATTGAACGGCCAGCGGATTCGGCGGCAGCGACTGATGGATGAAATTGAGAAACCCGTTCAGACCGAAAACTGTGAATATCAGTCCCAGCAAGTATCGTGCAAGGGTGGAAGCTATCTTCATGCGTCGTCTCCCTCAGACCAGTTGTGCGTGCGTTTGCACGGCTTGCAGATACGACGCAAAGTATGCACGTCGGTCCTGCCCAAAGTTCACTGTGGCGAAACGTAAGGATTTCCACTGAGCAACAAATGCTCCAGTGAGCTGGCGGGAGACCGACCCGCCATAGCGCGGGCTAGAATTGATCCGGAGAAGCGTAGACATTCGGAAAACCCTCTATGCGACATATGATGATTACTATACATCTGTCGATTCAATAAATCGACAGATGTTGATTTTGCATCTTATGTCGAGAGGGCTATCTTTTAAGGAAGCAATGGCACAGGCACTCGAACCCGGCAAGTCGACGGGAAATACCGATCCGCGCATCCTCCGCAGTCGTCGTATGCTGATGGACTCTCTTGCTAGATTGTTGGATCACAAGGAGTTCGATGATATTTCCATACAGGAGATCGCGGACGAGGCCACGCTGAACCGAGCCACATTCTACCTGCATTATCCTGACAAGAACGCTCTGTTGCAGGCCATGACCGCAGATCGTTTCCGTGAACTGATCGCGCGACGGGGACTTTCTTTCACCGATTGTGACGAGGGCTTAAGGGCTATCGCTTTGGGCGTTTGCGATTACCTGGCGGAGACCACGGGCTGCCCTCGCCAGTTGGCGAAGATGCCGCTCGAAGGCTCTATCGTCCCGGTCGTAGAGGGAATGTTTCTGGAAGGTGCCGCGAGTCATGGGACGGCCCTCAATGGCAACCTCGAACTGCGGGCAACAGCGGCTGCCTGGGCTATTTTCGGAGCAGCGCAACGCTGGTATCAAACCCCCGATCGCATTCCTGCGGAGGAGATGGCTGCAAAAATCGAAGCGTTGGTGAAGCCGATCTTCCTCACATCTTTCGTAAAGTGATGCGGGACGGTGTTAGTGCGGCTGGGGCGCGTAGAAGATCGAATCGACATTGGGAGGAGAGTCGCTTCTCTTCCTTTGCCGAACTACCTGGTGTGTGGATTC
>DASVGP010000073.1:0-5838 GCA_036379475.1 Bryobacteraceae bacterium | reverse complement strand
CGTCGCTTCGGCTCTAAGCCGGCATCTTGCAGTTTGCGCCCCAACACATCATCGGCAGCTATCGAACTGAGATCGTTCTCTAATCGCAGTTCTTGCGCGTGCCGCCGGAGCGGGCAGGCTGCGCCACATTTACCGCCTCATGGCTAATCCATATTTTAATTTCTGCCAACCGTGTCGATAAGCATGGGGGCGGACATGACCAGAACCGAGCAAAGAGCGCACGTTCAGAAATGGTACACGGCTATCGTAGGCCGCCGCGTATCCGACTGTAGGCTCGATTGGCGGGAGAAGCAGAAGCCGGAAGCCCTGGATCGGGCAAAGGTCTGTATCGTCGTCGGTCTGAAGGGCTGGCAAACGGGACTGGAAAACATGCACACCGGCAGAAAGCGGCGAAAGCCTTGATCACGCCGTACAGCCCGGTAAGGAGCCGTTTTCAGGACTTGCTGCGGCGGATGCGGATTTTTGTAGCGCCCGAGGTAGATCCCCTAACTTGGATTGAGGCGGGTATCTCCTTGAAGCAGTTGAACCACACTCATTGTGATTTGGGGTATTGAAATGGCTTCCATCGCAGTTTCAGCCGACGCAATTGCGCTGAAAAACGCTCTTCAAAAGGAGTTCAGAAATAACAGGAGCGTAGCAACCTGGACCGGCACTGGCGTAGCTATTGGCCGCAATCAGTTTTCGCTTACTCCTGAACTTCGATTTGCAACCCAACAAATCGGGGTGAGGCATGGCTGCCACACTTGTGGCACCATCTTAGCGATCGATCGCGATCAGCCCTGGATTGGTGACCATATCCCTCCCACCAATCTGAAGGCATCAGCACAGGAACACTACGATACACCGTCAAAGACGATCTTGTTTCCCCAGTGTGATGAATGTGCGTTGAAGCAGTCAGCGCTTGTAAAACGGCTGAACAGCACGCGTATTGCCGACCTAGAAGATCTCGAAGAGGAGGAAGAGGCGCTGATCCGCGGAGGGAAGACGACCGGAAGGGCGGGCCGGAAGAGAAACAAGCGCTATTGTATTGATGCGAGCGGCCCCACGGTGACCCAGAGCGAAGGCGTGGCCATTCAGAAGCTGGGGACACGGGATGGCTGCCATTCCTGCGGTAAGCGCGTCCCACGTGGGGTGTATCACGCGGATCACGTATTCCCGCAGGAATTCTGTACTTCTTACATGGAAACCATTTTTAAGGTGCTGGGGCTTGCTTATCCAACAACGTTCGAATTAAGGCCGCAGTGCCCGCGCTGCTCGGGAAACCAGGGTGGCAGTTTGTCCAGCCTCGCTCGCCAGGCGCAGCAGTTCGCCAAGGATCACCAGATCATTACTTACAAATGATCTCCTGGGGAGCCCTACGGAGAGCCGTCGCCGCTCGCCAAAACATCGTATCGGGTCTCGTACAGGTCATTTTCCTGCCATGGTGCACTGACGGACGGTTGATCTTGCGACTCACCTAAGGCGGGGTAATTTTCTGACTGGCGCGGCTAACAAGTATCTAGCCTTTGTAACGCTTCTGCAGACACGGCAAAAGATCGCCCACAGCCGCCCCACAACGGCGAGTCTACTTGCCACAAAACTCGCAGATCATAATGCTCGTTGACCTGCGCTCTCGATGGCGGCATTGATGCCTCCTCCGATCACGCGCTTCCTCCAATCTTGACCCGGCGCATCGGTGCACGCCAGTCGCGTGCGCTTGGCTTCGCCAGATCAACTTCGAACATCCCTGTGCTCCTTTGTGGGCGGATGCAGAGCAGCATGAATGTTGGCCCCCGCGTACGCGCCAGGCAAGCACGAAACCTGCGCGAAGTCCGCTTCCGCTGACATACGCGCAGTAGGCATCCTCGAAGTGCAACCCGACGACCGGGTATCCAGATTCCAAGCGTCCGCAGCGCGCATAACTGCGCCGTGCGTCCTTTTCGCCCAATATAACGCCGCGTTTCTAACAGCCGCCCGGGCCGCTGAAGCTGCGCAAATTGACGGAAAGTTGGCAATCCCAAACGGGCTCACGCAGCTAGCGCTGTTTGCGAGTTCCGCAACCGCTGCGCAATGGCGCTTGGATCTGGCTGCTTCGCCGTGGCCCGGAACATCGCAGCGTAATTAACAAAACAGGGGCTGCATCCGAATGCCCAGCCTCGAACAGTTGCTCGCCTACATGCATTATCGGTTCCGGCACGAATTCTGAGTCTTCGCCTCGCTGAGAGGTGCAGCCTCATCCGACGCGATGGAACGACAAGCGCCTGCATCGGGTGACCCTATGTTCAGCGTACGCACGGAAACGCCTCGGACGCAACCGGCCTCCGAGGAGGTGGACCAGGGCGGACTGGGCGGTCCGCCCCGCAACGCAGTCAGCGGGCAGCGATGCCTTGGGTAGTTGCGGGAAGTCCGCCAACCGCGCCCAAAGGTGTGAGACTGCCATCGTCTTCTATTCGAAACGCGCTCACCGTACCGTTGCCTCCATCGCGAACGTAAAGGAAGCGCCCACCGGAACTGAGTGCGAGATCGGTTGGGGTGCTCCCGGCTGCAGTTGCGCCCGCGGCGGGATCAAGCAGGCTGAGGTCACCATCCCAGGAAACGGCGTAGCTGGAAATGTTGTTGGTGCCTGCATTTGCCGTGTAAGCGTAGCGGCCACCGGGGGTGGCGACGACCCAGCAGGTTGCGTTTTGGCCGTTCGGTAGTGATGGAGTGATGATCACCAGTCCTCCATTCCAATTCGATCGGTAGGAGGATAGCGCGTTGGGACCCGCCTCGGATACCAACAAGATATTGCGGCGGACGAAGGTAAAGCCAAATGGCGTGGCGCCGCTCGATGCAGTGACTTGGGGACTGGACAGATACCCGTCGCTTCCGACCGTAAAAGTATCTATCTTGTTAGTCCCCTTTTCGCTGACCGCCAAAACACCGCCATCGGGACTAAACTGGATCTCGGCCGGCGCCGAGGCCTTTCCGCCCGGCAGCGATTGGGTGGAGTGCGGCAGCGGAATCAATCGATTGCTGAACGGGCTGAGTACAAATCCTGCGACATTCGGTGTACCTCCCGCATTAAGCACATACACCAGGCCACCGTCGACAGCGATACTCACGGGTATGGCGCCGCCCGAGGGAACTTTGGCCAGAAGACGCAAACCCAAACCTCGCACAGCGAATTCAGAGATATCGTTGCTGCCGGCATTCACCGCAAACAGCAAGCGGTCCCCGCTGCCAAGCACCAGCGCCCCCTCAGATGCGAGCGGGTCGGCGCCGGTGCCCATACCCTTGCCGCCGGTCGGGAAGCTGCCGGATAAAGACAGGGTTCCATCGTTGGCTCTCTGGTAGACGATCACGCGGTTTCCGCCGCTCTGATCGGTCAGCACGTAGACCGCACCGGAGTGCCAATTCCGGACTTGATCATGACGGCCGCGATCATGATCGTGTCCATCAAAGAACCGCTGGGCGCGAGCCCGCTGGGGCACTGCGAGACCTACCGCTCCGGCTACCGCCAGAACCACCAATCCACTGAAGAACGCGCGAGCGCTTCCCTGTTTGCACATTGAATGAATGTCTCCTTGCCGATAACGGCAAGCAGATCGAGAACCAATTCCAGGAAAGTAGCGGGAATACCGACAAGCTGATGAATTATAGTGACTTACGGCCCGATAATGGCTAGCCGCGTTCCGCTTTCCAGCCACGGTATTTCGTATTTCGAGGGAGGGGCCCACGATATTTCGGACTTTTCCCACCAGCATTCTTGTTACGATAGTTGCGCAATATGCGCCAGCAGAGCAATGAGCTCGCGATTCCCGGCACGCTGGCGCAACAAATCGTGGACAGCATTGCGGAAGGCGTATTGGTCTGCGATACCGCTTTGCGCTGCCGGCTGTTCAATCGGGCGATGGAAGCGCGGACCGGCCGGCGAGCCGAGGACGTGATCGGCCGAAATGTCCTGGAGATTTTTGCCGGGCCGCGGGCGTCTCGCATGGAGCACTTGCTGAAGCGTGCATTAAACGGCGAACGCGTCCAAGTCGAGGATGTGTCGATGACGGACCAGGCAGCAGACACGCATGGGGCGTGGGAATGCTACACCTACGCGCCCCATCGGGACGCGGAAGGCAAGATTGCCGGTGTGATTTCGCTGGTGCGGGACGTGACGGAACAGCATCGTGCGGAAGAAATGTTCCGCTCGATGGTAGTAGGGACGGCATCGGCGGTGGGCGCGGAGTTCTTCCCTTCCCTGGTGCGGCACATGGCCTCAGCACTCGCTGCACATTACGCGTATGTAGCAGAGTGCGACGACGGGAAGCATGCGCGCGTCCTGGCGTTTTGGAAAGACAACGGATTCGCCCCCAACTTCGAATTCGATGTCGCGGGCACGCCTTGCGAGGAGGTGATTCGAGGCAAGACCTGCTATTACCCGGAGAACCTGGCCGCGGCCTTTCCGAAAAACGAAGCAGTTCGCGCGAGCGGATCACAGAGTTATTTAGGAGTCCCGATGCTGGACCACGGCGGCCAGGTCATCGGCCACTTAGTAGCGGGCGACAACCGGCCGACCCGCTACGATGCCCGCCAGATCGGCGCGATTCAGATTTTCGCTGCTCGCGCGGCGGCGGAACTCAAGCGCCAAAGGGCGGAGCGGGAACTCGAAGCAGCCCTGGCGCAAGTGCAGATCTTGCAGCAAAAGCTGCAAGCCGAAAACGTGTATCTGCAGGAAGAGATCCAGACCGAGCACAATTTCGAAGAGATTGTGGGACGGCATCCGGCTCTGGTACGCGTGCTGCAGCAAGTGGAAACGATGGCGGTGACCGGCTCGACAGTGCTGATCCTGGGAGAGACGGGCACCGGCAAGGAACTGATCGCGCGGGCGCTGCACAACCGAAGCCAGCGCAAGCACAGGCCGCTCGTGAAACTGAATTGCGGCGCCATTCCGACGGGTCTGGTGGAAAGCGAGCTGTTCGGGCATCGCAAAGGCGCCTTTACGGGAGCGTTGGAAAACCGCCTGGGAAGGTTCGAGTTGGCCGACGGCGGGACCCTGTTTCTGGACGAAATCGGCGAGCTTCCGCTGGAGGTGCAGGTGAAACTGCTTCGCGTTTTGCAGGAGCAGGAGTTCGAACCACTGGGCACGAGCAGGACGGTGCATGTGGACGTGCGTATCATCGCCGCAAGCAACCGCGATCTGGGCCGTGCGGTGAACGAAGGGCGATTCCGCGCCGATCTGTATTTCCGCCTGAGCGTACTGCCGCTCACCTTGCCTCCGCTGCGCCAGCGGAGATCGGACATTCCGCTGCTGGCCGCGTTTTTCGCGGAACGTTTCAGCCGGCAGCTTGGCAAGCCATTCAACGGCCTCACCCAGGAAACCATAGATGTGCTGTCGGGCTATGATTGGCCCGGCAATGTCCGCGAACTGCAGAACGTAATCGAGCGCGCCGTGATCCTCAACCACGGGCCGGTCGTCAACTTGGGCGGCGATTTGCTATCAGTCACGAGTTTCCCGGCGGCAGAGGCGAGCGGTGCTCCCGAGCAGATCTCGCTCGAGGAAATCGAGAGGCGGCATATTGGTCAGATCCTCGGAACGACCGCCTGGGTGATCGAAGGTCCGCGCGGAGCTGCGCGAATACTGGGTCTCCACCCCAACACGCTGAGAAGCCGGATGAAGAAACTGGGTTTGGTTCGCGGCCGTCTCTGAACGTTTCAGCTTGGCCGGAAAAAGACCTGAATAACCGCGGAAGCATCGCGTCATTGTGCGGGTTGTCATTGCTGCGCGGCGGCCGCGCAGTCTAGTTCGTGGTGAATTGCTTCCCCATGTGCCGCCCGCTCTTGCTCGCTTCAGCGCCGGCAGGTGATGCCAGCAACGATAGCCGATTG
>DASVGP010000072.1:0-46993 GCA_036379475.1 Bryobacteraceae bacterium | reverse complement strand
CTTATATCGAGGAAGCCGTCCATAACCGCCGCGAACAGGCGGATCTCGAAAGCGGCATCGCCGTGGCGGATCGCAGTCAAAATCCCGAGCAGGCGGCTATCCTGCGCCAGAAGACGGATCTCATGCGAGCGGTGCTCGAATGCCTCTCCCAGCGCGATCGGGATATCCTAGTCCGTTTCTACATCCAGGAACAGCCGCAGGAGCAGATCTGCCGCGAGATGGCGCTCACCGAAACCCAGTTTCGCCTGCTAAAATCGCGAGCGAAGGCTAAATTTGGAGAGATTGGTCGGAAAAAACTGGCCAGCAGCGGAATTTTCTCGGTTTTTGTGAGAGCACACGCCCGTTAGCCTAACTGTCTAGTATGGAGACGGCGAAGTTCCGCTTCGTACTATTTATGGTCGACCCGCTTTTTGAACACCCGGAAGAAGACCTGCTTGAGCGTTATCTCCTGCGCCAGAGCGCGGAAGAAGAGATCGAGAGGGTAGAGACGCATATCCTTGCTTGTGAGTCTTGCGTGACGCGATTGGAAAATCTGGAACTGGAGACTGCCGCCATGCGCCAGGCGCTCCTGGAAGTGGAAGCCAGGCAAGAGGCGCGGTCCGCGGCACCGGCGGCCGGAAAGTCCAGGCGCCGGTTCGTCCTTCCCACATGGTCGTGGGCTGGAGCGGCGGCCGCGGCGGCCCTAGCCATCGCGTTGGTTCCGCAGTTGTTGCAGCACGACCAGCCGGCCGATTTCAGCCTCTCCGCCTATCGCGGAATGGAGACTGTAGTTGTGCCCGAGGACCGCCCGCTCCACCTGACGTTAAACGCCAACGATCTTCCGCAAGGCCCGGCAGGCGTTACGATAGTCGACGCCGACGGTAACCGGATCTGGAGCGGCCTGGGTCGGATCGAAAACCACCGCATCTCGGTCACGATCCCGCGGATCGCCCAGCCCGGCACGCACTTTGTGCGCCTCTACTCCCGCGCCGAAGACGGCGCGCAGCCCGAACTGCTCCGGGAATTCTCGATCGACGTTAGATAGCTCTAGTCCGCACTGACCCAGTTCAGGCGCAGCCGCTCCACGGCACGGAATTCCGGATCGCCCGTGGTCAGGCGCGTAGCGTACTTGAAGGCGAGACTCGCAGCAAACGCATCCGCGTAGGAAATTGCATAACTTCCCTTGAGCCGGGATGCCTCGCGAATTTCATCCAGATTGGGCAGTTCCAAACGAACCGGTAGTGACGGCAGAGTTTCCTCCCACCAGTGTTCCGCCGCCGCTTTCGACCTTCTTTTAGCTAAGAGGTAGTAGATTTCGCCGGCATTGGTCCAGAAGGCGTTGAACCGATTCCAAGCGGACTTTTCATCTCCGAGCCAAGCCATCATTGCCCACGAGTCGAGGACTTCGACAGTCTCACTGCCGGTCACTCTCTCTTTTCTGCTTCCCGATCGAGAGCACGCTCCTTAGATGAAGCGCGCGTCAATTCGCTACCGCGGAACATACCCCGAAACTGCCGCCCAATCGCACGGCTTGAGAACGATACTATTTCCACGCAGTTCGAGCTCAAGCCGCCCCTCGGTTTTAGATGGAGCAAATCGCGAATCTCCAGCGGAATCACCACCGTAAGCCGGGTTGGCGGCGGATCTTTACCGGATCACCGACGCGGATGCGGAAATGAAGGCCACTAGAGGAGCGGGAAAGATGCCTAGAAACAACGTTCCGAGGGCCGCCGCCCACATGGCCACGTGTACGCCGGTTGCGGGCGGCCCGAGGGTTTCGACGGCCGGGCTGGGCTCGTGCATGTAGGCAGCCACCAGGAGTTTCAAATAGTAAAAGGCCGCGATGGCGCTGGTAATCAATCCCAACACCGTCAGCACGACCAGATGGGAATCGAGCGCCGCCTGAAAAACATAGAACTTGCCAAAGAAGCCTCCGGTAAGCGGGACACCAACCAGCGAGAAAACGAAAACTGCCAATAAAGCGGCGGTGACCGGCTGGCGATGGGAAAGGCCGGAAAGGTCCTTGATAAGCACAAAGCGCTCGTTGTGGGCGGCGACATGACCGATCACAATAAATGCGCCAATGTTCATCAGCACATACGAGCCCAGATAGAACATCGCCGCCTGGGTGCCGATCTGCGAATCGGCGGTGAGCGCGATTAAGACATATCCCGCGTGCGCCACCGAGCTGTATCCAAGCAGCCGCTTCACGTTGGTCTGCATCAAGGCGGCGATATTCCCGATGATGAGCGTGGCCAAGGCGCAGCCCCACATGAGCGGCATCCAGCTTCCGTTTAAAGGCGTAAACGAATCGATAAAGACGCGGAAGAAAACCGCGAAAGCGGCGGCTTTGGGGGCAGACGACATAAAAGCAGCGATGGGAGCGGAGGCGCCTTGATACACGTCGGGCGCCCATACCTGAAACGGCGCTACCGAAACTTTGAAGGCAAAGCCTACGAAGATCAGCGCCGCGGCAATGCCGGGAAGCAAGCCGGTATGAGGGCTGCTCCGTTCCAACACCTGGCGGATCACGTTGAGGTTTGTAGAGCCGGTCAGGCCGTAGATCCAGGCAATGCCATAGAGCAGAAAGGCCGTCGCGAAAGAACCCAATAGAAAGTACTTCAACGAGGATTCGTTATTGCGGCGGTCGGTGCGGAGAAATCCCGCCAGAACGTAAGTCGCGATCGAGGAAATCTCCAGACCGATGAAGACCATGATCAGATTGATCGCTCCCACGAGCACGCATTGGCCGACAAGCGAGAAGAGAATCAGCGCGTAATACTCGCCCGATTGCGCATTTTCGCGGGATAAGTAACTGAACGAGGGCAGAATGCAAAGGAAGCCGACCACTAAAACCAGGGCGCGGAAAAAGGTGGTGTAACCGTCGATGACGATCATGTTATGGAACGCCGGACCCGCATAAAAGTAGGCCCAGCAATCGGTGGCAAACGCGGCTGCGATGCCGACGAGAGCCAGTACGCCGAGAGAAGATTTCCGCCGCACCGGAGTGAACGGCTCAAGCATCATGATCGCCAAGCCAAAAGCCGTGAGAATAATTTCGGGTAAGAACCGGAGATAATCGGCGCCCGGAGGGAGGTAATTAGTGAGCACGGAGAACCTCCGCGACATGGACCGTGCGAGGGTGCTTCAGTTGTACGCGATACTCTTGGCTAGCTTTATTCTGCTGCAATTCGCGCGAAGTCGCCGAAGAGATTGGAGGCATGAACGATTGGGTGTAATTGCCGAGCCAGAGCATTAAGAGGATCAGCGGGACAACGGGAACCCAGTCGCGCAGCCTGAGATCCGGTAACTTGGCGACCTGCTCGGTCTTGGGGCGCCAGAAGGTGCGTTGATACATCCAGAGCATATAGACCGCGGAAAGAATGACGCCGCCGGTGGCCCATCCGGCCCAGGCGAAGTTCACGATCGCCGCGCCCTGCAGGATCAGAAACTCGCCTATGAAATTACACAGCGTAGGCAGGCCGATACTGGCATACAGCGTAATCATATAGGCGCTCGCCAAACCGGGGGCGGGGCTCGCCAGGCCGCCGAAATCGGCGATTTCCAGCGAGCCGCGCCGCTGCTCCATGTACCCGGTGAGCAGGAACAGCGCCGCAATGGAGACGCCGTGAGCAATCATCAGAAAAACCGCGCCATCGGCCCCCTGCTGCGTGAGCGTAAAGATTCCGAGCACGATGAAGCTGAGGTGGCTCAACGAGGAATAGGCGATCAAACGCTTGATATTCGGCTGAATGAAGGCCAGCAGCGCAGCATACAAAATGCCGATGATAGCCAGAATGGCGACCCAGTGGGCGGCGTCCTGAGCCGCATTGGGGAACAATGTAATCGAAAAACGAAGCAGTCCGTAGACACCCATCTTCGACATAACCGCGGCGAGCAGCATGGTGGCGGGCATGGGCGCCTGCGTATAAGTGTCCGGCAGCCAGGTGTGCAACGGGAAAATCGGCGTCTTAATGGCGAAGGCCGCGAAAAAGCCGAGGAATAGCAGCGTCTGCTGCGTGCCGGTCAGCATCAGCCGGCCTGAGGTGAAGCCTTGCATCATCTCGACATAATCGAAGGTTCCAGTGACACTGTGCAGATACAAGATCGAAGCCAGCATCAGTACGGAGCCGAGCATGGTGTACACGAAGAACTTCAGCGCTGTGGGTCCGCGCTTCGGCCCGCCGAAGGTCCCGACCATGAGATACATGGGAACCAGCGCGATCTCCCAGAACACGTAGAACATGAAGAGGTCGAGCGCAGAAAATACGCACAGCACTCCGAACTCAAACAGAAGTAAGAATGCGAGAAAGGTCCGGAGCCGCTCCTTGATCATGCTTCGCGCGGCCCAAACAGCGATGGGCAGCAAGAAGGTTGTCAGGAGAATCAGCCACAAACTAATTCCATCCACGCCCATGTGAAAGCGGATGGGAAGCGCGGGGTTATCGAGCCAAATCTGGTTGGTTACAGAAGTGAACAACGCTCCGTTCGCCAGGGCCGGCGGAATCAGCGCCAGCGAGACAAAAAAGGCCACGAGCGAGGCGCCGAACGCGGTGTAGAACGCCGCATTCGACTTGCGCGGCAGGCAGAGAATGATCAGGAAGCCGACAAACGGGATCAGACAGGTGGCCGCGAGCACACTCACCGCACACCTCCAACTAAGCCGAACACGAAGATGGCCAGCAGCGAACCGATCAGCACCCAGGTTCCATAGTTACGAACGCTGCCGGACTGGAACCATCGCAGCAGCCCGCCCCAGCTTCGTATGAGGCGTCCCATGCCATTTACGCCCACGCCATCTATGAGCGCCTCATCCACGCCGCGCCAAAGCACGACATCGGATATGGCTTTCAGGGGCCGGACGATGGCGTTGTGATTCAACTCATCGACGTAATATTTATTAAAGACCAGCGTGTAAACCGGACCGATGGCCCTGGTGAACGCGGGGGCAAGGCTCGGCCGGACGATATAGAAGAGCCAGGCGATAACAATGCCAAGTATGCCGCAAGCGACGGAGATGTCCATGGCGATCGTGTTCTCGTGCGCCGCCGGCCCGAAACCAAGCGACAACCAGCTCATCACCGGAATGTAGCCGCCGCCGACTGAAAGCACTGCGAGAACAATGAGCGGCGCAGTCATTACCCACGATGATTCGTGAGCATGCTCATGTCCACGGTAAGTTCCGAAAAATGCAAGAAAGAATGCGCGGAAGACATAGAACGAGGTAACGCCGGCGGTAACAGCACCGACCCAGAACATCCAGAGCGAATGTGAATAAGCCGCAGAGAGAATCGCGTCCTTGCTGAAATAGGCGGAAAAGTAAGGGACGCCGGAGATGGCAAGGCTCGCGCAGAGGAGCGTAACAAACGTAATGGGCATTTTCTTCCTTAGCCCGCCCATGCGGCGCAAATCTTGTTCGCCCGCCAAAGCATGAATCACGCTGCCCGCGCCCAGGAACAGCAGGGCCTTGAAGAACGCATGCGTCATTAAGTGAAAGACGCCAGCCGAGTAAGCCCCTATGCCCACGCCTAGAAACATGTATCCAAGCTGCGAGATGGTCGAATACGCATAAACCTTCTTAATGTCGTGCTGCGCCAAGCCGATCGTGGCGGAAAAAGCCGCTGTAATCACGCCGATAATCGCAACCACTTCCATAGCGACCGGAGTGTGGTTGTAAAGGAATGAAAGCCGGGCAATCATGTAAACGCCCGCGGTAACCATGGTCGCTGCGTGAATGAGAGCCGAAACCGGTGTGGGGCCGGCCATGGCGTCCGGCAGCCAGACATACAGCGGAATCTGCGCCGATTTGCCGGTGGAGCCGGCAAGCAGCAACAAGCAAATCATGGTCAGAATGCCGGCTCCGGTTTCGACTGGCATGGTCGAAAGCTCTGCCGCCATCTTGCTGAAATCAAGCGTGTGGAACGTAATCAGAACGAGAAAGATGCCGAGCAGAAAGCCGAAGTCGCCGATGCGGTTCACGATCATGGCTTTGTTGGCCGAATAGCTCGAGTAATTATCGTGGTAATAGAAGCCAACCAAAAGATAACTGCACAACCCGACGCCTTCCCAGCCGACGAACAGCAGCAGCAGATTCGAGGCCAGCACCAGGATCAGCATGAAAAATACAAACAGGTTGAAAAAGGTGAAGAACCTGTCGTAGCCGCTTTCGTGGCCCATGTAGCCGATCGAGTAAATATGGATCAGCAGACCGACTCCGGTAATGATGAGCAGCATGACCGCGGTGAGGCGGTCCACCGTAAGATCGAATCCAACCTGGAGAAATCCGCTCTGCAGCCAGGTGTAGTAATGTCCGGTGAACGGGGTTGTCAGCGGCCAAAGCTGCGAAAGAGCATAGCAAACATAGCCCAGGGAAAGCGCAACCGAGCCGACGCCGAACAAACTGACCAGCGCTTTAGGCATACGCCTGCCAAAGAGGCCGTTAATGACGAAGCCGGCGAGCGGGAAGATGGGGATCAGCCAAAGGTGCATGAATGTGTCCGCTACAGCTTCATCGTGTCGACTTCGTCGACTTGCAGAGTGCCGCGGTTTCTAAAGACAGCCAGAATGATTGCGAGTCCGACCGCGGCTTCGGCGGCCGCGATGACCATGACAAAGAAAGAGTAAATTTGACCATCGATGTGCTGAAGCTGATAAGAGAAAGCGATAAAAGTAAGGTTCACAGCGTTGAGCATCAGCTCAATCGACAGGAACATGGTAATCACGTTCTTGCGGTAAATAAATCCGGCCACGCCGAGCGCAAAAAGGACCGCGCTCAGAAAAAGATACCAGGACAAGGGTACAGGCATCGGGGGAATCATGCTAATCGATCTCCTTTCGGGCGAGAATGACGGCTCCGACTATGGCGATGAGAACTACAACGGAAATCACTTCAAAAGGCAGCAGGTAAGTGGTGAACAGCAGGCGGCCGATGTTATAGGCGCCGCCTCCGACCCAGGTTCCGAACTGGACGGCGCGAAATGGCGGCAGCGCCGCTTTGGTAATGAACAGCAGAATACCCAGGAACGCCAGCACCAGCGGCAGACCGACGATCTGCGCGAACCACGATTTGCGGCTGGCTCTTTCGCGACCCATGTTCAGCAGCATAATCACGAAAATAAAGAGGACCATTACTGCGCCGGCGTACACGAACATCTGCGCCATGGCCAGGAACTCAGCGCCCAACAGGAGATATAAGACCGCGAGCGCCCCCATCACTCCCACCAGCGATAAGGCGCTGGAAATAGGGTGCTTTTGAAGAATCATGTTCAGACCGGAGAGGATGGCAACAATCGCGCAGATGATAAACAGGATGGTGTCCATAATTCAACAGCCCTTAAATACCGCCACAAACAGTGCGGTAAGCAGAAGGTTAATCAGCGCGGCCGGAAACAAGAACGTCCAGGCAAAGCGCATCAACTGGTCGTAGCGGAACCGCGGAAGCGTGCCGCGGACCCATATGTAAGCGAACAGCAAGCCCCCGACTTTTGCGCAGAACCACCACAGGGGGACGGTGACAAAGTGGAACTGCGGGACCGCCCAGATCGCCGCGAGCACCAGCATGGCCAGGCCAAAAACCGGGAAGGTCTTGCGATCGCGGCTGCGGGCCGGGTTCGCGGCGCCATAAAAGAAAATCAGAGCGGCGATCAAGAAACAAAACGTGGGGAAATAATCACAGTACGGCCCCGGAAACAGAGGATGCCAAGCGCCCAGAAACAGCAGCGTAGCGATGGCGGTAATGGTGATCATGTTTGCGTACTCGGCCATAAAGAAGCACGCGAACTTCATACTGCTGTATTCGGTGTGATAGCCGGCGACCAGCTCGTTCTCCGCCTCGGGCAAGTCGAAAGGTATGCGGTTGGTCTCGGCAAAACCGGCGATCAAATAGATAGCGAATCCAAAGACTTGCGGAAAGGGGCAGCGAAAGATATTCCAGTGGGGTATAAATCCCAAATAATATCCGGCCTGAGTGTCGGCGATGGCGCGGAAGCTCAAGTGGTTGGAGAGCAGCAATGGCGCGACGATCGCCAGAGTCAGCGGCAGTTCGTAGCTGATCATCTGAGCGCTGCTGCGCAGGCCGCCGAGCAAAGAGTATTTGTTATTGGAAGCCCAGCCGGCGAGCGCCACGCCATAGACGCTCACGCTCGAAATCGCGAGCACGAACAGAACGCTGATCGGCACATCGCCGATCTGCATGTAAGTGGTGGTGCCGAAAACCGTGATTTTGGGGCCAAAGGGGATCACCGAGATCGAGATCAGCGATAGCACGACAGCAACAAAAGGTGCGCCCAGATAAAATATCTTGCTAGCATAGGGCGGCACCAGGTCTTCTTTCGTGAGGAGCTTGAAGACGTCCGCAAGCGGCTGAAGGAGCCCGTGCGGACCCACACGGAGCGGCCCGGTGCGGGTTTGAATATGTCCCAAAACTTTGCGCTCCACCCACTGTAAGTAGGCTAGGGCGGTCATGAAGATCGCGAAGACGATCACGATCTTGATTACGCTTACGACGTAATAATTCATCGTTCGCGGCTCACAAGTTCCACTTGCACGCTGCCTGCGAGCACTTGCGCCTGGTGATGAGGATCCTGATACAACTCTCCTGGGGCTTCGAGGAGCGAATTGAGCATGGGTGAGTAGTGGCTAAGGGTTCCCGAAGTAAATAGTGTATTGCGAGCCGAGCGGATCAACTCCGGCCGCGGCTCGAAGGCGACATGACCGTTGAGGGGCACGGTTTCGAAGGCCCCGCCGCTGTCGATCACGGACAGTGGAATGCCGTATCCGTGGACCGAATTCCGTATCTCCTGCAAAACGGGCTCCGGCTTGCCGTAGCCGAAATCCGCGCCCATTCCGCGCGCCAGTAAGGCAATCATTTCGAGATCCGCTTTGACGCCCATCGTCTTACTCGCGCGCCTCAGCTTCTGCACCTGCCCGCAGACATTGGTCACGGTTCCGCTCTTTTCGTACGCCGAGGCCGCCGGCAGCACAACATCGGCACGTTTTGCCGTTTCTGTAAGGAACAAATCCTGAACCACCACGAAAGCGTTTTGCGAGGCCAGATCCTGACGCGAGAGCGGATTCGCTCCCACTACCCAGAGCGCATCGAGGTCCGGCGCCGCAAGTATTTCATCATAATTCAGCCCCGGATCGAGACCTGAGTCGTGCACGTTGTGGTAGCCGGGCAGAAGATCCGGCAGCAGCCCCATATCCGATGCGCCGCGCGAATTCGAGTAATCGACCAGGCACACATATTTCGCCGGAATATGGAGCGAATCGCCAAACGCCACCAAACGCCGCACGGAATCGCCTTTGATGGTGTCGCCGAAGATAATGGCGAGTTCCGGCTCCGCAGCCAGGCGCTCGCGCAAGGATTCGAGCGCCTCGAATTCCCTGCCCGGCTCCGAGCGCACCGGGATTCCGTAATTGTCTTCACGAACCGAGCCTTGCGTAACGGTGTAGACATGCGCGCCGTGATGCCGCCAGTTGGCGCGCAACTGCCAGGCGAGAAACGGCTGTTCCTGGGCAAGATCGCTGCCGATCACGAGCGCCGCCCTCATGTTGTAGAGATCGGATGCCGAGGCAAGCGCGCCGGTTCTGCCGTGCAGCGCATCCATCAGCGCCGGAACGTCGCCCGTCCGATGATGATCGATGTTGGAGGTGCCCAGCACTTCGCGCGCAAACTTCTGCAGCAAGAAATTCTCTTCATTGGTGGTGTGATTGGAGCCGATGATGCCGAATTTTCCATGCTTGGCGCGCAGCTCAGCAAATTTTTTTGTTACCGTGGAGAGCGCAACAGCCCAGGAGGCGGGTTTCAACTCGCCGTTGGTCCGCACCAGCGGAGTCGTGAGCCGGTTCTCGTTTTCGCTGTAGTCGAACGCGTAACGGCCTTTTACGCACAGGAACTCACCGTTAATACCGCTTTGATCACGGTTGTTGCCGCGGATAATATGGCCGTTGCGAACGCCAAGCGTCACTTTGCAGCCGTTCGAACAATGACCGCAGATGGTACCGACATGCTCCATTTCCCAGGGCCGGGTTTTGTAGCGGTAAGGCCCGCTGGTGAGCGCGCCGACCGGACAGATGTCGATGCAAAGTCCGCACTCGTCACAATCGAGGTGATCGCCCTGGTTGGGAACGATTTCGGAGTTGGCGCCGCGATTGCCAATGCCGAGGGCGCCCACGCCTAATCCTTCGCCGCAAACACGCACGCAGCGGTAGCAGAGAATGCAGCGCGGCGAGTCGTAATACACCACCGGCGACCACTGCTTTTCGTCCACATGCAGCTTCGTATCGATGACGCGGCTCTCACCGGCGCCATAGCGAAATGCCATGTCCTGCAGTTCGCACTCGCCGCCCTTGTCGCAAACCGGACAATCGAGCGGGTGATTCATCAGCAGAAATTCGAGCACGCCTTTGCGCGCACGCCGCACCACCTCGGAATCGGTTTTTACCACCATGCCTTCGGCGACCGGCACGGTACAGGCGGTCTGCGGCTTGGGCGTTTTTTCGACTTCGACCAGGCACATGCGGCAAGCGCCCTGCAGCGCCAAGCCGTCGTAATAGCAGAACGAGGGCACGTGGATGCCCGACTGTTTTGCCGCATTGATGATCAGCGTGCCCTTGGGCACCTGCACCTGGCGACCGTCGATGGTGAGCGTGACTAGATCAGCCATAAAAATTTCAGTCCATTTCGCTTCCGGCCCGCAGTTACAGCGTCACGAGTTCGGGCCTTTCGGCCGCCGCCGGAGATTTTTTCAGATACGCTTCGAACTCGCCGCGGAACTTTTGCACAAAGGCGGCGGTGGGCATGGCGGCCGCGTCGCCGAGCGCGCAAAACGTACGCCCCAGCATATTGGCCGAAAGCTCATCCATCAGATCGATATCCTCGACTCGGCCGCCGCCGGTGTGATATCGCTCCAGGATTTTCTTCAGCCAATTGGTGCCCTCCCGGCAGGGAATGCACCATCCGCAGCTCTCATGCGCGTAAAACTTCATCGTGCGCAACGCCACCGCGACGATATCGGTGTCTTCGTCGAGCACCACGATGCCGCCCGATCCCGCCATGGATTTGATCTTCGCCAGCGAGTCGAAATCGAGCGGAAGATCCTGGCATTCTTCAGCCGTCAGCGAGGGAGCGGAAGACCCTCCCGGAATCACAGCCTTCAATTTTTTTCCGTTTCGCATGCCGCCGCAAACTTCATTGATGAGCCGCATCATGGGGAATCCCATCGGCAGCTCATAGACGCCGGGCTTGTTCACGTGACCGGAGACGCACATCAGGCGCGTCCCGCCGTTTTTCGGCGTGCCCAGAGCAGCGAACGCCGCCGCGCCGTTGCGAATGATCCACGGAATCGTGGAAAACGTCTCGGTATTGTTCAAGATGGTGGGCGATTGGAAGGCGCCAACAACAGCCGGGAACGGCGGCTTCATGCGCGGGATGCCGCGGCGGCCTTCGAGCGATTCGAGCAGCGCCGATTCCTCGCCGCATTCGTAGGCGCCCGCGCCGGAATGTGTGTACAGATCGAAATCCCAGCCCGAGCCGAGAATGTTCTTGCCCAGGTATCCGCGCTCGTAAGCTTCGGCGATGGCGCGATCAACGATCTCGATCAGATAACGGTATTCGCCGCGGATAAAAATGTAGCCGCGGTTCGACTTGATGGTCCAGCCCGCGATCAGCATGCCCTCGATCAACTGATGCGGGTCGAACTCCATCAGCAGGCGGTCCTTGCAGGTGCCGGGTTCGCTCTCATCCGAATTGCAGATGATATAGCTCGGTTTGCCGGTATTGCGGGGCACAAAACTCCACTTAGTGCCGGTGGGGAATCCGGCGCCGCCGCGGCCTCGTAACGCGGAGGCCTTCAGCTCATCGATGATGGCTTCCGGCGTCATCTCGATCGCCTTGCGGATGGCTACGTAACCGTCAGTGGCGAGATAGGTGTCGATGGACGTGGAATTGGGGATTTCGAAGCGGAAGGAGACGATTTTGGTCTCAAGCGGACTCGGTTCGTTATAGCGCATTGCTGATTACGCAGGCCCTCCATAAGCTCTGTCGCGCAGCGCCTCTATTAACTGGTCAAAGCGTTCAGGAGTCACAAAGTGGTGGAAATCGTAGTTAATCTGAATCGCCGGCGCCCAGGAGCAAGCCCCCATGCACTCGACTTCTTCGAGCGAAATCAGGCCGTCTTCGCTGACTTGCCGGTTACCCAGGCCAAGCGTTTCTTCGGCATGTTTGTAAAGCTCTTCACCACCCATGGCCTGGCAAGCGATATTGGTGCAAACCTGAACATGGTACTTGCCCAGTGGTTTGCGATGGAGCATCGAATAATAACCGATCACTTCGTCGACTTGAAGCGTGGTTACACCGCAGCGCCGCGCCACTTCCTCTACCAGTTCCTGCGACACGCACCCGGTTTCGTCCTGTGCATAGATCAGCATCGGGACCACGGCCGATTGCTTGCGGCCGGGAGGATAACTCGTGACGAGCTTGGCAAATCTTTCTTCAAGGGCGGGAGAAAAAGTCATAGCGCTAGCGGTCCACGTCTCCCAGCACGAAATCGATACTTCCCATGATGGCTATGGAATCGGCGATCAGAGCGCCTTCGAGCAGGGCGCCTAAGGCTTGCAGATTGCCGAAACTCGGCGTGCGCATATAAACGCGGTGCGGACGCGCGGTGCCGTCACTTACGACGTAATATCCGAGTTCGCCGCGCGGTGACTCGACCACCGCAAACGTGGAGCCGGCCGGGACACGATAGCCCTCGGTGACGATCTTGAAATGGTAGATGAGCGCCTCCATCTGCGTCTTCATCTTTTCGCGATCGGGCAGCACGACGTGCGGCGCATCGGCCTGCCAGGGGCCGCCGGGCATTCCTTCGAGCGCCTGTTTGACGATGCGCACGCTCTGGCGCATCTCCTCCAGGCGGATTTCGTAACGCCCGAACACATCGTTCGAGGTTCGCGTGGGAACGTCGAAATCGAATTTCTCGTAACTCGAATGCGGGCAGCTTTTGCGGACGTCGGTTGGGATGCCGGCGGCGCGCAGCATCGGCCCCGTGATGCCGAGTTCAATCATGAGATCCACGGGCAGCCCACCGATTCCCTTGGTGCGGTTCATCCAGATCGGATTGGTGGTGAGTAAATCGGCGTATTCTTCGGTGCTGCGCGTCAGGCGATCGGCGAGAACCTTGACCATTTTGTGCCAGCCGCGCGGCGGCTCCAGCGCCAGGCCGCCCGGGCGAATGTAACTGGTCATCATGCGCTGGCCCGAAAATGTTTCGAAGACCTTCAAAATCTCTTCGCGCTCGCGGAAGCAGTAAAAATAAACGCTCATGGCGCCAATATCAAGCGCGTGGGTTCCCAGCCAAACCAGATGGCTCGCGATGCGGCTCAGCTCCACGAGCATGACGCGCATCCATTGCGCGAGCGGCGGGATTTCCAGGTCCAGCAGCTTCTCGATGGCTAATGCGTAACAGAAATTGTTGGCGAGATTCGATAGATAATCGACGCGATCGGTGAGCGGGACCACCTGCTGGTACTTACGGTCCTCGCACTGCTTTTCGATTCCGGTGTGGAGAAAGCCGATTTCGGGGCGTGCGTTGACGATAGTTTCGCCATCGAGTTCAACCAACACGCGCAGCACTCCGTGGGTAGACGGGTGCTGCGGTCCCATGTTAAGGATCATGCGCCGCGGGGAGGCTGCTTCTGCAGCTTCTAACGGCGGGATTCCCGAGGGATCCGGCATTTCCAGCTCATGATCCGCATCGAGCGATAGAACGTGAGCTTCGCCTTCCTTCATGACTGCATCCTAATTTCCAGTTTGCAACGCGAAGGCTTCAACGAATGCTACTCCCTTCCATATGAGTATTTATGCCCGTGTACCGGATAGTCTTTTCGCAGGGGAAAGCCTTCCCAATCCGCAGGCATCATGATGCGTTCGAGATTCGGATGGTTGCGGAAGGTCACGCCGAAGAGGTCGAAAACCTCGCGCTCATACCAGTTAGCGCCGCGCCAGACCGAAGTGACGGAGTCGATTTCCTGGTCTTCGGCCGCACGCACGATCAGCCGCAAGCGCCGATTGTTTCGGAAAGAACGGAGAAAGTAGACCACCTCGAAACGCGGATCGCGGGGCCACCAATCGACTCCGGTCACGCCGCTCAATTGCTGATAACCCCGGCCTTTGAGAAGTTTGCATGCCGCCGCTAGATGCTCAGGCGCGATCACCAGCTCCACTTCGCCATGCGGGACGCGCGCCTCCACGATCGCATTGGGAAGCTGCTCGTCAATCGCAAGCGCGTCCGCATCCTGCGCAACAGACTCAGGCAGCACGTTCGCTCCTCTCGGCTTCCTGCTCGGGGCGCTTCTTAGCCGGCGCCGCCCAGTCCAAAACGCCTTGCTTATAGATGTAAAAGAATCCGCCCAGAACTAAACCGATGAACAGCAGCATTTCCCAAAACGCGAACAGGCCCAACTTACGGTAGACGGTGGCCCAGGGATATAGAAAAATCGCTTCGATATCGAACAGGATAAAGATCATCGCCACCAGGTAGAACTGCACGGAAAAGCGCCCGCGGGCATTGCCGATCGGCTTCATTCCGGATTCATAGGGCGTCGATTTGGCCGTATCGGCGACGCGGCGGCCGAGCAGTGCCGAGGTCGCGATCATGCCGCCACCGACGACAATGGCAATCAAAATCGTAATCAGGATGGGAAACCACAAGTCCGCGTAGGAGCCTGCCATATTGTCTGCTACCAGAGTAGCAACCGGAAATTCATATAATAATCGCAAGGGTTCTCATGCCGAAAACATCACCTATCGATGTCGTCGTTAACGGCGAACCGCGCCAGGTTCCCTCGGGGCGGTCGGTGGAGCAGCTCCTGGAAGATCTGGAAATCGCGCGCGAGCGCGTTGCCGTGGAGCTGAATAAAACTATTGTGCACAAGCGGGACTGGCCGGCGAAGATCATCGCGGCAGGCTCGCAAATCGAAATCGTGGAGTTTGTCGGAGGCGGCTAAGGCTAGCCTGATTCCATTTACCTCTTCTCGACCCCACGCAAACGGCAGATCTGCTCACTGACTTCGACCAGCTCACCAGTAAGTTGTCGAAAGCGGCGAAACTCGGCAATCTCCTGTTTCGCTTTGCGCACGGCGGCGCTGGTCGAAAGAGCTTCCGTGATCGTCTTGCCATGCTGCTTGTACGTGATTCGCAAGCTGGGGCCGTGACCCGGATCCTTGGGTTGGGCACAGTGGCAACTTGGCTTGCCGCAGCGCCGGATGGCGGCCACGATCGATCCTGGGCGCATATCTTGAATTTGGGCCAGAGCAGCCAGCAGGTCCCGGCGACGGGATTCCAGCTCGGCCATGGAATCGAACATCGGTAAGCCCTATTCTGGACGTATCATATACTTCCAGAATAGCAAAAATACGCCTCCTCCGCGCGCCGCTTGACTCTCGCGCTAACTCTAGTAAAATTTGGGGAGCCTTTATTTTCAAAACGGAAGCGGGGCGTTATGTTCAAAACACGCAAGGTTCGTCCTGATTTGTACCAGGGTCAGAGGACGTATACGAGCACGGATGTCGCCAAGATCGCCGATGTGAGCCTGCGGCAGCTCCAATGGTGGGACGAGCGCAAAGTGGTATCGCCCCGCCATGAGAGCCACAAGCGCATTTACCTGGCCGAAGAGGTGGTGGAGATTACGGTGATTGCGGAGCTGCGCCGCAAGGGCTTTTCGCTGCAAAAGATCCGGCGCGTTTTGCGTTTCCTGCAGCGCGAGATGGGCCGCCGTCTCAGCACCGTGCTTGCCGCCGATTCCAAGCTGCATCTGCTCACTGACGGCAAGTCGATTTATCTGGAGGATCAGCAGGACCGAATAATAGACCTGCTGAAAAATGCGCGCCAGCCGATGTTTCTGGTCTGCATCAGCGATCAGGTAAAGCGGCTGGGCGAAATCCCGCGCAAAGCCAGCCGCTCGGAGACTTCGCTCAGCAGGCGGATTCGGCCCGCTGTGTAAACACTAGCGGAAAATACTTTTCAGCTTATCGAAAAATCCCTTTTTCTTCTTCTCGGGTTTTTTCTGCTGCTGTTGGGGAGCGTTGCCCGGCTGCGGCGGCAGTTGCGCAAGGCCGGGGATCATCGGCGGCGCTGCGGCCGGGCTTGCCGACACCACCGGCGGCGCCGTGGGCGAATTTTCCCAGCCCGCGATTTCGGTCGCCCCGGAGCGGTGCAGCGGGCAGTAGATCGTCGGCTGGGTACCGAGGATGTAGTATTCCGGCCGCGGATCCGGGCAGGTGGGACCGGCCAAGTCGCCGCTCAGAGGGTCGATCTCCACGGACACGATACCGGGTGGCATCGGAAAATCGGTAACATCGCTATAGGCCGCCCGCTGGTGCGCCAGCTTCATAAACTCAGCCCAAATGGGAAGCGCCGCCGTGGCGCCTTGCATGTGGATCTCGTGATAGTTGTCGAGCCCGACCCACACCACACATAGCAGTTTGGAGGTGAAGCCGCCGAACCAGGCATCTTGAGGGGAGGTTCCGGTCTTGCCCGCCGCGGGCAGCGTGAATCCCATAGCCCTTGCGCCTGCGCCGGTGCCGCTGCGCATGACCTGTTGCATCAGGCTCACCACCAGATAATTGACCCGCGGGTCGAGGATGTCCTTGGTGTCGGCCTGCGAGGCCCACATCTGCGTGCCGTCCTTGTCGACGATGCGCGATATGAATCGCGGTTCCACTTCCACGCCGTCGTTAGCGAAAATTGTGTATGCGCGTGCGAGCGCGAGCGGGGTCACATCGTAGGCGCCCAGCGCCTCTGCCGGCGTCGGCTTGATATTTTCCAGCCCCGCCTCGTGCGCCAGGTTGGAAACATTCTGGTAACCTGCCGCTTGCGCCAACTCCACTGCGGGCACGTTGAGACTTTCGGCAAACGCTTTGCGCACCGTGACGTTCCCCTGCCATTGGCCGCGCTCGAAATCCATCGGCTGGTATGCTTTCCCGTCATAGGTGAAGGTCGTCGGCTCGTCCGCGATAATCGTGGACGCGGTGATCGGCGTTGGACTGGTGAATGCCGTATTGAGCGCCGAGGCGTAGATGATCGGCTTGATCGCGCTGCCCGAGGGGCGTTCCGCCATGGTGGCATGGTTGAATTGACTGACAGTGTAGTTGGTGCCGCCCACCAGCGCTTTGATCTCTCCCGTATGCGGATCGAGAGCGATTAACGCGACTTCCGCTTCTTCGTAGGGCGAACCGGGCTTCGCGCGGTGCTCCTTCACCAAACGCTCGTGACGCTCCTTGAAGATGGCGTTCACCTTTTTCATTCCATCGGCTACGGCTTCCACTGCATCGCGCTGCAGCGTCGGATCGATCGTGGTATAGATGCGCGCGCCATCGGTCTGAAAATCGTCGTCGGGAAATTCGTCCCCCAGTCGCTTGTTCACCGCGTCGACGAAATAGGGCGCGTCGGCCGACTGCTCGCTATCCTGAACGATCTTCATCGGCGCCGCGCACGCCGTCTTATATTGCGCTTCGGTGATGTAGTGGTTGTCAAGCATCATCTTGAGCACCACATCGCGCCGCTTCTGGGCTCGCTTGGGCCAATGGACCGGATTGCGGTAACTCGGCTCCTGGACCAATCCCGCGAGCGTGGCGGCTTCGGGCAGGTTCAATTGCCGGATGCTCTTTCCGAAGTACGCTTGCGCCGCCTCGCCGAAGCCGCGGATGGCGAAAGAGCCGCGCCGGCCCAGAGGCACGTCGTTGGCGTAGTACTGGAAAATCTGCTGCTTGGTTAGTTTCCGTTCCAGATGAACCGTGATCAGCGCCTCGGCGAACTTGCGCGAGAAGGTCTTGCGGTTGGTCAGCCACAGCATGCGCGCCAACTGCTGCGTCAGCGTAGAAGCGCCTACCCAATGCGAGCGACGGTGTACGAGCAAATCGTGCCAGGCGACTTTGGCGATGCGAACCAGATCGAATCCGGAATTGGTGAAAAAGTGCTTGTCTTCGGCCGAAATCACCGCGTGTACCAGCACCGGCGGTATCTCTTCATAGCGCACCACCCGGCGTTTTTCGCGCTTCTTGTCCCAAAGGCTGCTGAGCACGTGCGGCTCCAGCGCGTAAGTATTGAGCGGCTGCTGGTCCTTCAGCGAAGTAATGGAAACGATCTTCCCGGCGTTGAACTGGAGCACTGCCGGAATCTCTCCCTGGGTGTCGGAGTCGGCACCGGGATAAATAGCGATGGCGTGCGGCTCCAGATGGAACCAGCCCAAGCCCGCGTTGTGATCGTCCTGTGCGTATCCGCTTTCCTGCAACTGGTCGGCGACTGAGCTGGGGGTTGCAGGATCGCCAGGTCCGACCACCTCCGGGGCGGCGTACAGCATGGAAGTATCCGGAATCGGGCCGCGCGCCAGTGTCTGATCCGCAATCTTGGCGTATTGCAGATACTGGATCCACACCCACACACCTCCCGCCACGATCAGGGCAGCGATACAGGCGATGGCGATTTGGAAAATACGGGGGTGCGGTTTCTTGGCGCCCTTCTTCTTGCGGCGCGCCAGCGGCCTTCCAGGAATGCGAATGCGTACCGGCAAATGTGTAGCCTAGGGATCTCTCTCGCGCTTATCGGTCGGCCGCAAAGCGATCAGCTTATTTCTCCGCCTGCTGGTACGATTCTAACTCTTTCCAGATATCGCTGTCGTGCGTGTCGTGCCAGATGGGTGCGGCCCTTCCGGTAATTTGTAACTCTTCGATACTCAGCGTCCCGTGACCCCACGGGCAAACCAATTCCGTTTGCGGCCGGCCAAGCGTCACCATGTTACCCCAGGAACCGCTCGAAGCGGGCAGGATCATCTTTCGCAGGCAAACGCGGCAGCGGCGCCGGTGGTCCCAGACAATCGCCGCGACGATTCCCGCTCCCACCAGCCATAATCCGAAAATCGCAAACGTAAACGGCAAATCGTGCATAAACGGCGGCGGAGCCGGTCCAAACACCGGCCGGCCCGGCGCCGGGGGCGGAAACATCGCGGCTATTAGGCATTGCAGCCCGAATATCACGCCTACCGCGAGTACCAGCTTCCCCGCCAGATAGAGCCAGTACCTCATCTATTTCATTAGACTCCTTTTCACGGCCGCCAGTTCCGAGGTCCGGCCGCTTCATTCGCGGAGCAGATTGCGCACCAAAAACAATATATTCGACGGCCGCTCCGCCAGCCGCCTCATGAAGTACGGAAACCAGGCGCTTCCGCAAGGCACGTACAACCGAAGCCGAAAACCGCGCCGCACCAACTCCCGCTGCAAATCCCGCCGGATGCCGTACAGCATCTGAAATTCAAAACGCTCCGGGGCTATTCCTTGTTCCCTTATCCGTTGCAGCGCGAGGCGAAGAATCTTCTCGTCGTGAGTCGCAATCGCCGGATAGGTCCCTTCTGCGAGCAGAAACTGCATCAATTTTAGATAGTTTGCGTCCACCTCGGTCTTCCGCGGAAACGCGGCGGCCGCAGGCTCCTCGTAAGCGCCCTTGCAGAGCCGGACGGGAATGCCGAGATGCGAAAGCGCGCGCAGGTCCGTTTCGCTGCGATAAAGATAGGCTTGAATCACCGCGCGCAAGTGCCCGGCGAAATTTTGGTGAAGCTGTGTGACGATGTTGAGCGTGCGGCCGGTATAGGCGCTCGACTCCATATCGACCTCGATGCCGCTACCGATCGCCGCCGCGCGCGCAGCCACAGCAAACGCGTTTTCGCGGCAGGCTGCTTCGGAAAAATCGAGCCCGAGCTGGGTCAATTTGATAGAGACCGTCGCCGGAAGATGTGCCTGCTCGATTTGGGCGAGCGCTTGCAAATAGGCGTCGCGCGATTCGGCTGCTTCTTCCAAAGTGGTGACATTTTCACCCAGATGATCGAGCGTGCCCCAGATCCCCTGCCGCACCAGCTTTTCGAGCACCCGAACGCCGTCTTCAATCGTCGCGCCGGCAATGAAGCGCGCGGTCAGTCGTCGCGAGACGCGCGAGTGTTCCATCCAGCGCCGCAACCAGCGCTGGTGAGCGAGATGAAGCAGCGTCTTGCGGAGCATAGCAAGCGCTACGCAAACAACGAGTGACTCCCCAGCGCCAGCCCCGTCCCGATCAGTGCTCCCGCCACCACATCGCTCAAGAAATGCATCCCCAGCAGAATCCGCGAAGCGGCAATCGATAGCGCAAAGAACAGCAATACGGGCAAGAGCACCGGATAAAAGGATCCGAACCCCACCGCTACCGCGAAGGCCGTAATCGTGTGGCCGGAAGGAAACGAAAACCGATCCGGCGGCAAAAGCGTGGCCCAGCAATGCGGAGCAATCGCGCAGGGCCGCTTGCGTCCGGAGACCTTTTTAAGCGTGGCAAAGAGACCTATGCCCGCGAGAGCCGCCGAACCCGCCGAAGCTCCCGCCGTAAGCCGCCCGGAGCCGCCGAACACGAGCACGCCCAGCCCAACCAGATACCAGAGCCAGCCGTCGCCCGCGCGCGTCGCCGCGATCGCGCTTAACCGTACCCACCTCGGGGCGAACCACTTATTGACTTTGCGCATCAACTTGTGATCGCCGCTGGCAATGAATTGAAACATTTAGACGAACATTCTCTTGTGACTCCAGTTTAGAATGGCTGGGCTCAATTTCCTGGCAAACTCCCCAGGGATCCGGCATTACAGCGTGCCCGCGCCGCCGCCTCGGTTAATCGCACGATCGCCTTGCGCGAGGAATCCGAAATCGCATGTCTCCTTACATTTTTGCGATTTGCTGCAGAGTGATGCATCATGATGGCTGTGGTGAGCATGCTCCAGAACCTTCGGTTCGCGCTGCGCCAGATCGCGCGGGCACCGGGATTCGCGGCACTCGCCTGTATCACTCTTGCCGTAGGCATCGGCATCAGCGCCGCGATGTTTGCCGTCATCGACAACACTCTGCTGCGGCCCATTCCTTACGCTCACCCCGGCCGGCTCGTGATTCTGCAGGCCAAAAGCGCTCAGTTCCGGAATATGAGTGTAGGGCTGACCTATCCAGAACTGTTGCGCTGGCAAAAGCGCGATTCCGATTTGCGGCAGATCGGCTATTACCACTCGTTCCCGACTCCGCTCGATGAAAAGACCAGCAGCGATCTGGTTCTCCAAGTTTCGGTGAGCGCGAATCTGTTCAAGCTTCTGGGGATCAAGCCGATCCTGGGCCGCGGACTCACAAAATCTGAACAGCAGCCGGGCCACAATTACGAAGCCGTACTCCCCGAACAGCTATGGCGTGAGAAATATCACTCCGATTCATCCGTCCTTGGCAGCACCATCCGCCTCGGGGGCCAGCCTTACACGGTTGTCGGCGTCATGCCCCGGAATTTTACGTTTCCGCGACCAGCGGAAAAGATAGCCCCCGTTTGGGTTCCCTATGAGTTGACCAAGGATGTTGTAAGCGGGAACACGAATATTGCCAATGCCATTGCGCGCCTTCGGCCCGGCATTGACGCAGACGCCGCGGCACGCAATCTGAGCGCGATTCAGCGAACCCTCCATAAACAGGACCCCAAGAAATATGTCGCCGAGCAGGTCTCTCTGCAGAGCTACCGGGATTCTCTGACCAAAGATTCGCGTCCCGCTCTTTTGGCGCTTGCGGTCGCTGTTGGCCTGGTCTGGCTCATTGCCTCTACGAACGTCGCGGCGCTGATGCTGACTCGTGTCCATGGCCGCCGGCGCGAGCTTGCCATCCGTAGTGCGCTCGGGGCGGGAACCTTTCGCATTCTGCTCCAGCTACTCACGGAGAGTTTGCTTCTAAGTGTGATCGCCTGCATTCTAGGCGTCGCCTTATGCGCAGCTGCTCTGAAACTGTTCGGCCACACGCTTCAGGCTTACGCCACGAGCTTTCATTTCTCGCCCGATATGCTGCTGGTCTTGCTCGGCGCGACCGTGCTTGCGGCTTTGCTGGTCGGCATGCTGCCGGTATTGCACATCGCGGCTTCTCCTATTCACCAAGGGCTGCACGAATCGTCCGCACGCAGCGGAATGAGCCGCCGCCAAAATCGCGTTCGGGACTTATTTGTCATCCTGCAGGTCGCGCTTTCGGTGTTGCTCCTGGTCTCCTGCGGAATGATGCTGCGTACGCTCTACAATTTGCGGAACGTCCCGCTTGGTTTCCAGCCGAGCCACGTGCTCACGACCTCATTCTTCATCCCGCAGAAGGAATATTCCAAGCGCAATATCGTCCCGACGTTCTACGAGCCGCTATTGAGTCGCCTGCGCGCCATTCCCGGTGTCCAGGGCGCTGCCATTTCCTCCGTGCTCCCGGTAAATCCACATTTCCGTATAGGAGTAGGCTTCGGAATCCCCGGCCGGCCCAAACCTGACGCAGCACACAAACCGCATGGCACTCTTCGCATCATGAGCCCGAATCTCGATTCACTGCTTGGCGTTAGCATCCTGCGCGGGCGCTCGTTCACGGATCGCGACACCGCGTCCAGTGCGCCAGTTGCCGTCGTGAACCAAGCCCTTGTGCGCCGATACTTTCCTCACGGCGATCCGCTCGGACATCAGGTCCAGCTTGGCAAGCATGCGATCTATACCATCGTTGGCGTGGTGGCGGATGTGCACCAATCGGATTTGAACCAGCCCACGATCCCGGAGATTGACCTTTCTTATCTCCAAGTCGCGCCTAAAGGTGAGTTTTTGGCGGATCTGATCCGCATGTTCATGCAGTTAGCCGTGCGCACCCGGCAGAATCCCAAGACAATCATTCCGCAAGTACGCAGCATCCTGCACAACATCAATCCCGATCTCGCGCTCAATCCTTTCGTAACCATGCAGCAGCAAGTAGACGATTCTTTCGGCAGCCAGACGCTCGCCGGACGGCTGCTGATGCTCTTCGCCGCCATCGCGCTTTTGATTGCGGGAGCCGGTTTATACAGCCTGCTGGCCTATTCAGTCAGCCAGCGCCGCCACGAGATCGGCATTCGTATCGCACTCGGCGCGCAACGCGGGCAGGTGCTGCGCATGGTCTTCTCGCACGCGTTTGCAGTGACGGGAATCGGCATTGTCATCGGCCTGATTGGCTCCTGGTTTGCCGCCCGCACGCTCGAAAGCTTTCTTTATGGCGTCCAGCCGCACGACTGGCCGACGATGCTGGCGGTCGCGGCGATCTTGCTCGCCATCTCCATGCTTGCGGCGTATTTGCCTGCGCGCAGCGCGGCTTCGGTCGATCCCATGATCGCCTTGCGGGCCGAATAGCAGAGCCACTCTGTTTGTCTGCTGTACCATCGTGAGGGACGCGTCTTGCTCCTATGCCTTGCCCGTATTTCGAGCCGCTGAAACCCGTTCCCAGCACGGAGCTGCGGCTGCCGTTGCTCGGCGAGTTCGACGGCGGGTGCCATGCCGGCGCGGATGCAGCGGCAGTTCCCGGGAGTCTTCGGCTTCGCTGCAATCTGGGCTATTCGCGCGGCTTCTGCGATCGCTTCCCGGACGGCGAGCGACGTTCCTGCCTGCGCTATCACGTAAGCGGCCGCACGGCTTCGACGCTGCATGTGCTTTGTATCGAAGAGCAGAATTACGCGCCTTCGTGTTGGTATCAAGTGCAATATCGGATCGCCGCGGACCGGGTCGAACCGGAGATCGAAGATGTGTGCGTGCGCGCCCAGGTACTGACGTTCTGCCGCACCTATTTGCAGCGCTTCGGTTAAAAAATGCGCGCCTGCTTTTGCAAGCTGCCGAAGTTTCCGATATTGGCGATCGAAAGCGAGAACAGATATTGATTCTCGTTGCGCAGCCCGAGATTGATCTGCCGGATCTGGAAGCTGAAGCCGCAGCAGTTGGTGTTGTAAGAGGCTTGATAAAAGTCGAACAGCCGGCGATTGTTTACCAGATCGTAATCGTAGAGCGCGGTCACGTTCCAGCCCACCCGGTTCGAGCTTCCGTACCCGCCGCTGATGAGCATCTGATTCGATCGCGGAACCAGGATCGGATTGGTGGAGACGGCGGTTTCGCCGACCGAGCCGAAAAAATTGCGATGGCGGGCGCCCGCGCGCACGGTTTGATCGATGAACTTATGTTGCACCGGATCGTATTCGGTCTCCCAATCCACGTTGAAGAAGCTGTAGGGGCTTAGCGTGAGATCCGAGATCACCGGCGAATAATTGCGCGGTCCGTCCAGAAAAGCGTAGGGGCTGATCTCCTCAGTGGCGAGCACGACCACCCTTTGCGGCTGTCCACTGAGTGAAACGGCGCCTCCGAAAGTCGGATCAAAATAGCGTGCCTGCGCCACGCGCCAGTCGAGAAACTCGCTGACATGTCCTTTCGCATCCTTGCGGTAGAGCCGGTTGGTGAGCCAAACCGTAACCTGGTTGGTGTTCGACAGGATGTCGGTTTGATCGAAATGAACGATCCTGTCGAATTGGTTGATGCCGGTGACGTATTCGTAATTGGCGCCGGCCTCGATCACGTGCTTCACCTTAGGGCCGATGTGAAGCCACTTGGGAGGGGTGAAGACACGTTCGAGAGGAGGCAGGCTCAGATCGAGCGTGAAGTCGCCGTCTTTGCGGAACAGGTTGCCGTTGCCGAGGCGTGCGGTAGTGGTCGGGCAATCATAGTAAGCAAAATAAGGACCGCACGCGCTGGGATTATACGTGGTCGTGTTGGTGCTGTAGGAGTTGGAGTAATCGGTTGCTCCCAGCGAGATGCTTGGCATGAGCGAAATGCCCTTGTAATCGAACTCTGTCGTGACGCGCGGCTCCATATCGACTCGTCCGATGGCGCCTGTCTGGAAGGTCTGTTGGGGGCTGAAGCCTCCGCTGTCGGGAATGGTTCCGGTAGGTTCGTCGCGCGCTAGCGACCCGGCGCTAGCGCCGAAAGAAAACCAGACCGGCACCGAGCCATGGAGGATTTCATGCTCGCGCCCGGTAAAGGTAATGGACGGGAGTTTGGAGATAATGACTTGGTTAGGCTTTTGATTCTCCAAGGTGATGGCCTCGAAGGTCTGGCTGCGCTCAGCCGCAAAACTTAGGTCGTAGGTGTCGTGGTCGTAATGGCGTTGCAAATATCCGATCGAGTTTACCTGGGAACCGATCTCGTTGGTGAAATTGTACGAGAAGATCTGGCGAAACAGGTAGGAGCTGAGATAGTTCCAGTCCAGTGTGCCGGTGAACCCGAGCAGTTGGGTATGGCCGGTGATGGCGAACTCCTCGCCGCCTTCTTTTGGCCCGGTTCCGGCTGGGCCGTTCTTCACTGGCGCGCCGTAGAGATCGTCGACGCCATAGAAGAGGGCGGCGAAATCGCTGTTCTTACTCGGTTTGCCTCGGAAATTGTAGGTTAGCGCGGGACCGCGGAGAGTGAAGTAGCGCCCGACAGCGGTCATGTCGTAGCTGGGGCTAATCGCCCAGTAGTAGCCTGCGCCGACCATCCAACCGAACTGCGTGCTGTGGCCGATGTTGGGGGTGAGGAATCCGCTATGGCGGGTTTTCTTGCCGAGCGGCCGGTAGAAATAGGGAAGGTAAAAGATCGGTATCCCTTTTAGGCGGAAGACCGTGTTACGGGCAATGGCACGCTGGCCCGGAACGATGTCGAATAGCGGAGCTTGGAAAATCCACCATGGTTTCGGCAGCTTGCAGTCGGTCATAAAACCGTCGTGCAGGATGTAGCGGTCCTTGATGCGTTGCGCCCACTTGGCCTGGAAGTAAAAGGGATTGGCGGTGGTCAGAATCCCCGGGCTGCTTATGCTTTTGGCCGGCGAGGTGCCGTTGACGCCGTAGAATGTGCCCGTCTGCGTTTCAATATTGTATTTGCCGTGATCGGCATTTAGTTTGTCGCCGGTAATGAAATGCTCCAGGTGAAGGTGGCCGGTGGCATACGCCCAGTGGGTATCGGCGTTGTAGCGGATCTTGTCGGCGGAAAGCTCGAAATCAGAAGTGATGATTTCGGCCGAGCCGCTGAGGTAATACCAAGGGCGCTGAGATTTTTGATGAAGGGCGCGGAATTCGAGCTGGCTGCGGCTGGGGAGGTTGGCTTTGATGTTCTCGGGCGCCACTGCTCCGGCGGTAGAAGCAAGCGCCGAGAGAGCGGCTATAAACAAAAACAACAACTTTGCCGATAAATGTTCTGGACAAGCGCGATGAAATCTGCTAGAAACAGAAACTGGGTGGAGACCCAGCAGAGAAGAAGGCGTCAACCGAAAACCGTAGCATGGCCGCTCCCGGCGCCGCAAGCTTTTTGGGTCATGCAAGCTGTGGGCCTTCCAAAGGTGCATGGAAACTGACGCTTTATGACTTGCCAGCATTGCAACACATGGGTCTTAGACGGCGAGCACCGCTGTCCGCGTTGCGGTCGGCGCGTGCGCCTGACAGCGTGGCACAGCGCGCAATCCAGCTACCCGGTTGCCGCTTCTGCCGTGGCGACGGCCTACGATTACGCTGCCGAACCGCCTTTACCGGCGGCGGACACCCAGGGCCCCGGCCAGCAGCAATTATTTCCAACTCAGCCGGCCGATCCGCGCGTGATTCCGTTCGAGTCGCTGACGACGCAGGCCGAGCGTGAGTCGATCCGCGCCCGGGCGGCGGGGTTGGCGCGGCCGGAACCCGTGAAGACCGAAAAAGTGGAACTGCGGCGCACCCGTGGGCGGCAATCCCGTTCGGAAAACCAACGGCGTTTCGATTTTTTCGGCCAGCAAGAGGTGGTGTCGCAGCCCCAGTCGGATATTATCTGCGACGCACCCGTTGCGCCTCCTCTTTTGCGGCTGCAAGCGGCGCTGGTGGACGGCGCGCTCATGGCGGCAGGCTGCCTCGCGCTACTGGCGATCTACTGGTTCCGGGGCGGTACTCTTGATCTGAGCAAGCATCTGCTGCCGTTTGCCGCGCTGGCGCTACTGATGGTCCCGGTTCTCTACAAGCTGCTTTGGACTGCTGCCGGACGCGACACGATTGGGATGACGAGCACAGGCCTCGAACTGGTCGATTTTGATGGGAACCCTCCGTCCGCCGAGCGGCGCTATTACCGGCTCTTGGGAAGTTGGATCGGCCTGCTTGCGGCCGGTATTGGCTTGGTCTGGGCGCTGGTGGATCAGGACGGCCTGGCTTGGCACGACCACATCTCCGGCACGTTTCCGACACTGCGGGAGTAGGACCGACCATCGTTTTTGGTGGTCTGTCACCCGCCACAGTTGGCAGACGACGGAAAACTCCGCCCCACGGGTCTGTTCTTACGCCGCGGCGACTTCGCCGGCGGGCTCCAGGATAGCCGACATGGCGCCTTTGGACTTCGGCATGCGCGGATCGGCGCCAAAGCCTTGAATTTGGTCCCGCGCGAATTCGGCCTCGGGACGTTCGCAGGTAATCACAATGGTTCGGCCCATGGTGTCTACCTCGACCGCCTGCTGGAATGCCTGTTCAAAAGAGAGCAGAAACAGCTTTTGCAGCATCTCGATGACGTAGTCGTAGGTATGCTCGTCGTCGTCGAGCAGGACTACGTGAAAGAGCTTTCCGGACTCCTGCCGCTGGTCCGCGCTGGAGCGCGTCGGAGTGGCGGCCGGTGATGCGGTGCTTGGCATGCGGCGAACTTGTATTTATTGGAACATCCGCGGCTTGACTAGCGCAAGAATGCCGGGCAGTGTCCCAACGTTGCGTTGAGGGAATAATCAGGTCCAGACCCCGCCCTGAGACTCTTGCCACACCCGATAGCCTGCAAGTTCGTCGTCAGTAACAGGCTCGTTTTGGACGCGCTTCGGTTTCAAAGACGCGAAGGCGGAGCGGGACAACGGTAGATGAGCAATTCCCAGAGCGCCGGCGTCACCCAATTTGCCGAGACGGAGCGAGACAGCATCTACGGTGAGAATTGGTTCTGAGAACCAGTTCTTGTACAGCCGGATGTGTACAGCGTCGCTATCGACTCTTAGCACCTTCGCGATTTGAAATCCGCCTCCTGTGGAGCGCACAAAGCAAATGTCACCTGGGGCGAGATCACGCGGAAGCCTTTGGGTCAACCACCAATCCCAAATGCTCTTCCAGACACGAGGCATGAATCCCTAAGCTACCAATCACGCAACATACCAGACAAGATCCGTGGTTCGCCTCCATCGCGGGGCGTCGCGCAATTTTGGGACACTACCGAATGCCGCTCGGCGAGCGCAACTTCTGCTAAAATGCTAATGATCCTCCAGCAGATGGGGGCGCAACGGATTCGACGGGATTGAATCGTTGTGTGAAGGCGTGTCGGGTTCCGAGCTCCCGTAAAACGATCGGAAAACCATAACTGCCAATAACACGCAGTTTGCATACGCTGCCTAATTTTTAGGCGGCCGCTCCGGCCCATGAGCCTGCGCGCGGGCTAGCGAGCGTCATCTTGCAGGATAGGCACCCCGGCTTCGGTCCGGAGCCAGGGGCCGAGATCAATCGGACTAGGCGATTGCCGCTCTTGCCGGTTTTTTAGGCCGCCGCTGAAAATACAAGAACCGGAAACACACGTAGGCTTTGCACGGCGGGCTTTTTCGGACGCGGGTTCGACTCCCGCCGCCTCCACCAAAGTCTCCCCAACTTTACGACGAGAATGCTCGCGGAACACCGCTTATCATCTCGCGCCACTTACCGGGTGCCTCGATCCAGGGCAACATACGTTATTGGCGTTGATCCCAGATTTGGCACGCGCAAATCCCAAAAGCGGGCAGAATGGCGGCGGGACGTGAATGCTGCGGGCGGGGCGATCATATTTGTTTAGAAGCGCTTACCGCGGGACGCGAATTGGAGGCCAGCGTGCGGCCGTAAACTGGAATGGAAGTACCTGTGCATTCCCTCGTTGGCAACCTGCGCTACGCCGCGCGGCAGATCCGGCACAGCCCCGGATTCGCGGCAACGGTCATATTGACGCTGGCGCTGTGCATTGGCGTGAATACGGCGATTTTCACGGTGGTGGATGCGCTGTTTTTCCGGCCTTTGCCGTATCCGCATGCGGATCGGCTGATTATGCTCGTGGGATCAATCACTCATCAGGGCAAATCGGGCCTGCAGATGGGCCAGAACGGCAGAGAATGGGAGCTGGCCCAGAAAAGCACTCTCATTGAGCCCGCAGTTTATGGTTCTACGAGCGGCGTCAATTTGTTTGCCGCCGGGCACTCGCGCTATGTGCAGCAGCAGCGGATCGGGGCTGGGTTTTTCCATGTGCTCGGCGTTGCCCCGCTGATCGGGCATGAATTTACGCGGCAGGAAGAAGTGCAGAGTGGCCCGGCGGTTACGATTCTCAGCTACGGTCTTTGGCAGCGTGTCTTCCATGGCGATCCGTCGATTGTGGGCCGGACGATCGATTTGAAAGGCGCGCCTTACACTGTGATCGGCATCATGCCGCGCGGCTTTCGGACGATCGATGCCCCGGCCGATCTGTGGACGCCGCTGCGGCCTTCCACACATGGCGCGGGCGGCGGGACCAATTACGATATCGTCGCGCGGCTCAAACCGGGCGTCACGCGCACTGCGGCGAGCGCTCAGCTTACGGCGATCATGCAGCCCTATTTCCGGAGCCTGCTCGGCAAACGCGCCGCCCAGTTTCAGGTCGAGGAACGCGCGCTGCCGTTGCAGGCGGGTTTGACGCACGATCTGCGATCGAGCGTGGATCTGATTTGGGGCGCGGTCATTTTGGTGCTGCTGATCGGATGTGTGAACATTGCCGGGATTCTGCTGGCGCGCTCCGGGCTGCGCTCGCGCGACATCGCGACACGGATTGCCTTGGGCGCAAGCAGACGGCGTGTGGTGAGCCAGCTTCTCAGCGAATCCGCCTTGCTGGCGTTCTGCGGCGGTCTGCTTGGACTTGTATTGGGAGACTTGGCGCTCGCCGGTTTGCTGCGTCTGGATCCGGATGAATTTGCCGGCTGGGGCGCCATTCAACTCGATCCGCACGTAATGGGGATTATGCTGGCCGTCGCGATTGGAACCAGTATCATTTTTGGTCTGCTGCCGGCTCTGGAGGCGACACGTGTTGACATTCGTTCAGCCTTGTCGCAAGCCGGGCGCAGCGTCGCGCGAGGCCGCCACTGGAAACGCGAAATGCTGGTGTTAGCCGAAGTGGCGCTGGGCGTGGTGCTGGTGGTCTCGGCCGGGTTGCTGATTCGCAGCTTTGCACGGCTGATCGATATGAATCCGGGATTCAATCCGAAGCACCTGATTACGGCATCGCTCTCGCTGCAAGATGCACGCTACCAAACGAGCCAAGCGGGCACGCGGCTGTTCCGCGGTAGCTTGCAGCGCATTCGCGAGATTCCCGGCGTGGAATCGGCTGCCGCAGCCCTCACGGCACCTTACCAGCGAGCACTGAATTTGGGCGTAAAGACGCCAGATACGCAGAGCGATCAAATCACAAATTTTTCCTACCTGACGCCAGGGTTTTTTAAGACCCTCAGGACACCCATGCTGCGCGGCCGCGCATTTACGGAAGCCGACAATGCGAACGGAACGAAGGTCGCGATCGTGAATGAAGATTTCGTCCACCGCTATCTGCAAAATGAGCCGGATCCAATTGGAGTGCCGATCCAGGTCGCAGGCGCTACCTACCAGATCGTCGGAATTGTCGCCAATATGCCCTATGGGCAGGGATGGGGTGCGCGCTATGGCCCACTCGCTCCTTTAGCGAATGTCTATGTTCCAGTCTCACAGTGCGACAGCGCTGTGTTCGCGATGGCAAATGTCTTTCTGTCTCCCAGCTTCATCGTGCGTACACACGGCAATATTTCCGGCCTGGACATGGCCATGCAGCACGCGATTCAATCCGTCGATCCGCGGCTGCCGTTTTCGTCTTTTCACACGATTTCCCAACTGCGCGGCGAAGCGCTCCATCAGCAGCGCTACCAAGCCGTTCTATTCGCGGCGTTCGCCGGTTTGGCATTGCTGTTGTCCGCACTCGGAGTTTTCGGATTGGTCAGCGAATCGGTGGCGCAGCGCACACGAGAGATGGGCATTCGCATGGCGCTCGGCGCGAGCGTGCGCAAGCTCATTGTGACGGCGGCCAGGCCCGCCATCGTGCTTTCGCTCGCCGGCATCGCCGCCGGTTTTGTTCTCGCAGTGTTTGCCGTTCGGCTGCTCACAAGCATGATTTGGGGCATCCCGGCGCTCGATCCGTTGACGTTCGGCGCAGTCGCCGTGCTACTGATCGTAGTTGCGGGACTTGCGAGCATCCTTCCGGCTCTGCGCCTCGCGCGGCTCGACCCGGCGCAAACACTCCGGCATGAGTAAGGAGTGGAGCTTCGAATCGCGCTATCCGCATTACAAAGACCTACAAGCTTTTGCAGAGTCCTGAGCA
The DNA here is from genome assembly GCA_036379475.1 of Bryobacteraceae bacterium. Classification (GTDB taxonomy): domain Bacteria; phylum Acidobacteriota; class Terriglobia; order Bryobacterales; family Bryobacteraceae; genus Bog-105. Next base: position 15,770 of record DASVGP010000072.1, on the reverse strand, counting down.
GGCCGATTGACAGAGGGACTTGCAAAATGAAGGGAGATGGGGAGGAGCTACTCTGGTTGCGGAGTACTTTGTTTTGGAAAGACCTGCTCCCACTCGGTCCGGGTGTGATTTTCGGCTGGGCACATGCTTGAAAAGCACACCTCGACTTTCTGGCTGGTGCAAATGATCGAGTTGGCCTGCCTTGCGACCCGAGCCTAACTGGGCACGGGCGGGCTCAGGCGATTGAGATTGCCGAGTCGAAGGATTTGATCGGCCGTCAGCGCCAACAGTCCGAACATGAGATGCGTCATCACTTTGGCCGCCCCGCGCACACGCACCCAGCGCGCTCCGAACTCGTCTTTCAGGCGCGAAAACACCCGTTCGATTGTGGTTCTCTCCGAAATACGCGCCCGCTGGTGGGGACTGAGCGGGACATGATTGGCGGCGCGCCTCTGCGGTTCGATCACCGGAACGTGCTGCAAGCTGCGGCTCAGCTCCCGGATATGGAAACTGTCATAGGCCGAGTCCATCACGTCGTAACAGTTGATCACGCGCTGGGCCGTCATCCGAGCTAATGGCACCGCCGCCTGACTGTCGTGCAACGAGGCCGAGGTCAGCACGGCGCTGATGGGAATGTGTCCGTCGGCGACGTCCAAATGGAGCTTGTAGCCGATCCAGACGGACTTATTGCCATGGCTGTTGTTCTTACAGCCGACATCGCAGACCTGTGGCAGTTCGGCCAGCATCTGCTCCAGCGTCATTTTTCCCGAGCACTGCCGTTCCACACGCGTCATTTTCTCCAGCGGCCTTTCCTTTTTAGTGTGGGGCCGGGACTTAGGACGTGGAGTAGCAGACGTGCTTTTCCGTTGCGGTTTTTCCCGCACCTCAATGGCACTGGAATCGCGAACAATATGACCCACCAGGCGGGCACGCTGCGTGCGCTCAATCAGCAGTTGGTGCGCCCGTTGTGCCAGCCCGGTTTTGGCAAATCTGGCGAAGGCGCGCGAAACCACCGTTTCATCGGGAATCGCCGCTGCTCTTTCCCAGCCACACAGGCGGCGCAGAACCGGATCGCAGTGCAGGCGGTCCAGCAAGGCGCGCGTGGTCGGCAGCCGGAAAATGGCTTTGGCTACGAAAGCGCGCGCGATGTTCACACGATCGTGTCCGCGGCGGCCACGCCTGCGCGGCGCGCTCGTTACCGCTTCTATGTTCAGCAGACCCAGTACGGCAATGAACTGCTCGTGATAGTGGCTCAGTTCTCCCAGTTCCTCCCGCAGGGTCGGGAAAAGCTGCTGTTGCAAGATGTTTCCGAATTCTCCGAGAAATTGCAGTAATCTGGACAAGGGCTGATCTCTCCCGAGCGTCTTGTTTGGTCACAAGCATTTTATCGGGAATCCAGCCCTTCCCCAAACATTTTTCTCACTTTTGTTTCATCCCTCTCTCGGCAATTTTGCAAGTCCCTCTGCCAATCGGCCGCCTATTTAATAACCCGCCCCACGATCAAATTCCAAGACCTCAGCGAACTATTCACAGGGGGATATCGAGTACGCGAACTCGTTGACTCTGAACGCCTTTTCTTTCCGGATGCCATACTGAAATAGGCCATGCCGGACCGCCCCCTCGACTCGCAGGTCTATTCCCTGCCGGAAGTTCACGCGAGCGTTCCCACGTCCCACACCGCGCTTTGGCGCCGTCTGCTGGCCTTTGCGGGCCCGGCTTACCTGGTCGCTGTGGGCTACATGGACCCGGGCAACTGGGCCACGGATCTGGAAGGCGGAGCGCGGTTCGGCTACCGGCTGCTCTGGGTCCTGGTGGTCTCGGATCTCATGGCGCTGCTGCTGCAGACGCTCAGCTCGCGGCTGGGGATTGTTACACGGCGCGATCTGGCGCAAGCTTGCCGCGACGAATACCCGATCGCGGTTTCGTACGTGCTGTGGATGTTGGGCGAAGTCGCCATTATTGCCTGCGACCTCGCGGAGGTTCTCGGCGCAGCCATCGGTCTCAATTTGCTGTTCCATATTCCGCTCTTGATCGGCGTTCTCATCACCGCCGCCGACACGCTGCTGGTGCTCTGGTTCTCGCGGATGGGCATCCGCGTCATCGAAGCCTTTGTTCTGGTGCTGATCGCCACCATCGCCGGCTGTTTCGCCTTTGAAATCTTCCTGGCACAGCCGAATGCGCCGGACGTCCTTAGCGGACTGCTGCCGCGCTTGCATTCCGATAGCATCTATATTGCGGTCGGCATCTTCGGCGCCACGGTGATGCCGCATAACCTTTACTTACATTCGGCGCTGGTGCAAACGCGGCAGATCGGCGAAACTCCGGCCGAGAAGCGCCGCGCATGCCGCTATAACCTGCTCGATTCGACAGTTGCTTTGAACGGCGCTCTGTTTGTGAACGGCGCGATTCTTATCATGGCCGCGGCGGTCTTTTTTTCGCGTGGCATCGTAGTTACCCAAATCGAGCAGGCGCACCAGCTTTTGGCGCCGCTTATGGGCACCGCAGCTGCCAGCGTTATGTTCGGCGCGGCGCTGCTTTGCTCAGGCCAATCCTCCACGATGACCGGAACCATGGCGGGGCAGATCGTCATGGAGGGCTTTCTGCACTTGCGCCTGCAGCCGTGGCTGCGGCGTTTAGTGACACGCTGCCTGGCGATTATTCCAGCCGCCTTCACAGTTTATCTGGCCGGCGACAGCGGCACTTACCAGCTCATCATTTTCAGCCAGGCTGTGCTCAGCATGCAACTCCCGTTCGCCGTCATTCCGCTGGTCCATTTCACCAGCGACCGCAAGCGCATGGGCGAATTCGCCAGCCGCTTTTGGCTGAAGATCGCGGCTTGGTCCTGCGCGCTGTTCATTCTGGCATTGGATATTTGGCTGCTGTTCGATGAGGTCCGCGACTGGATCGCAACGAGCAGCCATGGAGCGCTGGTTGCGGTTTGCTGCTCGGTCGCAGGACTCGGATTTGGGCTGCTGCTCGCGATAGTTGTTTTCTGGCCCTGGCTGTCGCGAGCGCCGCGCTCGCCGGCGCGGGTCGCAGTCAATATGGCGGACCAATCGGCGCCGTCCTTCCGCATGCGCAGCTATTCGCGAATTCTGGTTTCGCTCGACCATAGCGACGCCGATCGTGCGGCGCTGAGCAACGCCCTGACGCTGGCGAAAATGTACCACGGCAGGATTATACTGTTACACATTGAGGAAGGAGTGACCAGCCGGCTGTTCGGGTCGCTGTCGTCCACTGCCGAAATCGCGGAGGGTCAGGACTATCTCTCCAACATCGCTGCTTCGCTGGAAGAGCAAAAGATCGCCGTTTCCGCCGTCGTGCGGCACGGCAACAGCCCGGCCAAAGAGATCGCTGAAGCGGTAGAAGAACTGCAGCCGGATCTGGTGGTGATGGCCTCCCACGGACATCGGGGATTCAAGGACCTGATCTTCGGAACTACCATCAATAATGTGCGACACCGCATAAAAGTACCGTTACTAGTAGTCACTTCTTCTTAATTGTTGACGTAAAACATATTTTTGCCAGAAGCATCATACATAACAGACCAAAAATAAAATGTCCGATCTTTCTCACGGGAGAATCCTGGTCACAGGCGGAGCCGGGTTCCTCGGCAGTGCGCTGATCTGGGAGCTCAACCACAGGGGCGCCAACGATATTCTGGTGTCCGACTTCCTAGGCCAGGACGAAAATAAATGGAAAAACCTGGCTTCTTTGCAGTTTGCCGACTATATCGAGGCCGACGATCTGCTCTTAAAGCTCGATATCACTCCGCAGAATTTTAGCGACATTACCACCATTTTTCACTTGGGCGCCTGCTCGTCTACCACCGAAAGGGACGCGGCCTATCTGATCCGCAACAATTTCGAATACACCAAGGCGCTGGCCAATTTCGCGCTGGAGGGCGGCCGCCGGTTCGTCTATGCCTCTTCCGCGGCGACCTACGGCAACATCGCCGCCGGCCTGCCCGAGACCGTGACTCTCTCCAGTCTCCGCCCGCTGAATATGTACGGCTATTCCAAGCATCTGTTCGATCTGTACGCCGAGCGCTCGGGAATGCTGCCGCTCATCACCGGCCTGAAATATTTCAACGTCTTCGGTCCCAACGAGTGGCACAAGGGCGACATGTGCAGCGTGGCGTTCAAGGGCTTTCAGCAGATCGAGCGCCAGGGCCGCGTCTCGCTATTTAAGAGCTACCGTCCGGAATTTCCGGACGGCGGGCAGCGCCGCGACTTTATGTACGTGAAGGACGCGGTCGCGGCGACAGTTTTCCTTGCCGAGCGCGTGAGCGGCGGAGGGATCTACAACATTGGCTCGGGCGAACCCAATACATTCGAATCCCTGGCCCATGCGATTTTTGATGCTCTGCGCCAGGAGCCGCATATCGAGTACATCGACATGCCGCTCGGGCTGCGCGATAAATACCAGTACTTCACTTGCGCGCATATCGCCAAGCTGCGATCGGCGGGTTTCCGGCAGCGGATGACGCCGCTCAAGGAAGCCGTGAAGGATTACGTGCGAAATTATCTGGTTTCGGGCACGCGTCTCGGCGACGAGGCCAAAGTGCTAGGCCGCAGCGAGTCCGCGTAAATTCCAGCCGCAGATCCGGCTGCTTTCAAGTGCGCCCTGGGCGTCTCTCCAGTGAGTCTCCAGACTAATGAAGCCCGCGTATCGATTTTCGAGGAGCGTCTGGATCTGCTCTTTCCACCGGACTTGGCGCGTGCCGAGCGGACCCCAAACCGGCCTGCCGTTTTCCATATGGCAGTCCTTTGCATGCACGTGGACAATGCGATTCTTCGGTAGCCGCGAATAGCCCTCCGGGAACGGCGTCTCTCCGGCGACCATCGCGTTTGCGGGATCCCAAATCATGCCCAGGTTCGGATGCCGAACCGCTTCCAGCACGCGGGCGGTCTCCACGGCGGTGGCAATGTTGCAGGCATGCTCGTTTTCAAGGCCGATGGTGACGCCTTCGCGTGCTCCGAGCGCAGCCAGCGATTCGAGTGCTTTCGCGGCACGATCAAAGCAGCGCTCCGGTTCTACCGTACGCCAATACGAGAAAACTCGCACGATTTTAGCGCCAAAAAAGTTCGCTGCTTCGAGCGCGCGCTCGGCAAGGCGGGGCTGATCTTCAAACGTATGCTTGGAAGCGAACGCGTCGTGTTGAAAGCGCTCATCCAGTGCCGGCGCATCCGGCAGCACGCATTTCAGGACCGGAGAGGCGATGGAGACAACGCGCAACCCGGCGCGGTCCAGCAAGTCTTTCGCGGCGCTCCAGTCATCCTGGCTCATATCGAGGAGATTCTTGCCGTCGATGGTGCGCAGCTCCGCAGCGGCAATTCCGATCTCCTGGAATACGGGAATGGCCTCCGCCAGCGCCGGCGAGAACTCGTCGGTTATGGCACACAGCGGTATTTTCGGTTCGAGCATAGATAAACCATCATCTTGGCACGGGGCACCCCCGGAAGGCTGCTAGCGGCGGTCGGGCTCAGGTCCACGATTCGAACTGACCTAGAAGCTGAGTTCTGCACCTAAATCGATGGTGCGCGATCCTCCGGCCCCGGTCACTCGGCCGAAATCCGAGTTACCCAGTGTGTCGCCGGGATTGTTAAAGTGCGGTGTGTTCGTCGCGCTATACCAGTCGGTGCGGAACTGCAGATTTACTCTCTCCGTGATACGGATATTGCGGAAGGCCGCCGCATCGAAATTGAAGAGACCAGGGCCGGACAAAATGTATCTGCCCACGTTTCCGAACGTCGGCGTGCCCGACAAAATCGAGGGATCGGCGAACGATGAGGTGCTAAACCAAGGCTGTGTATTCACGCCATACAGCTTCTGGAACGGCGCCACCAAGTCCGGCGAGTTGCCGTTGCCCGGCGCGTTCAGCGAGACGCAGGTGCAGCCGAAATTCAGAGGCGTGCCGGTCAACAGCGTCCAGACTCCGCTGAACTCCCATCCGCCCAGAATTGCACTCAGCGGCCCGCTCTTGAAAAATTTCCTTCCCTTCCCAAAAGGAAGACTCCAGACAAAGCTCTGATTGAACATTTGGGTACGATCGAAATCGGTGCGTGCATAGTTTCTCCGGAAACCAATGTAATATTGCGCACCGCTCGAATTCTCGTTATTTTCCTCCGAGTAACCGAGAGCTTTTCCGTAGGTATAGGAGGTAGTTAGAGTAACTCCCGTGTGAAAATGGCGGTTCAGCGTGACCTGAAGCGAGTTATAGTTGGAAGACTCCTGGGCGAAGTACATTGTAATATCGGAGCCGATGCCGTATGCCCGGTCATAGGGGCGGCCGATGGTTCCTTGTCCAATGTACGCAGGGTCGCTAACGGCGTTCAGATTGTATTGCAGCGGAATATGCACCCCCCGGTTGCCCACATATCCAATATCGAGAGCCAGTTGTGCCGGCAGAGCGCGCTCATAGGTCAAATTCCAGGATTCAACATACGGATCGACGTAATTCTTCGGAATCACAGTGTAGCTTTGACTCTTGAGTAGCGGTGTGTCTACGGGAATGATGCCGTTGGAAGGAACGGCCGCGACGAGCGGCGCGGGGAAGCCTTTTGCGAAGGTCGCGGGCGTGCCGTCCGGCAGAATTGCCGGTCCATAGCTGCTCAGCGAATTGAACGCGTTGTTCTGCTTTACAGGGAAATTGTAGGCGTAGGTGTTGTCTTCGAACGGTTGGTAGCTGATGCCAAAGCCTGCCCGAATGACATCGCGGCTCGTAAGGCGATAGGCGATACCGACGCGAGGAGCGAAATTGTGATACCTGGTTTGCATTCCCAGATTCGTGGGATTGCCCCCGACTCCGGCGATCACAAGACTATTGGTCGCGCCGTCATAATTGGAGAAGCCGCCCCGGAATTGCGGGGTTGCCGGGGGAAAAAAGGCCCAGCGCAGTCCAAGGTTGACGGTCAGCTTCGGAGTTACCTGCCATTTGTCGCCGCCGTAGAGGAAAAGCTGCCAAGCGCGGTAGGCCGGAAAGTAGACGGGCAAATCGCGGCCCACTTGATCGGGAACCCCCAATAGCAGGCTGGCGAAATTGTTGGCGAAACTCGTCCCCGGACCTCCGTTCAGCGCAGTTTGCGTAGGTGAGAAGCTCCAACGGCCACGCGGGCTGAACGTTTGCTCTTGCAGCAGATCGTCTCGCAGCCGGATCAGGTTGCCTCCAAACTCGAGCGTGTGATTCCCGATAATCTTCGTCCAATTGCTTACGGCCTCGATATCGGTTTCCGCGCGCACCCAGGGCAGGCTTGCCGAATAGCCAACCATGGGGTCCGAAAACCCGGTGCTGTTGAGGCCGGTGATGCCGCTGGTGAAGGGGCTCACATTCACACCTGGAATGCCGATTGCGGTCGAACTGTTCTTTCCGTAATCGGCGCTCTGAGCCTCGTTCCGATAGCGATTCAGCCCGAGGCGCGTTTGGGTCAGGAAAGTCGGCGAAAAAATATGATTCCAATTGATGCCTGCCGAATAAGTCGCATCGGTTCCGGTGCCTTGGAAACCTCCGCCGATAGGTCCGCCCGCGGCCGCTCCATAAGCGGGGTCCTGGACGGTGACAGGGTTCATGTAACTGAGGCGGACTGAAATGTGGTCCTTGTCCCCCGCATTCTCGTCGACCTTGGCATCGAAACTCTTGTTGTCCTGAACAAAACCGGTGGTTTCCTGGAAATTGTCGGAGTATTTTTGTGTGCCAGGAGCCGTGAGATTCGCGTTGGGCGTCGGCACGAGAGCCAGCAACTTCGCCGTAATAGGGTCAATGCGGTCGCCGGGAATCCGGTTGCCGGGGAATTGGGTGCGGCCCTTGCCGCAATTGCTCGCATTCCCTCCGGGCAGGCAATCGGCCACGTCCCCGCTTTGCGGATCGAAGATCTTCGTCAGCGCCGAATCGGAAAAATCACCGTTCCTCATTGCCACCGTAGGCACACCGAAGCGCTGGAACTGTCCTTCATGGTCGGTAGTGCGCAAAAAATCGAAGAAGAAGAATGCTTTATTCCTGATGATCGGGCCGCCGATTGCGCCTCCGAAATAATTTGTCACCAGCCGCGGCTTAACGAACGGCTGGCCGTTTGTCCCGAAATCGAAGACGTTGCGCGCGTCGAGCTTGTCACCGCGCCAGATCTCGTAGGCCGAGCCGTGGAACTGGTTTGTGCCGGACTTAAAGATCACGTTGGTAACCGCACCCAGCGCCGAACCTTGCTCGGGATCATACCCACTGGTGGTGACATCCACTTCCTGGATCGCAGCGATCGGCGGAATGTAGACCTGCAGCAGTCCGGTCCGCTCATTGTCGTTCACGCCCTCAATCTGGAAATTATTGGACATGCTAGAGGTTCCATTGACCTCGTTGTTTAAGCTGTTCTGCGCGTTAAAGAAGCGGGAATGATTGTTCTGGGAGGGAGTGGCACCGGGCACGATGTTCAGCAAATCCTGGAAATTGCGATTGTTTCCTAGGGGCAACATTTGAGCCTGGACCGCGCTAAGCGTTTCGCCGGTTCTGGCCGTATCGGTTTGCAGCAGTGGCACCGTGGAGGCCACGTTAACCGTCTCCGTTATCTGTCCTGGCTGAAGCTGCAGATCCACACGCACTGTTGTGTTCACCGATACCGGAACCGCGGTGCGCTGTGCCGCGGCAAAACCCTGCTTCTCGACCTTTACGTCGTATGTGCCGGGCGGCAGCGCTGGGAACGAATAGTAACCATTCGCATCGGTTTGTGCCGCGCGGGCGACGTTCGTGTTGGTTTCGGTGATGGTGATGTGCGCATTCGGCGTTACCGCACCCGTGCTGTCGCGGACGGTTCCTACAAGCGTTCCGTTCACCGCTTGTGCATTCAGGCGAATGCCGAGGCACAAAGCAAACAGACAAACAGCGAATAACAGACTTAGCGATTTCATGAGACTCTCCCCGCTGAATAGCCGCGCGCCTATAACACACACGGCATTGAGGCAATTATATACGAAGTTTCAGAATCCTGTCACGCTAAATTATTCTTGCCTCCGAACCATTAGAGGAACGATTCACGGCGGGTCAGTCGTATTTCTCACTAATGATCTGCTTGCGGTCGAAGCCGCGGCTCTTTAGCTCGCGGCGCACATCGTTCACCATAGCCTGCAACCCGCAGATGTAGACGTCGATGGCGCTCGTGTCTTCATAGCCGCGCAGGCCGAGGGCTTCGTCCAGGTGATCCTGAACCCGGCCTGTTCGGCCGGTCCAGGAAGGCCCGGGCCGGGTGATGGTGGGTAGAAACTGGAAATGCGGATACGTATGCGCGAGATGTTCGAGCTCTTCGCGGTAAAGCAGGCCGTGCTCGTACCGCACACCGAACAGGAGTGTGATCTGCGGCTGGGTACGCGGCAGGTGTTCGAGCAGCATGGAGCGGAAAGGAGCGATTCCCGTTCCTGTGGCCACAAAGACGACGCGGCGGCCGGGATGGCGCAGGGTGAAATACCCCAGCGGCTCTCCGATTTCGATCTCCTGTCCAGGCTGCAGATCGAACAGGTAGGGCGAAACAGTCCCGTTCGTCACGCGATTCAAGCACAACGCAAAGCGATTTCCGCCGCGCGGCGAGGCGATGGAGTAAGCCCGCGTGATCTCCTTGCCTTCGAGACGGTCCACCACCGAGACGAACTGCCCGGGGGTAAACGGAAGATCGTCGCGCTCCGGTACTTCGAACTCGAAATGCCGCACTTCCGGGGCCAGTTCGCGCGAGCCTACCAATGTCGCTTTCAGAATAAGTCTCCCTTATAAAATGATGCTTGGTGCGCGCTCCTCGACTCGCGCGGGCAAAGCGCTCCGCAGCAGGTCCAGATACAAGCGCCCGCGGGGGCGTCCATTCCGATTTTGTTCCGCGAGCCGGTGCAGAAACACCAGTACTCCAACAATTTCATTATTACGAACCGGCGCCAGCGGATCGCGCTCGGAACGGAGCTTCTCGTATCTTTCAAGGGCCTCGGAAGCCGAGCGTTGGATCGCAGCCGCCACCGTATTTTCCGCGCGCGTTTCGTAAACCAGGCCGGATGCCAGCGTGCGCCGGGTTTGGATCAACGCTTCGAGCGCCGCGGTGAGATCCGCATCCACGGCCCCGTCCGCCCGCAGTGCGCCTTCCACCAACCCTTCCGCGCAGACCATGAACAGCTCTTCGTGCTCGGCCAGAAATTCTTCTCCCGCGGCAATATCCGGGTACGATATTTTGGCCGGAGGCTCGGGCTTCTCATGCCGATGCGCTTCGCGTAAAAACTCGCATTCCAGCGGACAGGTGAATTCGATTTCGCGATGCGTTCCGCAGCACAGCGGGCAAATGTCGCCCTGGACCACAGGGCAATATCTGCGGGCGCGCCGCTTTTGACAGATTTTGCAAACAACCGAATCGGCCACTACAGGACATTATCGACGAGCCCGTATCCTCGCCGATTGCTTCCCATCCGTTAAACTGTTTCATGATCGTGATGAAATTCGGCGGGACTTCCGTCGAATCGCAGGAGGCGGTAGCGCGGGTTGCCTCCATCGTGCGGCGGTATGAGAAGCGCGGTCCGGTGGTGGTCGTTTCCGCCATGGGAAAGACGACCAACAAACTGCTCGCCGCCGCGGGCGAAGCCGCATTGGGGCATCGGGACGAGGCGCTCGCCACGATCGACGAGCTGCGCGGCTATCACCTGCAGCACGGTCTGGCGCTAGCGGGCCCGGCGGCCGCTGAGCTCGATCGCTACATCCGGACGCATTTCGAGTGGCTCGACGAACTGGTCAAAGGCCTGTCGGTAGTTGGTGAATTATCGCCGCGCTCGACCGATGCCGTCGCAAGCATCGGCGAACGGCTGTCGAGCTTGATTCTGACCTTTGCATTTCGCGCCGCCGGCATGCACAGCGAGCACCTCGATGCGCGCCGCGCGATCCTGACCGACGATCGCTTCACCGAAGCGCAACCGCTGCTCGAAGAAACCTATGCACGGGTCTCCGAACTGATTCCCCCGCTCGCCGCTTCTTCCGTCGTTGTGATGGGCGGCTTCATCGGCTCGACTAAGGACGGTCATACGACGACCTTAGGCCGCGGCGGCTCCGATTACTCCGCCTCTCTTGTAGGAGCCGCCATCGGCGCCGAAGAAATTCAAATCTGGACCGACGTGGATGGCATGCTGACCGCCGATCCGCGCATCGTCGCAGGCAGCCATCGGGTCAGGAGCATCTCCTTTGCCGAAGCCGCGGAAATGGCCTATTTCGGAGCTAAAGTGCTGCACCCGGCGACCATCCAGCCCGCGGTGGAGAAAAACATTCCGGTTCTGATCCTGAATTCACGCCGGCCCGAGGCGGGCGGCACGCGCATCACCGCCGAAGCCGCGCCCTGCCAAAATGCCGTCAAATCCATCTCCTGCAAACGCAAGATCACCGTTTTGGACGTGAAATCGACGCGCATGCTGATGGCCCACGGTTTTCTGCGCCGCATCTTCGAGATCTTCGATCGTCATCGCACCAGCGTGGACATGGTCTCCACCTCCGAGGTCAGCGTTTCGCTCACGCTCGACTACAGCGAAAGCGTAGAGGCCATCGTAAGCGAGTTGCGCGCCTTCGCCGAAGTCACCGTCGAAAACGGCCAGGCCATTGTTTGCCTGGTAGGAGAGAATATCCGGTATACGCCGGGCATCGCCGCGCGCGCGTTCCAGACTCTGGCGGGCAAGAACATCCGTATGATTTCGCAAGGAGCTTCGCGGCGCAACTTAGGATTTGTTCTTGCCGAAAACGATTTGAAAGAAGCCGTCGAAGCGCTGCACCATGAATTCTTCACCGATCTCGATCCCGAGGTTTTCGACTAAATGAACAAACTCGCAATCGTCGGCTACGGCAAAATGGGGCGCCTCATCGAGCAACTGGCGCCGCAACATGGCTTCGAAACGATTCTGCGCCTCGACGAACACAACAATGCGGATGGAAGCGGCATCACTGCAGATGCCTTTCGCGGTATCGATGCCGCCATTGAGTTTTCGACGCCCGAGATCGCTCCACAAAACCTGAAGCGCCTCGCCGAAGCCGGCGTACGTACCGTTACCGGAACTACCGGCTGGCTCGCCCGTCTACCCGAAGTGACCGCCGCATTTGAGCGCAGCGGCAGCGCACTGGTCTGGAGTCCGAATTTTTCCGTGGGCGTTGCCGTGTTTCGCAGAATCGCCGCGCTCGCCGCCGAATTGCTGCACAACGAGGAGGCTTATGGCGCCTGGGCCTGGGAGATTCACCACGAAGAGAAGAAAGATGCGCCCTCCGGCACGCTGCTCCAGCTTGTCCGCACCATGGAGGAGCACGGCTACTCGAAAAGGATCGATGTAAGTTCGAACCGCGCCGGACGCCATCCGGGAACTCATGAAATCGGCTTCGACTCAGCGGCCGATACAATCACCCTGCGCCATACTGCCCGCAGCCGCGAAGGATTTGCGCACGGCGCGCTCAAAGCCGCAAGATGGATTATGGACCGGCGAGGCGTTTACACTTTTGAGGAAGTCTTGTTCGGCAAAAAGAACTAGGAGAAAAAAATGTTTACCGGCTGCGGCACAGCGCTCGTGACTCCATTCCGTTCCGATGGCACGCTCGACGAGCCAACGCTGCGAGCGCTCATCAAACGCCAGATCGAGGCGGGCATCGATTTTCTTTGCCCTTGCGGCACCACCGGCGAAAGCCCCACACTCACGCACGAAGAGCACCTACGCGTAATCGGCATCAGTGTCGAAGAAGCGCGCGGGCGCGTGCCGGTGCTTGCGGGCGCGGGCGGCTACGATACGGCTAAAGTCATCAAGCTGATTGCCGAACTGAAAGCGCTTGGAGTTTCCGGCATTCTCTCGGTCACGCCCTACTACAACAAGCCCACGCAGGAAGGACTTTTCCAGCATTACCGCGCGATTGCGCAATCGACCGATTTGCCGATTATTGTTTACAGCGTGCAATCGCGCACTTCTGTAAATGTCGAACCGGCCACGCTCGTGCGGCTGGCAGAGATCCCGAACATCGCAGGCGTCAAAGAAGCTTCGGGCAACATTTCGCAGATGGCGAGCATTCTGGGGCGCGTTCCCGAATCGTTCACAGTGCTCTCGGGCGACGACGCCGTAGCCTTGCCGCTGATCGCGCTTGGAGGGAAAGGCATTATTTCCGTCATCGCGAACGAAATTCCAGCGGAATTCTCCAGGCTCGTGCACGCCGCGCTCGACGGAGACTTTCGCCGAGCTCGCGAGCTGCAGCGCAAGTACCAGCAGCTTATGGAAGCCAACTTCGTCGAAACCAACCCAGGGCCGGTGAAATTCGCTATGTCGCGCATGGGCCTGGTCGAGCCGGTCTGGCGCTTGCCGCTGGTGGCCCCGCAGCCGGCCTCGCAGAAGAAAATCGAGACTGCCTTAGAATCGCTCGGCCTGCTTTCGGGAGTGCGCTCTGTTGTTGCGTGAACGGATCGAGGCGCTGTTCGACGAGAAGCCGTCCACTTATTCGGAAGAAGACCGTAAGTTGTTCGCGCAGTTTCGCGAATTGCTGAACCGTGGAGAGATCCGCTCGGCCGAACCGGACGCCTCTCAAGCGACGGGCTGGCGCGTCAATGCCTGGGTGAAAAAAGGCATCCTCGTCGGCTTTCGCATGGGCGGCGTCGTGGACATGGACGGCCAGTTTTTCGATAAGTGGACCTATCCCTTGCGGCAACTTTCGCTGGGCGATGGCATTCGCGTGGTGCCCGGCGGTTCCAGCATCCGCGACGGCTGCTATATCGGCCGCGGCGTGACTTGTATGCCGCCGATGTATATCAATACCGGCGCCTATGTCGCCGAGGGCACCATGGTCGATTCTCATGCACTCATCGGAAGCTGCGCGCAGATCGGGCGCAATTGCCACATTTCCGCCGCTTCGCAGATCGGAGGCGTGCTGGAACCGGTCGGCGCGCTGCCGGTGATCGTCGAAGACGAGGTGCTGGTCGGTGGAAACTGCGGGATCTATGAGGGCACCGTCGTTAAGCAGCGCGCGGTGCTCGGCAGCGGAACCATTTTGAATCGCTCCATGCCGGTCTTCGATCTGGTACGCGGCACGATTCACCGTGCTACAAACGACCTGCCGCTCGTCATCCCCGAAGAAGCCGTGGTGGTCGCCGGCTCACGCCAAATCCAATCCGGCGCCGGCCGCGATTGGGGCCTCTCGCTATATACGCCGGTGATTGTGAAGTACCGTGATAGCACGACCGATTCTAAAATTCAGTTGGAGGATTTGCTGCGAGGGTCCGCAAAGTGAATTTTGCCCATGGTTTTGGACCACGGTAAAAATGAGCATGCTGCAGATTGCGATTTCCAAGTTCAAGGCGACGTGCCTGGCCGTGCTGGAAGACGTCCGGCGCACCGGTAAGCCGATCCTGGTAGCCCTATTTGGGAAACCAGTGGCGGAGATTGTCCCTCCCACGGCCCCGCAGAAGAATTCCTGGCTCGGATGCATGCGAGGTTCTATGGAAAGGGCTTTTCTCGCTGGCTCGATACAGCACTGAAGCGGCTGCCGGTTCGAGAGGCGCCCTTTACGTTTGCCGTTGCGGCTGAACTTTCGCGTATATCGCTCCCGCAGGCCGATTTCGGGGACGTGTTGTTGGTTGCGACTGCTTCGATTTTGGATTTGATGCTGGTCACCTCCGATTCTCAACTGCTCGCCTGCAATTGGCTGAGGACCTTGTCCAACAAATAGCTCGCTACAATCGCAGCATGGCCGCCACCCAGGTCCGGCGCGTGCAAAGCGCGCGCATAGCCGCATTCAAAGAATCCGTCATTCGCGAGATGACGCGGCTGGCGCTCCATCACGGCGCCGTCAATCTGGCGCAAGGTTTTCCTGATTTCCCCGCTCCCGCCGCGGTGAAAACGGCCGCCCAAGCCGCCATTGCTCAAGAGTGTAACCAGTACTCCATCACCTGGGGCGCCAAACCGTTTCGCGACGCCATCGCCGCTTACTACCACCGCTTTTACGGAATCTCCCTCGATCCGGAACGCGAAATCACCGTCTGCTGCGGCTCGACCGAAGGCATGATCGCCAGCTTGCTCGCACTGATCGATCCGGGCGACGAAGTCATTGTCTTCGAGCCGTTTTACGAAAACTACTGGCCCGATTCGCAGTTAAGCGGAGCCGTCTGCCGCTACGTCACGCTCCATCCGCCCGAATGGCGCTTCGACCCCGACGAACTCCGCGCCGCTTTTACCCAGCGCACTCGCGCCGTGATCCTGAATTCGCCGAACAATCCCAGCGGCCGCGTCTTCTCCCAAGACGAGATCGCGCTTATCGGTCGCCTATGCGCAGAAAACGACGCGCTCTTCATTACCGACGAAATCTACGAGCACATTGTCTTCGACGGCGAACGCCACGCGCCGCCGATCGCAGTGGAAGGGCTGCGCGACCGCTGCATTCTCGTCAATAGTCTGAGCAAAACCTTCTCCGTTACCGGCTGGCGTACGGGCTGGGTCCTGGCGCCTCCCGAGCTGACCTCCTCTATCCGGAAAGTACATGATTTTCTGACCGTCGGCGCAGCCACGCCTTTGCAGATGGCCGGAATTACAGCGCTGGAACTGCCCGACAGCTATTTCGCCGAACTCGCGCAATCGTACGCGAATAAACGTGATCTGCTCCTGAGTATCCTCAAGAAAGCCGGCTTCCGCTGCTTTCTACCCAAAGGCGCTTATTACATCATGTGCGACATCTCGGGTTTCGGTTTCGCGGACGATGTCACCTTTTGCCGTCATTTGGTGGAGGATATCGGCGTCGCTGCGGTCCCGGGCTCCAGCTTTTTTTCCGATCCCGCGGCCGGGTC
>DASVGP010000071.1:0-57591 GCA_036379475.1 Bryobacteraceae bacterium | reverse complement strand
TCGGCTTTCGTCGTGGCCGTGCGCTCGCTGGCGGCGGTCTTGGCGATCGTCATCGGGACGAAGCGCACGCTGGCGCCGGCAATCGCTTCGCCGGTCTGTTGGTTGGTTACGTGGCCGTCGATCGTGCCCAGAGGGACTGCGCTCGGCGGAGGGTTGGCGGGTGTCTGCGCGAAAGCGGGAACTGCCAGCAGGAGCGGAAACAATAGACGATACATCGAATGGCGGGCCGTAGAGAAATCGAATCTCCTGATCTTCACCGTGCCAGGTAAAGCCAGCCCTTACAGCGGATCTTAACAGACGTTGGTAGGAGCAAGAATAGGATTATGCGAAAGAGGATAGTGGGTTTGCCCCCGGCCCAGCATCACGATCAATCGGATCAGGGCTGGCTTGATCTCGGACAGATCGCCACTGTAGAGGTTACGTCGGAGGATCCCAGCTTTCCGATTGAGTCTGCATTCGACCTGAAGAGCGGGCAGGGGTGGCGAGCTTCTCAAAAAGGTGAACAGCAGATCCGGATTATCTTTGATGAGCCGATTGCGCTGCATCATATCCAAGTCCGCTTCCATGAGACTGAGTCCGCGCGAACGCAGCAATTCGTTATTCGATGCTCGTTTGCCGAGGGCCGGCCGGCGGAGGAAATCGTGCGCCAACAATGGAATTTTAGCCCTGGAGGCTCAACGACAGAAATTGAAGATTATGCGGTGAACTTGGACGCGGTGTCCGGCCTGGAACTCGTGATTCAACCCGATTTGGGCGGGAACGAAGCAATCGCGTCGCTCGCCGCTTTGCGTCTGCGGTGAGGGCAATCTGAAAGGCTGCCAGTTAAGTCTGCCATGCCAAATCGGATTCTCCGCGACTATGCCGGTTGCAAGGGAGAGGCCACCGTCCGCGGGCGCTGCTTTTTGGCGCAATAGATTTCGATCGCGTTGGCGACGGGCCCGACGATCGCCAATGCGTAAAACGGGGCATTGACGCTTTGGCCGAGCCGCAGAAACATTTCGACCAGCGCCACGAGCGCCGCCACCAGACATTGCGCCCATTTCGGCTTCACGGTCGTCTTCGGATCCGTGATCATGAAGAAGATAAAGAGCTGATACATCGGCCCGGTGATCGGCGACACTTCGGATAAGAAAGGATCACCGGTAAACTGCGTCCGGATAAAGGCAAAGAAGATAAAGCACACGACATAAGTTCCTGTAATGTGCAGCCGCTTGACGCGGTAAACCGTGGCGGCGCCCAGCAGCCAGACAATCAGCAGCGGCAATAAAGAATTTCCCCATTGAATGCTAAGTGCGGCGACGTATGCGGGAACCAACAGGAGCATGGCGCAAATCGCCAGATTCGACGGATTCCACAAGTGGCGGCCGCGCCAGCGGATGGCGTATTTCGAAGTAATTGCGATGGCGCTGCAAAGAGCATACGGCCAGAATGCCGGCGAGCGAATCAGGATTCCGACGCTGATGCCGGTAATGTAGGCGCTCGCCAGGTTGGGAAACTTTTTGTAAGTGACCAGCGCCAGAACGATCTCGAACGCCATGCTGATGGCGATGGCAAGAACGGTTCTGGAAAGGCTCTCGAGGAAGCCGAACGACAAATTGCCCGCAACGAGGATCAGAGTAATAAGTATGGGCGGAAGATAGCGGTTCTTTCCACTAAAGAAGCGCGCGAGCAGCGACAGCGGCTGGAAGCGGCCGGACGCCGCCGAGACCAAAGGATCTGCTTGCCGGCTCATTTCGGCTCCTCGATATTATAAATTCGATCCAACTTGGATGGGTAAATCGTCTGCTTGATCCCCGAAGGCCAGCGAACTTCCACTTTATCCACATGCGTGGTCCGTCCCAGACCAAAGTGGAGCCGGCGCTGGTTTTCGGCGCAGAATCCGCTGCCTCCGGAAACCTCCTGCAGTTGCTCCTGCCCGTTCCAGAATACGCGGACTTCGGCGCCGATGGCGCTTCGATTGCTCTCGCGCCCTTTCAAGCTGAACTCGATCCATTTATTTCGTGGATCGACGTGATTCATGTAGAGGAGAACAGGCCCGTTCTGGTTGGCGACCACCGCGTCAAGCGCGCCGTTATTATCGAAATCGGCCAGCGCCACGGAGCGCCCGTCGTAGCGGTCAGTCACATCGACCAGTTGGGATACTTCCTTGAATTGGCCGGCGCCGTCGTTGATCCAAACGTGTTTCTGCTGGTGCCCGGATAGGCTGCGGCCGTCGAGGGTCGGCCAATTATTGGCGTCATAAATAATCTCGTGATTACCGCCGGCGATTTTCGAAAAATCGTACCAGTAACTGCGGTTGGGGTCTAGCGAAACGTCTCCGTTCACCTGGTAAAGATCGAGATAGCCGTCATTATTTAGGTCGCCGAACTGGGCCCCGAATGCCCAGCCGCCCAAGTCCACGCCCATCGCATTCGCTACATTTTCAAACTTAACGCTATCGCCGGAGGTGCCGGGCTTCGGTATCCAGAGATTATTGCCCTGAACCAGAACGCCGCGCTCGGAAATATTGGTGACGAAAATGGAAAACCGGCCCTGGTTGAGAATGTCGCCGACCGAAGCCGTCATGCCACTCTTCGGCGCATAACCCACGCCGCTTTCTTTCCCGATCTCCCGAAAATGTTTTCCGTGTTCGTTCAGATACAGTTCGGAAACACCATAATCGTTGGCGATGAAGAGATCCGGATATCCGGATCCGGTAAAATCGGCCGCAACCGCAGCCAGCGACCAGCGGCGCGACTTGATGCCCATCTGTGCCGAGACTTCTTTGAACCGCCCGTTTCCTAAGTTGTGGAACAAATACTTACGACCACCGTTATCCGCATACTCGAAAGCGTTGGGCATAATCTTAGTCGTTTTGAGCTGCCAGAGGTTGAAGTTTTCCGAGTAATAACCGCCCAGGAATAAATCCAGCTTTCCGTCGTCGTCGTAATCGAACCAGATTGCGGTATTAGCGTTCACCCAGGATGGCAGTCCCGCGTTCTTGTCGAGCGTGAAGTGCTTGCCGTGATCGTTGTGATAAAGTTCCGGCTTGCCCCATTTATAAATCAGCACGTCCGGCCAGCCGTCGTTATCGTAGTCGCCCCAGACGGCGCCCATGGACGCTCCCGTGCCCGGTTTGTTCACGTTCGCTAGCCCCACTTGCGCTGCGACGTTCTTGAACGTTCCGTTGTGCATGTTTTCATAGAGCGCATTTTGAGCACCGATCCGGCTGTTGGTTACATAGAAGTCCGGCCATCCATCTCGATTAAAATCGACCACCGAGACGGCCGCGCCCATGTTTGCGACCAGCGGCATAATGCGTTTGAGTTTTGGATCGAGGGTCGGCTCTTCGTGGCGGAAATGGACGCCCGCGGCGGCCGCGGACTGCTTCATGTAGAAGTCGTAGCGCGCCATGGCGGCGGCTTCCCGGTTTGCGCCCTTTACCATCTGTTGGCTGGCGAGCACGCGCTTCCAGACGATGGGTGTGGCGATCAGGCAAACAAAGAGAACAATGGCGAAAATACGTGCCTTGCTCATTGCGTGTTCCAAAGAGCCGAGCGGAAGTGGTCCGCGGTCACATAGCGGGTTTGATAAGTGCGCCAGTCGTTCGGGTGAAGCTGGTAAGCGTGATCCGCTTCTAAGGTTGTGGGCGGCTTGAGGTAACTTTCCATCCCGTGATAGGGCAGCGGCAGAATCGTCTTACTAAATCGCGTATTGTAATCGGCATCTTTCACCCATCCATCGGAGATCAAGACAAAATCGCGCTTGTAACCGGCCGCCGGGAGAGGGAGTGCCGCGAACTGCATGCGCAGCTCATCGCCGGGAGCCATGATGACGTAGCGGCTGTCGACTTTTTCGAGTAGTTTCCGCACCGCCCCGTAACGGGTGGCGTAGCCGGTCTGGTCATGCCAGCGCAAGGCCGAATCCTTCAACACATAATAGTGAGGAGTTTCGGGCGAAGAGAGGTTCGCCTTCGTGATGAGAGAAAAACCGCGATAACGCAGACGGGCGGAGGAGAGGGCAATGTGATGCGTTTGAATCGGTTCGGTTTTCGGCAGGCCCGCGCCCCAGGAAATCCTGTCCCAATAAATCTCCATATTCGTGCGCAAGCGCAGTTCGCGCGGGGCTCCAGGGCGGAAAATACCGCCAATGTTGAGAACGATACCTTTCATGCGGCCGTCGGGAAAGCCCAAATTGCGGCGCACTGTGATCCAGCGGCCCTGGGCGTCGGGGACTTCGACGCTCAGGGTGTGCGGGTGTACTCTGCTGTTCTGGGCCAGTGCTCGGACAATGGTTGTGTCCGTATCGTGAATCCAGCCTTGCGCGACTAAATAGAGCGGACCGGTTTTCGGCGCTTCGGGTGGCAAGTCCAACTGCACCCAATGGTCATGCGTGATGCCTTGATACTGGCCGCGGCCGAAGGTATCGAGATAGCGGCCGTCGAGGTTGCGAACGATATTGCTGACATCCGTGCCGTGGTTGTCGATTGCGTGCGCAAACGGCTTGGTTCGAGTCATAACGATGATCCCGAGTTTGGGAGGCGGCAAGGAAAAGCGTTCGTCTACGTAAATCGCGGAGTTAGTGGGATGATCGATCGCCAGCAGCGAATAGTAATCCATGTAGTAGGTTTCCCAGTATTCCGACGTAATGCGTAGATCGTATAAATCCTCATGTGGAACCAGCCGGGAACCCGGTATCTTGAACCATTCTCGTGTCCTGTAAATACCCTTGCCTTGAGCGTTGACATTTAGCCCGAGCGCCGCTCCCCAAGGCCCCACATCCTTCAGAAACTGCATGCGTCGTCCGTTCCAGGTGAACAGCATGGGACACGAAC
Source organism: Bryobacteraceae bacterium (assembly GCA_036379475.1). GTDB lineage: Bacteria > Acidobacteriota > Terriglobia > Bryobacterales > Bryobacteraceae > Bog-105. The sequence goes on along the minus strand of DASVGP010000071.1, from coordinate 52,778 downwards.
CCTTCATGCGCTGCACGGCGAGCACGGTTTGGTCCGGTTTCAAGTCGAACTCGGCTTGCACGAAACCGTTCGGCCAGACGATACGCGCGAACTGAACTGAGGTATGATCGCCTAAACCGAAATGTAGCACCGGAGCATCGATGATCTGCTCTTGAGCCAGGAGGCCGGCGCGGATCTCGATTTCGCCGCCGATCCCGAAGGAATTGATGCGTTGATCGCCGGTTGCATGAGCGGCTCTGGTATGGATTTCTTCCCAGTGATAGTGTTTGGTTCCGTGGTTCATGAGCGCGACGGGCGATCCGGCGGAAGTGAGCGCAAGGACGTCGAGGCGTCCGCCGGCGTTTCTATCCGAAATGACTCGCGGAGCGGCGGGAAGGCTCGCCGGCAAAGCTGCAAACGCTTTTCCATTACCCAAAAAGACCTGGCCATTGGCGACGATGTCGAGCGCGCCGTTGTTGTCCAAATCGGCGATAAAAAAATCGGGAGAAAGATGCCCCGAGGCGTGAAAAAGCACAGCGGATTCCCAGTCGGTTGTATCCGGTTTCATGGAAAGCCGAACCACGGAAGAATCCTTTTTCAGCAGCACAAAATCAAGCGTTCCGTTGCCATCGATATCGGCGGCGGCAATGGCTTCGATTCCGCTTGCAACCGAGGCGGGAACGGTAATTGGCTGATAGTCGCCTAAACGCCGGTTGAGAAACACGCGCAAGTTACCGTTGCCGTCGATGAATGCCACGTCCGGAGTTCCGTCGCCATCGATATCGGCCGCTGCAAAGGCAGTTACTCCGTCGAGTCCGTCGAACGGGTGTATCTGGGTGAATGTGCCGTCGCCGTTGTTGCGCAATACGACGGGATCTCCGTGTGCGACTCCCAGGATGAGGTCGAGGTCGCCGTCCAAATCGACGTCGAACGCCCAGACGCCGGTATAGGATGCATTGGCTACGGAGGAAGGAATCCTTGCCGCGGAAGTTACGTCTTGAAAATGCTGTGAATCCTTCTGCCTGTAGATGCGGAAGCCGGAGGCGGTGGCGATCGTTACATCGGTCTTGAAATCGTAATTGAGATCGGCGGGAGCGACCGAATGCCGGGCAAGAGGAGCCGGCTGCCGGCCGGGAAGCGGCAACGTGGCGCCGCTTGCAAGATGAAGCGCTTTCGTGTCCGACCAAGCGACCGTAGCCGGACTTTTGTCGTCCAGGAAAATCGCCCCGAGCCAGGGAACCTTGGCGGCGTGCACGTCGGATATGGGCTGGGACTGGAAGGTCATGGCCATATCGGGCGGCGCGGGCTGAGAGTTCGGAGACGGCAGGCGCAGGAAGCGGACGAAGGGCTGGGCAACAAGCGTGGCGGGCGTCCGGATGCGATCCAAATTCGCCCGGTAGGCCGGAACGCGGAGCAGAACATTACGGAGGAATTGCGCTTGCAGAGCAACGGCTCTCAGATTGCCGCCGGCCAGGGCTCTCTGAAGCGTTGCGAATTGTTTGCTGCCTGCATCCGGCCATTTCGCCGAGAACGGCTGCAACTTCATCAGCGCAGTGCGCGCTTCGGCGCTGTTACCGCGTTTCGCCGCCAGCCGGAGAGCGTCCAGCAGGACCGCGGTATTCGAGGGCTGCCGATGCAGGATCTGCTGCAACAGCTTTTGCGCGGCTGCCTGGTTTGCCGCGCCTCCGTCGCGCTCCAGCTCCTGAGCGAGCGAATAGATGGCTTTCACGTTCTTCCGGTCCAGGGAAACCGCCTTTTTCAGGTGCGCCTCGGCTTGAGATAAGTTTCCGCGTTTGCTCTCGATCAATCCTAAGAGCGCCTCGATGCGGCTGTTGGAAGGCGCCAGCGACCTGGCCTTATTGACATTTTTGAAAGCGGCTTCGAGTTGCTGCTCGCGAATATCCAGAATGCCGAGATCCGCCCATGGTGCCGGTTCTGACGGCGCAATTTGCGTAGCGCGAGTGAGCGCTTTTCTGGCCCGGACATCTTCGCCGGTCTGCAATCCGGCCAAGCCGAGATAGAAAGCGGAACTCAGATCGGCGTATTGCTTCGATCCCGGCTTGGGAAGCTGGGAATGGCTACATGCCGCGCAACCGAGCAGACACAACAGGACTGCCAAAAAAAGACGATTCAACAAACCAATTTTGGCATCGAACCGTGTGTCCGCACAATAGAAAAATCCGTCACGCATAAGATGGAGATTCTTCTACAACCAATGGTGGAGGCGCGGTGCCCTGCCAAATTGCAAAGATCGTTTTTCGCTTCTTTATGAAGATCGCTCTCACGTTGTGCTTTTTCGCGTGCGCGGCGCTTTGCGCCAACGGCGGAAGAGTACGATTTATCGATGTCACTGCCAGTGCCGGGATACACTTCCGGCACTACAACGGCGCGAAGGGAAAAAAATGGCTTCCGGAGACGATGGGCTCCGGCTGCGCATTCGCCGATCTCGACGGAGACGGCTGGCCGGATATCCTCCTGATGAACGACAAGGATTGGAAGCCGGGATCTACTCGCCACACGCTAGCCCTGTACAGAAATAACCACGACGGCACGTTCACGGATGTCACCAAAGGCAGCGGGATGGACGTTCCGATGTATGCCATGGGCGTCGCTGTCGCCGATTACGACAATGACGGACTTCCAGACATTTATATCACCGCGCTCGGAGGCGACCACTTATTTCACAATGAAGGTCACGATCATTTCCGCGATGTCACCGCCGCAAGCGGCATCCATAACGCGAATTTCGGCACCAGCGCGGCGTGGTTCGATTACGACCGCGATGGCAAGGCGGATCTCATCGTGGCGAATTACGTCAGGTGGACACCGAAAACGGATGTCTGGTGTTCCATGGACGGCAAGACAAAATCTTATTGCACGCCGGAATCTTATAAAGGGGAGAGTCTCAGGCTTTATCGAAATTTAGGCGATGGGCGCTTCGAGGACGTAACGAAAAAAGCGGGGCTGTACGATCTTTCGAGTAAGTCGCTGGGCATTGTTGTCTTTGATTACAACGGAGATGGCTGGCCGGACTTATACATTGCGAACGACACTCAGCCGAATAAGCTCTATCGGAACAACGGGAACGGCACCTTCACGGAGGTCGGCCTTCAGGCGGGAGTTGCGTATGGACCCGACGGAACAGCGCGCGGATCGATGGGCGTGGACGCCGCCGATTACACCCGCTCGGGCCGCCCGGATCTGGTGGTGGGCAACTTCAGCAAACAGATGATGGGTCTCTACCGCAATAACGGGCACGGCTTGTTTACCGAGGTGGCGTCTTCCACACCGCTGGCGCGCGCCAGCTACAGCGACGTCACGTTCGGAACGTTCTTTTTCGATTACGATCTGGACGGCTGGCCGGATATTTTCGCGGTAAACGGGCATATCGATCCGGATATCAGCCGCGTACACCCGGATCTTCAATTCCGTGAACGGCCGCTCCTGTTCCATAACAACGAGCACGGGAATTTCACCAATGCCAGCGACTCGGTAGGCCCGGATATTCGCGAGTCCATCATCGGCAGGGGCGCTGCGTACGCCGATTACGATCATGACGGCGATCTGGATATTTTGATTACCGAGAACAACGGGCCGGCGCGGCTGTTGCGTAACGACGGCGGAAATCGGAATCACTGGATCAACGTTCGCCTGATCGGGAGGAAATCGAATCGCAGCGCGCTGGGAACGGTGGTGCGCATCGACAGCGCTTCAGGCAGCCAATGGCAAAGGGTTCACAGCGGATCGAGCTATTGCTCGCAGAGCGCTCTGGCGCTTACATTCGGCCTCAAACAAGACCCGCGCGTGTTGAAACTGACCATCTATTGGCCGAGCGGGAAGGTGCAGAATTTCAAGGACCTGCCGATTGACCGATTTTTCACGATTGACGAATTGGCAGGATTGGTCAAAACTCAGACGAAATAGCGTTCCGTCATCCTGCGTAAGAAGGCGAGCGATTCGGCCATCTCTTCCATGCCGTTCATACCGTCTTCGATGCTGATCCAGCCGCCGTAGTGGTGGTCGGCCAGTATTTGGAAGATGGAATCGTAATCGTTCAGGCCTTTGCCGGTAACGCCGTGTCGAAGACTGGGCGAATATCCGAGCGTGCCGTCGGCTTGGCGCAGGTCGTCGAGAGTGGCGCCTTCGGCAAGGTAGCGGTCACTGGCGTGCATGCTAACGACGCGGCCCGCTACCTTCCCCAGTAACTCGATGGGATCGTCCCCGGCGACAATCGCGTTAGATGGATCGTATTGGACGCCAAAATACTCACGGTCTTCGATTCGGTTGAGAATCTCCAGAAAGCGGCTCATCTTCTGCGCGAATTCGGGATATTGCCAGAAGCCGTCCTTGTAATGATTTTCCATGCCGAGTATGATGCCGTATTCGCGTGCTACCGGCAGAACCTGCTCTATCCCGGATACCACCCATTCTCTGCCTTGCTCCCAACTTACTTCGGGATAGCGCTGGCCGCTCAAGACGCGGCAGACCGCGCCTCCGCCGCCAAGCCGGTGAGTAACGCGGATCATTTCGGCCTCGCGCTCGATCGCGCGCTTGCGTTTGTCCGCGTCCGGAGCTGTGAAATCGGGAGAGCAGCACAACATCGGCATGGCGAAACCTGTGTTGTGGATGGCTTCGGCAACTTGATCCAGGTAGCTGGTCTCAAGACTGGCAAAAAACCCTTCGTACATCTCGAGACCATCGGCATCGAGATTCTTTGCCATCCCGATCCAATCGAACACGGACATTTGCCGGTTAGCGATTTGTTCGAGATAACATTTGGGAAATGCGGAAAGCTTGGGCATCATGAGCGGTATGCGTGGACCTCTTCGCAGATATGGCGCAGGATGCCCTCGATATCTCCGGAAGAAGTTTTGAACTTATGAGCCTCGATGGCGAGCGGCGCGCCGATGACTACGAGGGGAGCGCCGTATTTAGGCGTTTCGATGGCCTGCTCGATGGTTAACCCGCCGACCGCTTGAACGGGAACCGATACTGCGTTGACCACCTCGCGCAAGCGATCGAGCGGAGTCGGCGCGGAGAGGCCGCGCTCGCGACGCAGCGTCCTCATGTCGAATCCGATGTGGTGAATGACGTAATCGCAGCCAAGTTCTTCCAGCCGCTTGGCGCCGGCGATCGGATCGGGCATGGCCATGTTGTCGCCCATGATCTTGGCACCGAAATCGCGGCCAGCTTTGGCGACTAACTCGACGGTTTCCGGATGAGCCTGTCCCATGACGACGAGCATCGAAGCGCCGGCTTTGGCTGCCATTTCGGCTTCCAGCCATCCGCCATCCATGATCTTGAGGTCGGCGACGATGGGGACCTCGGGATAACGTGCACGCAATTCGCTGACCCCGCGCATGCCTTCGGCAATAATTAGCGGTGTTCCCACTTCGAGCCAATCCACTCCGGCGCGCAGAGCCATCTCCGCTGTGCGCATGGCTTCGTCAAGATCGATCAGGTCGAGTGAAAGTTGGACTGTGGGCTTCATGAATCACCGGAAAGCCCCTCCCTCACGGTCGGGGTTCTGCTCCGCTCTGTAAAATGCGCAGAACTCCAAGCGTGAGCAGCCTTTGACAGGGTACCTCATGCGGTGCTCTACCATGGAATAGAAGCTCTAAAATGCCGCAGTTGCGCTACACGACGCCGCACGGGATCGCCGTTCTCCGGACGGCTTCGCAGATTCCCTACGCGCAGGGGCTGCATGAAGTTTTGAAGCAGCTCGATACCAGGCGCGGTGTGTATTTGTCGTCGGGATACGAATACCCGGAGCGCTATTCGCGGTGGGATGTGGCGAGCGTTGCTCCTCCGCTCGAAATTGTGGCGCGGTCCCGGACAGTCGAGTTCAATGCGTTGAACCGGAGGGGTGTGGTGCTGAATTCGCTGCTGCGGCCGCTGCTGGCGAACCATCCGCACGCGCAGAACGTAACGGAAACACCGCAATCGCTGCGCGTCGAATTGAAACCGCTGGCGGGAAGGTTTTCCGAAGAAGAACGCAGCAGACAGCCCTCGCCGTTTTCGCTGATCCGCACGCTGGTGGAGGAGTTTCGCAATCCCGAGGATACGCGGCTGTGTCTGATCGGTGCTTTCGGCTACGAACTGCTGCTGCAGTTCGATCCGATCCGCCCGCGCATGCCCCGCGGAGACAGAGAAGACTTGCACCTATTCCTCTGCGACGACATTTACTTCATGGACCGCAAGAAAGAAACAATTGAGCGGTTCCGCTACGATTTTTCGCATGCCGGCAGCACCACGGCGGGCCTGCCGCGCGCGGCGGAGGATCTGGAAGCTCCGAAGAACACCGGCGTTCGCGGCGAAATTGTTTCCGACCATACATCGGAAGAGTACATGGCGAAGGTGGAGACCGTGCGCGAAGGAATGCGGCAGGGGAATTATTACGAAGTGGTGCTGCGCCAGACCTTCAGCGCGCCGTTCGACGGCTCTCCCTCGGAGTTGTTCCAGCGTATTCAGAAGACGAGCCCAAGCCCTTACGAATTTTTTCTGCAATTCGGCGGAGAGCAGCTTGTGGGCGCGTCGCCGGAGATGTTCGTGCGGGTGGAGGGCGACCGGGTGGAATCGTGCCCGATCGCCGGGACCGCGCGCCGCTCTGGGGATCCGCTGCGCGATGCGGAAAACATTCGCGAGCTGCTCAATTCGGCGAAAGAAGAGTCGGAGCTTACGATGTGCAGCGACGTGGACCGCAACGACAAGTCGCGCGTCTGCCTTCCGGGTTCGGTGCGCATGGTGGGCCGGCGGCTGATCGAATCCTACGCGGGCCTGTTCCACACAGTGGATCACGTGCGCGGCACACTGCTGCCGGGCTGCGATGCGCTCGATGCGCTGCTTACGCACATGTGGGCGGTGACGATCATCGGCGCGCCGAAGAAAGCGGCGGCGCAGGCGATCGAGGATCTGGAAAAGACGCCGCGCGGATGGTATGGCGGCGCGATTGGAATACTGAGTCTGAGCGGCGATGTCAACACCGGCATTCTGATTCGCACGGTGCATCTGAAAGACGGGGTGGCGAATTATTCAGCGGGCGCCACGCTGCTCTACGATTCGGACGCGAAATCGGAAGACCAGGAATGCCACCTGAAAGCCACAACGTTTTTCCGCGCGCTGAATCCGGCGGCGGCGCAGCCCGAGCCGCGGCAGCATGTGGCGAGACTCGGCGGCGCGGGCGTGAAATTGCTTTTAGTGGATAACGATGATTGCTTTATCCATACGTTGGCCAACTACGCGCGGCAGACCGGAGCCAGGGTCTCCACCTATCGCTCGGCGGTCGCGCTGGAAGCGATTGAGGCGCGGACACCGGACGTGGTGCTGCTTTCGCCGGGTCCGGCGCGGCCGCAGGATTTTGGAGTGCCGCATTTAGTTCGCGAACTGGCCAAGCGCGGCATTCCGATTTTCGGCGTTTGCCTGGGATTGCAGGGGATTGTGGAAGCGTTTGGCGGCACGCTCGATGTGCTTCCCTATCCGATGCATGGCAAGGGTTCGCTGGTTACTCATCGCGGCCAAGGCGTTTTCCAGGGGCTGCCCTCGCCGTTCCGCGTAGGCCGTTATCATTCGCTCTATGCGAATCGCGATACGTTTCCGGCGGTTCTGGAAATCACCGCGGAGTCGGATGACGGAGTTGTCATGGGCGTACGCCATCGCGAACTGCCGATCGAGGCGGTTCAGTTTCATCCCGAATCGATTCTGTCGCTGGATCGCGATTGCGGCTTGCAGTTGATGGAAAACATGGTCGAGAGGCTGGCAAGTTCCCACACGAGTGTGGGACCTGCACGCTGAAGCCCGTCCTCCGATGCAGCAGAAGATTGCCGTCGTAGGCGGAGGGCTGGCGGGGCTGGCGACTGCGGTTGCGCTTGGGTCGGCGGATTATCCGGTCACGGTGTTGGAGGCGCGGCCATTTCTGGGCGGACGTGCGACTTCGTATCCGCTGAATACCGGCGACGAGAACGGCCCCACCATCGATAATTGCCAGCACGTGTTGCTGCGCTGCTGCACAAATCTGATCGATTTTTACCAGCGGCTGGAGATGCGCGACCGCATTCGCTTTTATCGCGAATTTTACTGGATCGAACCCGGGGGGCGCATTTCCGTCATGCGCCGCGGAAAGCTGCCCGCGCCGCTGCATTTCACGGGATCGTTTGTGCGCCTGAAGTTTCTTTCGATGGCCGACAAATATAGTGTCGCGAACGGGATGCTGGCGGTGAAATACGAATACGGGAAGCGCACCGATCTAGACAGCATGACGATGCTCGACTGGCTGCGCGACAAGCGTCAGTCGCGACGGGCTATCGAGCAGTTCTGGCGGCAGGTGCTGGTCAGCGCGGTGAATGAAGATCTGGACCGGATGGCGGCGAGCCACGGCCTGCAAGTGTTCGCTCTCGGCTTTCTCAAATCCGAAGATTCGTATGAAATGGGTGTGCCCAGCGTTCCACTCCGCGAATTATATTCCGAGCGCGCGTGGACGAATTATCCCGAAGTGAAGATCGCTGAGCGCGCCGCGGTGGAGCGCGTGCAGATCGAAGGAAACCGTGTTTCGGGGCTCAAAGTAAACGGCGAGATCGTCCGGGCGGATGCATATGTGCTTGCCGTGCCGTTCGAGCGGCTGGCAGCGATTGCGCCGGACTTGCACTTGGATGTCTCGTCGTTCACTCACTCGCCGATTACCGGCATTCATCTTTGGTTCGACCGCCCGATCACCGATCTGCCGCACGCGACGCTGCTCGGCCGCACTATTCAGTGGATGTTCAACAAGCGCGAAGGCCGGCAGATTCAGCTTGTGGTCAGCGCATCGAGGAAGCTTACGGAGATGCCGCGGGGCGAAGTGATCGAGCTGGCGCTGCGCGAGTTGAAGGAGTTTTTTCCGCGAGCCGCGGAAGCGAAGCTGGAGCGCGCGCACGTGGTGAAAGAAGTGCGTGCTACATTTTCGGCCGCGCCGGGACTCGAAGAGAAGCGACCTCTGAGTGCGACCGGTATCGAAAACCTGTTTCTCGCCGGCGACTGGACACGCTCGGGCTGGCCGGCGACGATGGAAGGCGCGGTGCGCAGCGGCTATCTGGCGGCGGAAGCGGTGACAAAGGCGCTGGGAAATCCGCAGCGGTTTCTGATACGCGGAGCCTAATCTGCGATAGTGCTTTTTTATTAGATTGGTGCTAGACTCTCAGGCGATGCCGCAATATGTAATCGAACGCGATATGCCGGGAGCGGGAGCGCTGTCGGAATCCCAGATTCGAGAGGTATCGCTGCGCTCCTTGCAGACGTTGAAGGAAATGGGACCACAGATTCGGTGGCTCCATAGCTATGTCACCGAGGACAAGATCTATTGTGTTTACCTTGCTTCAGATGAAAGTACCATTCGGGAGCATGCACGCAGGGTAGGTGTGCCGGCTGATCGTATTGCGGCCGTGCGCCGGTTGATCGATCCCACTACTCTGGAATAGCGGCTTCCGTCTCCTCCAGAGAGTATTGGATCGCGGTTTGCAGGCCCATTGTGGAACCCTCTGCCCAAGCGCCGTCTCTCTCCAACTCAGTAAGCGATTCCCGGGCAGGCAGCAGCGCCCGATCGAGTTTTGACTGCTCCGCTTGAGGCAGGGGAGCGCCGATCGTACAGCGTAAATGCGCGGCGGCCGCGGCCAGTTTCAACGCGCGGGAGGTGTGGCCGCGGGCAACGGCCAGACACGCGAGGCCTTCCAATGCCCGTGCAATCCCACGCCGGTGTCCCAAACCTGCGAAGATTTCCAGCGATTCACGGTACGCAGCGTGCGCAGCGACGTATTTCCCTTGCTCGCATTCGATGTAGCCCATATCGGTCAAAGACCGCGCCGATCCCCACCGGTCGCCGACTTGCCGGAAGACCGAAAGCGCATGTTGATACAAATCTCGGGCCGCGGCCAAGTCGCCCTGTTCTCGCGCTATGTCGGCTTGCTGATTAATCGACCAAGCGGCGCCGCTGCGGTCACCGAGTTCGTCAAAGATGTCCGCCGACTCGCGCAGCAACCATCGGGCGCGTGCGTAGTCGCCTTGAATCTTGACCAGATTGGCGAGATTGTGAAGGCAGCGCGCAATGACCAGCCGGTCCGGCAGCAGACGCCAACACGCAAGGCTGCGCTCAAAATTGCTTCGCGCCGACGAGTAGTCGCCCCGATCTCGGGCCGAGACCGCCAGCGCATTCAAAGATACGGCTATTCCCCATTGGTCGCCCAGCTCCTCGTAAAGCGAGAGGCTTTGCTCCAGAAAACACGCCGCGGCCGGAAAATCGCCCTGAGCCGTCGCTAAAGCGCCGAGAAACTGGGACACCCTGGCCCGTTCTCTTGAATGGCTGGCGCCCGCGAGCGACAGAACTGTCTCCAGCCGGGCGCGGCCTTCGGTCAGGTGTTCCCGCATGTCCCAGAACCGGAAGAGAGCCACGCAAAGACGCAACCCCCAGTCTGCGTTCCGAGTTTCGAAGAGCCAGTCGAGCGCGAAACGGAAATTGTCGATCTCGGCATCGCATTGCGCCAGCCAGCGAGATCTGTCCACGGCACTGAGTTCCGCATTGCCTTCCTCCGCGAGCACGAGGCAATAGGCCGCATGTGCCCGCCGGGCCGCGATTTGCTCGCCGCTATCGGCGAGGCGCTCGAGCGCATATTCGCGAATCGTCTCCAGCATGGAAAAGCGCGCCTCGGCTTCGGCCCGGTCTGCGCGCTGAACCAAATTCTTATCCACCAAGGACGAAAGGCCGTCAAAAAGGTCCATTCCGAGATCAAGGCTTGTGTTGCAGACGGCTTCGGCGGCTTCCAGCGTGCATCCTCCTGAAAATACCGAAAGGCGCCGGAACAGTTTCCGCTCGGCTTCGTTCAACAGGCCGTAGCTCCAGTCGATCGTCTTGCGCAGGGTTTGCTGCCGTTCCGGCAGATCGAGTGCCCCGCCAGTAAGCAATTGCAGGCGGCTTTGCAGCCGATCGAGCATGCCGTCGGGTGAAAGCATCTTGGTGCGCGCGGCGGCCAGTTCTATAGCCAATGGCAGTCCGTCCAGACGCGAACAGATTTCACGAATGGCAGGTGCATTCTCGGAACTAATCGCAAAACCGGGCCGGGCGGAGGCCGCACGCTGCACAAACAACTCGACGGCCGCATTTTGCGCCAGCGGCGTCACCGGAAACTCCTGTTCGCCATAGAGGTGCAGGCAAGCGCGGCTGGTGACCAGGACTTTGAGCGAGGGGCAGGCCTCCAAGGTTTCGGCCACCACGGTTGCAGCCGGGAGAACCTGTTCGAAGTTGTCCAGGACGAGCAAAAAGGGTCCCGCATCCTGAAGACGATCCCCAATGAGCTGCGGGACTGTGCGGCTGGGGGTCTGCTGGACATGGAACGCTTGCCCCAGTGCGGTGACTACCAGGTCCGGATGCATGATGGAGCCCAAGCCGACGAACTGGAGCCCGGCCGTGAATCGATCCGCTATGGCGGCGGCTATGGCAATCGCCAGGCGGGTCTTTCCAGCACCTCCTGCGCCAGTGAGGCTCAACAGCCGAACCTCCCGCTGGAGCAGCAACTCGGCGGCTTGCTCAACCTGTTGCTCCCGTCCGACGAGTGAAGTGCGCGGCATGGGCAGGTCGTGGCATTTGTCGGTAATTTTCAGGGAGGAGGGCTGATCCGCCTCCGACGGGCGTTTGACGACAGGTGGGAGAAATAAGTACCCTCGCCGAGGCACGGTCTTGAGCAATTTTTGGGCATGATCATCCAGCGCGCGGCGAAGCTCGACGGTACACTGCACCAGCGAATCATCGGTAACAAAGGTGTCGGGCCACAGGGCCTGCGCCAATTCCTGCTTGCCAATCAGCCGTCCGGGATGTTCCACCAGGTACCTGAGAGCTTCATATACTTTAGGGCGAAGCTTAATCTCCGCTCCCGCTTTCAGTACACATCCTCTTGATACGTCCAGCGTGAACTCGCCAAAACAATAAGTTAGAGGACCCGTGTCCAAGAGTGCTCCTGCTCCCCGCAAATCTTTAAGCAGCCTGTGCGTGTTGATTTTTTGCTTTTCTTTGGCTTTGTTTCGTTACTTCCCGCCCTAATCGCTGGTAGTTTGTTACTGACCAGGTGAGGTGCAACCCGAAGCCCTAGGCGACGCTCTACAGAGCGGATTCTAGCAAAGCCGGCGATAGAGGATGAGCACCGATCCGGGAAAGGAGAACTGTCTCATGAGTACAGCACAGATGCCAAACGTCGATATGAACAAACTACATGCCCTCGTCGGGCAATTTGTAACCGATCTCGGGGCCACATTGCATGCCGGCATGGTGGTGATCGGAGAGAAACTAGGGCTTTATAAAGCACTTGCCGCCCATCCGATGAGTTCCGCGGAGCTTGCCGCGAAGACCAAGACCGATGAGCGCTATGTGCGCGAGTGGCTGGCTTCGCAAGCGGCCGGGGGCTATGTTACTTACGATGAGAAAGCAGACACGTTCAGCCTGAATGAAGAACAAGCCTTCGCATTGGCGCACGAAGACAGCCCCGCGTATCTGCCCGGAGGATTCGAAACAGCTCTGGGCGCGCTAGCCGCGGTTCCACGCATCGCCGACTCTTTCCGCAGTGGCGCCGGAATGAGTTGGCACGAACATGCCGATGGCGTCTTTCACGGGTGCGAAAAGTTTTTCCGCCCCGGCTATGCGGCCAATCTTGTAAGCGCGTGGATTCCAGCCTTGCGCGAGGTTCAAGAGAAGCTGGAGTCGGGCGCAAAGGTAGCCGATATCGGCTGCGGGAAAGGAGCTTCCACGTTGTTGATGGCAAAAGCATTTCCCAAGTCTCGATTCTTCGGATTCGACTACCATGAAAAGTCGATTGCAGCGGCGCGCGAGTCCGCCAGGCGTGACGAGGTTGCGGAGCGCGTGAGCTTCGAGGTTTGCAGCGCAAAAGAATTTCCGGGCACGGGCTATGACTTTGTAACCGTGTTCGATTGCTTGCACGACATGGGCGACCCGATCGGGGCTGCCGCGCACGTGCGGCAGTCCATCGCTAAGGACGGTACCTGGATGATCGTTGAGCCGTTTGCAAATGACCGGTTGAAGGATAATCTGAATCCCGTCGGCCGGGTTTACTACGGATTTTCCACGCTGCTGTGTACGCCTTGCTCGCGATCGCAAGAAGTAGGGCTGTGCTTGGGCGCACAGGCGGGCGAGGCACGAATTCGAGAGGTTGTCACCTCGGCCGGGTTCAGCCGCTTCCGCCGCGCCGCGGAAACGCCCTTCAACATCATTTACGAAGCCCGGCCGTAGACTGTACCGGCATCAGCGTTGATTCGCCTTGAGGACTTTCTTCCGCAGACGGATGGATTTCGGCGTTACTTCGACGAACTCGTCTTCGCGGATAAATTCGAGCGCCTGCTCCAGATTCAAAATGCGCGGGGGAACCAGGCGGATAGCCTCGTCCGAAGTTGAAGCACGCATGTTGGTGAGCTTCTTTTCTTTGACGATGTTTACGTTGAGGTCGGCATCGCGAGAATTTTCGCCGACGACCATGCCTTCGTAGACCTCGGTTGCAGGCGGAATGAAGATCACGCCGCGCTCCTGCAAGTTGTAAATGGCGTAACTGGTCGCGATCCCTGCGCGGTCGGCGACCAGCGAGCCGGTCGGCCGCATTGCGATCTCGCCCTGCCATTCGATATAGCCGTGAAACAGCGAATTCATGATCGCGGTTCCCTTGGTGTCGGTCAGCATCTCGCTGCGTAGGCCGATTAAGCCTCGCGAGGGGATATGGAATTCCAGGCGCACGCGCCCCGAGCCGTGATTCACCATCTTCGTCATCTTGCCCTTGCGCGAGCCGAGCTTTTCGATCACCACGCCGATGAATTCCTCCGGGCAATCGATGACCAGCAGTTCAACCGGCTCCTGCAGGGCGCCGCCGATTTTGCGCGTGATGATTTCCGGCTTGCCTACCTGCAGTTCGTAGCCTTCGCGGCGCATCATCTCGATGAGAATCGCAAGCTGCAACTCGCCGCGGCCCATGACTTTGAAGGCATCCGGGCCGCCAGCTTCCTCGACACGAATGGAGACGTTGGTCAGCAGCTCTTTATCGAGCCGGTCGCGAAGATTGCGCGAAGTGACGAATTCGCCTTCGCGGCCCGCAAACGGCGAGTTGTTAATGGTGAACGTCATGGCGATGGTCGGCTCGTCGATGTGGATTTTAGCGAGCGGGGCGGGGGAATCGGCATTGGTCACCGTTTCGCCGATAGTGATGCCTTCGACGCCCGCGATGGCGAGCACATCGCCCGGCTTGCCGACCGTTTCATCCATGCGCTTGAGACCTTCAAAGGAATAGAGCTTCGTGATGCGCGTTTTATGGAAGCTGCCGTCGAGCTTCGCGATAGCCACATCGTCGCCAAGGCGCAGCGTGCCGTTGAAGACGCGGCCAATGGCCAGCCGGCCGAGATAATCGCTGTAATCGAGATTGGCCACCAGAAGCTGCAGCGAGGCTGCGGCGTCGCCCTGGGGAGCGGGAATGTGTTGCAGGATGGTTTCGAAAAGCGGGCGCAGATCGGTGCCTTCGCCCTCGGCATCGAGTTTTGCGATGCCTGCCTTCGCGTTTGTGTAGACGACGGGGAAATCGAGCTGATCTTCAGTGGCGTCGAGATCGATGAACAGGTCGTAAATTTCGTTCAGGACTTCTTGAATGCGTGCGTCGGGGCGATCGATTTTATTGATGACCAGAACGGGCGGGAGTTTGGCTTCGAGCGCTTTCATCAGCACATAGCGCGTCTGTGGCAGTGGTCCTTCGCTGGCATCGACGAGCAGCATCACGCCATCGACGATTTTCAGGGCGCGCTCGACTTCGCCTCCAAAATCGCTGTGGCCGGGCGTATCGACGATATTGATCTTCGTGCCGTGATAGCGGACGCCGGTGGTTTTGGCGAGAATCGTGATGCCGCGCTCGCGCTCCAGCTCGTTCGAGTCCATCACACGCTCGATCACTTCTTCATTGGCGCGAAAAATGCCGCTCTGGCGCAGCATGGCGTCGACGAGCGTGGTTTTTCCGTGGTCTACGTGCGCAATGATGGCGATGTTGCGCGTGTTGGCGGTAACTGCTTCGGGCATGGGTGAACCTCCATGCTCGCACGTGCGCCTATTCCGAATACTGCTCGTTTAGGACGTGCGCACGTCTCTATAATTTAAGAGATGCCCAATCGGAGCCGGGAGCGTGAGCGACCAATTGGAGCAGACCTCGCTTATGCTCGGGGCTCAGTTTCAAGGTATTGCGCCTAGTCCGAGTTGTCTGTCAGATCTAGCTTCTTCTCGACCTCGGCAAAGAGCTCCGGTAAGGAGATTTCGGTATCGCCTGCGCGCAGAGATCCTTCGGGAGAGATCCAAACCGGTGCGGGTGTGTGTTGCGAGAGCATCCATGCCGTCCGCTTTTCCGGATCGATGATCCATACCCATTGCGAGCCCCAGGAGATGTATTTCCTGGATTTATCCAGCGCTTTCGATAGCGTATCCCCCGGCGACAGAATCTCCACGCAGAGTTCAGGCGCTACTTTCGGATAGCGGCCCTTGTATTTCTTACCCCGCACGGCGATCAGATCGGGGACCGGCTCCGCATTGGGAACGACCTTTAGCCGGACTTCTGACAGTGCATTCCAGCCCGCCAGATCGAGCAGTATTGTCAGCGCGAACTGCAGGGCACTGTGCAGCATAGTAGGCATGGGTTTTTGGATAGCGACGCCATCCCAATATTCATAAGCCGGTTTGGCGCCATCGAATCGGGCGTGGAACTCTTCGAGGCTGAGGGGCAAAGTCCGAGCCGCCATATCCGTATTATCTTCCGTGCGACTCTGATAACGGATGGCGCAAGAAGAACCGCTTCCCACGGTCGTGATCGTGGGGCGGCCGAATGTCGGAAAATCCACCTTATTCAACGCGATTCTGCGCGATCGCAGGTCCATTGTCGGCAATGAGCCCGGCATGACGCGCGACCGCATCTACGGCGAGGCCGAACACCGCGGCAAGCGCTTCGGGCTGATCGATACGGGCGGCATTCTGCCGAACGAGGACGCTTTGATTCCAAGTCAAATTTTTCGCCAAGCGCGAGTGGCGCTCGATTTGGCGGCACACATTCTTTTCGTAATCGACGGCCGCACCGAGATCACGGCGGCCGACCGCGAACTGGCGCAGCTTCTGCGCACGCTCGACAAGCCGCTTACGCTGGCGGTCAACAAAATTGACGCGAAGGCGCGTGAAAACCTGGTTCCGGAATTTTATTCGCTTGGGCTGGGCGACCCGCTTGCGATTTCAGCGGAGCACCGGCTGGGACTTGGCGAACTGCTGGATCAGGTTACGGCGCCGTTCCCTCAACAAGAGCCGCGGGAAGAAAATGAAACCGCGGGCGCGAAGCGCATCATCAAAGTGGCCATCATCGGCCGGCCGAACGTGGGGAAATCGACGCTGTTAAACGCGCTGGTGGGCGCCGAGCGCGCCATTGTTTCGCCGGTTCCCGGCACGACGCGCGACGCGGTGGACGAAGCAGTCGAAGAAGCCGGAACAGTGTATCGTTTTGTCGATACCGCGGGCATCCGGCGCAAGGGCAAGACCACCGAGATGACGGAAAAGCTCAGCGTGGTCATGGCGCGGCGGCACATCCGCATGGCGAATGTGGTGCTGCTCTTGGTGGATGCGACCGAAGGCGTGGTTGGCTCGGATGCAACTATCGCCGGTTATGCGCACGAAGAAGGCCGGGCGGTGATCGTGATTGTGAATAAATGGGATGCGGCGGGTGAAAAAAGCAAACGCGCATTCACCGAGACCATCCGCGACCAGTTGAAGTTTCTCGATTACGCCCCGGTCGTCTTTGCGTCGGCGAAAAATGGCGAAGGCATGCGGCGGATTTTCGCCACCGTGCGGCACGCCTTCAATGCCGCATCCAAGCGTGTCGGCACCGGCGAGTTGAATCGCTTTGCGGAAACACTCCAATTCGAAGGCGGGGCGCGGATCTATTACCTTACGCAAGCCTCGGTGCGCCCGCCCACGTTTGTCGTGTTCACGGATAAAGCGGGCCAGCTTCACTTTTCGATCGAGCGCGCGCTGGTCAACCGGCTGAGAGAGAAGTTTGGCTTTGAAGGAACACCGATTTCCATCAAAACAAAGAGAAGATGACTAGGAAGATACCGCTGCTGGTGTCTGCTGCTCGGTTTCTTTCTGCTCGTGATATTCCTGCTCGGTGTTGAGCGACCACAGATTATCGCGGCGGTCGATGCCGGCGACGATGTTGTCTACCGCCGTCATTGCCGCCAGCATGGAATGGTCCTGATTGTTGTATTTGTGCATGCCGTTGCGGCCGACCAGAAACAAGTTTTGAAAACCGTTTGCCCAGGCGACGATTTCGTCAAAGCGTTCGTAAGAACCGAAATAGGCCGGGTAAGTTTTCGGCACGCGAATGACGGTGGCGTCGAGGATCTCTTCGGGATCGACGATGGCCATCGACGCCAATTCCGATTTCGCGAGCGCGATCATCTCCCGATCGCTTTTCCTCCACAGCGCATCAGTATCGTTGCAGAAATATTCCAGGCCGATCCAGACGTGCGCAGGATCGGCGACCATGGCCGGGCTCCAGTTATTGAAGATTTGCAGACGACCCACAAGCACATCCGGTTCCTGGATGTAGATCCAGTTATCTTTGACGGTCTGCCCGTCTGGATCGCGCAGCTTGATGTGATTGCAGAGCACGCCGACAGTAATGAAATCGCGGTACATAAGGCCGTCCGAAATTTCTCGAATCGCAGCGGGCGCCGGAGGGTTCATGTCCGCCACCAGTTCTTTAATCGGCATGGTGGAGAAGAAGTAATCGGCTGCGAACCGTTCGCGCTCGCCGGTTTGCGCGTTAGCCGCATACACGGCAATCACGCGGCCGGCCGCATCGTGTTCGATCTCATCCACCGACCAGTGGATCATGATCTCGCCGCCCAGCTCCTTCACGCGGCGGGAGACCTCTTCCCACATCTGGCCGGGCCCGAACTTCGGATAAAGGAATTGCTCGATCAGCGAGGTCTCGACGTTCTTCTGTGAGATGTCGCCCTTGCGCTTCGGCCCCAGCTTCTTCACGAAATGGAGAATCGTCTTATAAATGGAGAGCCCCTTGATGCGCTGCGCTCCCCATTCGGCGCTAATCTCTTTACAATCGATGCCCCAGACCTTTTCCGTATACGATTTAAAAAACGTCAGGTACAGTTCGCGCCCGAAGCGATTGATGAAGAATTCCTCCAGGTTCTTTTCGTTACGAATGGGGAAGAGGACGGCGCGGAGGTAACTAAACCCAATGCGCATCGTCTTCAGAAAGCCCAGTTTTTTCAGCGTGTCGCCGGTGAGGCTGATGGGGTAATCGAAAAAGCGGCGCATGAAGTAGATGCGCGATTTGCGTGGCCGCACCAGCATGACGCAGTCTTCGCACTCGGGATCGGGACCTGCCGCCCCATTCGCAACCGTGGCGGTCTGCCGGCGGTAGGTGATTTGCGCGTCATCCCCTGCGAGCCGCTGCATGGGCATGATGTTCAGCCACCAGTTCATGACGCGGTCGGATTTGGAAAAGAAGCGATGGCCGCCGATATCCATGCGGTTGCCTTTATAGTTAACGGTGCGGGAGATTCCGCCCATGTAATCGCTCTTTTCAAGAACAAGGGGCACAATATCGGTGCGGGTGAGTAACTCGTAAGCCGCCGTCAAGCCGGCAGGTCCGGCCCCGACGATCAGCGCGCGTCTGGCGGTGGTGTTCATAATTCGTTTAAAGAGAGTGTTGGTCTGGCAGACAATATCTCTTCGGTCATTTCGGATGACCACGCCAACGTTTGTACCGATTCAGCGTGCGCTTGCGGAAGATTGGATCAACGGCGGGTCCTTTGGGAGCTTTCTTGGAAGCGTAAATATCCCACACCCCACAAACCCTATGCCCGCATGGCGATTTTACCACGGCCGCATGCCTCCAGTCGTTTGGAAATTTCTGCACCGCGCCCAGGATGATATGGTCTACCGGTGTCTTTGTGGTTTGTAATTGATCGGTAATGATCAGATCAATCGGGTTACGAGCCAAAGTGCGCTCAAATTCCGCCGAAGTTGCATAACGCGACTGCTTGATTCCCCACCAGCCCGAGATTCCCAGGATCTTACTGGGGCGTAGGAGAGTGTGGAAAGGGCGATGCGGCGCGTACTCCGCAAATTCGGCAATGGCGGGACCTTCGCAATCCGGCGGTAACAGAATTGATGCGTGACTCCAGTTCGGATTGGCGTTTACATACTGCACAAGTGGACGCAGCCGGTCGGGAGGGTAGTGTGGGAATGCTACTGCGCACCGGATCGCTCCGGCGGCGAGCAAGATGGCTGGCAGGGCCGTTCCCAAGGCGCGCTTTTTGAAGAGCCCGAGACGTTCGAATGAGCATGCAATCAGCAGGATCAAAGGAGCGATCGCCGCGAGAAAATAGCGGCCATTGGCGCCTACGGGAGTGGCGGCGAGGAACAAAACCACGCAGACCGGCGCGGCGGCGTACATAAACAGCTCGACGTTCCAGCGCTTCTTCAGCGCCGCCAGCAACATCCCCGCCACGGCGCATGTAACCAAAACCGGACCGGCGACGCGTGCAAACTCCAGGAAGAACGCTCCGAGCGCAACATGGGGGTGGACCGCGGTTCCCTCGGACGGCAATCCTACAAATATGAGCCGGTGCGTGTACAGGATCCAGGGGCCGCACAGGGCCACCACAATAGCGGGCTGAATCCAAAACCACTTATTCCGCAGCAGGCTCCATTTACGTGTGCCCGCCACCAGGGCGACGGGCAACAAAAAAACGAACCCGCCGCTGAACTTAATCAGGAAGGCGAGCGAGGCGCACAGAGCATAGCCGATAGCATGCCGCGGCCGGCCGGGGGTTTGGAAATAGCGAATCTCTTCGAGGAGCGCCCAGAGGGAAAAGAGCGCCACCGGCAAATCGAGCATATACATGGAGCTGCTCCTGATCGCCTGGGGGATCAACAAGACGAGCAGCGCCCAGGCGCCGGCGGCCACGGGATTCGCTCCATGGCGACGAGTGACCCGGAAAACCGTGGCGGCGAGAAGGGCCACGACAACAGCGATCAGCGCGAGTGCACTGGCGCGCTGTACGCCGAACAGAAGCATCCAAATTCCGCCGATCACGTAGAAAGCCGGAGGCCAATAGCCGACCGCGAAATAGGGCAGCGCCGTGTAGTAGTTGACCGCAAAAGCGAGCGGGGTTTGATGGAATCCGGAAGCCAGGTAGTCGCGCAGCAGCAGGGAGGATATGTAGTGAGCCGGCTCGTCCGGGAAGAGTCCGAAACTCGTGGCTACTCCACCGGTCAAGCGCTGCAGGATGCTGACCACGAGGAAGAACCCGAGAAAGGCTAGAAGAGTTTCGCCACGGCCGCGGTAGAAGAGCCAGAAGCGCCTCATCCGCACCGGCGGCGGAAAAGCCGCTCTTCTTCGCTCGATCTCGACCGGCTCGGAATAAGTGCTGGGGTTGTGTGAAGCCATTGAGAATATTGCCGATCGAGAGACTTCCGCCCTTATAGCAATATATCGGCTTTTGCCTGCAAACCTCTACTGTATGATCCCGGAGTGCGGATTTTTAGTACAGTATTAGGACTATAGTGTTCTCACTAGCGATTCGTCTTTCGCCGTAGAATAAAAATGTGGAAACACATTGTACTTGCGGGGCTGTCCTTCCGGACGACGCCCGTTTTTGCCACCGTTGCGGCAAACCTCAATTGGAAGAAGATTTAGCCCGGCTGGCCGAACCGGAAGCGGCGGCGTCGGCGCTTCCGCCCGCGGCGGTTCAGCCGAAACCGAAGGCCACCAACTCGCGCATCAGCTTTCGCAACGGGCGCGCGGTGGCGGTGAGCATTGTGGTCGCCGCCCTGGCACTGTTCGGGATGGGCTTCGCCTCGCTGCTGACTCCGCTGCTGGCGCCGGTCGTGCTCTGCGCGGCTGGATTCATTTCGGTGGTCATTTACCGCAGTCAATCGGCGGAGCCGCTGTCGGGGTCGGCCGGCGCACGCCTTGGCTGGATGACCGGGCTATGGCTTTTTCTGGTCATCTTGGCCATTCTGGCCGTGGTCGCTGTGTATATTTCCTCCTCGGCGGGTCGCGATGCGCTGCGGGCCGCCCCCATGGCCATGTCCAATCCGGAAGTCGCCAAGATGCTGAGCGATCCGCACGAATTCCTGGCTGCCGTGCCGCTTACCATTGTCCAGATCTTTCTCATGATCACGCTTCTGCCCGGGCTGGGCGGCTTCCTGGGGGCAAAGTTTGCGAAGCGTGTAAGGCCAAGCTCGTAAAAAGTTGATCGCGAACGAGCCGGATGCACGAAGCAGGCCGCGAGAGGCGGCGTGCGCCACGGTACGCTGGAACTTCCGAGCCGAATGAGCAAATCCATTCTGACGCTGACCGTGAATCCCGCTATCGACCGTATTGTGTCGGTTGACCGGCTGGTGTTTGAAGACCGGGCTTACATCGAATCGACCACCGAAGCGGCCGGGGGCCGTGGCATTAACGCCGCGCGCGTGCTGGCAAATTTCGGGGCCCAGGCGATCGCAATTACGACTTCGGGGCGCGAGGGAGGACGAAAGTTCGAGGAGCAGCTCCAGAACGATGGATTCGGCAAGGAAATTGTGAAGATCCGCAACAATATCCGGACGAATCTGACGATTTCCGACCGGCAAGGGCTTTCGGTGAAGATGAACGAGCGTGGGCCGGCACTATCGCCAACCGAAGAGAAGCGCATCCTGGCCACGGTAGAGCGTCGGCTGCCGGAGGCATCCTGGCTGATGCTTTCCGGAAGCCTGCCGCCGAAGACCGACGACCGGCTTTACGCGAAGCTGATTCGGCTGGCCACTGAAAAGCAGGTGAAAACGCTGCTCGATACCGATGGCGACGCCCTGCTGCGCGGCGTGGAGGCGCAACCGACGATCGTGAAGCCGAATCAGTCGGAAGCCGAGCGTCTGCTGAACACAGTCCTGATCACGCGTTCGCAATCGATCGATGCCGTGCTGCGAATCAAAAACATGGGGCCTGGCGCGGTGGTGCTCTCGCTCGGCAGCCGGGGTTTAATCGCTTCCACACCGAGCGAAGGGGTGCTGGAAGTGGCGCCGCCGCCGGTGCACGTGTTGTCCCCCATCGGCGCCGGCGATGCGATGGGCGCGGCGATCGTGTGGTCGCTCGACCGCGGCGATTCGTTCAGCGAAGCGCTGCGGTGGGGCGTGGCCGCGGGGACCGCTTCCTCGATGCTTCCCGGTATCAATCTGGCCGGACTGGAACAAGCGCGCGCGATTTATCCGCAGACGCAAGTCACCCGGATTGTGGTGTAGCCTAAAATCCGGATTAGGCCATGAAACCCGGATTAGGATAGAGATATGGGACGCAGAGCTTTCCTGCGGGCGGGACTCTGGCGCGCGGCGGGCGCGGGAGTGGCGCTGGCAGGTTTTTCGCGGATTCTTTCGGCGCATCCGCGCACGGTGAAGATCGCCGAATTTTCCAACACCGGAGCGCCAGAGGGCATTAAGGAAGTGGAGAAATTAAAAAAAACAAATGCCGAGTGGCGAGCACAGCTCACGCCGGAAGAATATCAGGTCACGCGTGAGGCCGGGACGGAGCGCGCCTTCACCGGCAGGTATTGGAACAACTATGAGCACGGCCTGTATCGCTGCATCTGCTGCGGCAACGCGCTGTTCTCGTCGGATACAAAATTCCATTCGGGAACCGGGTGGCCTAGCTTTTGGCAGCCGATCGCTCCGGAAAACGTGACCGAGCGCCTCGACACCAGCTTCGGCGCCATTCGCACCGAGGTGCGCTGCGCCGAATGCGACGCGCATCTGGGACACAAGTTCCACGACGGCCCGAAGCCGACCGGCCTGCGCTACTGCATGAACTCCGCCTCTTTGCATTTCATTAAGAGCCAAGCCGCGAATGCGCGGGGATAAATACGAATGACGGGCAGCAATGCCGGTCTGGTGCAAATCGAGGCCCGGCAGCGGCTGCCGCAATGGCTGCGCAAGGGCCGCACGCATTTTGAATCCGTTCACCGATTGAAGGCCGAACTGCGCGGGCGTGGATTGCACACGGTCTGCGAATCGGCGCGCTGCCCCAACATGCACGAATGTTTCGATCGAGGGACGGCGACGTTTATGATTCTGGGCAATCTGTGCACGCGAGGCTGCGGGTTCTGTTCGGTGCCGAAAGGTTCGCCTGCGAAGAAGGAGTTTGCGCTCGATCCGGATGAGCCGAAGCAGGTGGCGGAAATGGCGGCGCGGATGAAACTTCGTTATGTGGTGATCACGTCGGTAAACCGCGACGATTTGCCGGACGGCGGCTCGACACATTTTGCGGAAACGGTAAAACGCGTGCGCGAAGAGCTTCCCGCGGCTCGCGTGGAGGTGCTTACACCTGATTTTTGCGGAGACTTAGAGGCGGTCGCGCGCGTGCTCGACGCTGGTCCCGACGTGTTTAATCACAATATGGAAACCGTGCCGCGGCTCTACCGGCGCGTGCGTCCGCAGGCGGATTATGAGCGGTCGCTCGCTGTATTGCGGTTTGCGCGCACTTATGCGCCCGCTGCGCTTACCAAATCCGGATTTATGGTGGGCCTCGGCGAGCGGTCAGAAGAAGTTCATCGCCTGCTGGACGATCTGGCAGCGGCTGGTGCGGGCGTCGCCACCATCGGGCAGTATCTGCAGCCCACGCGGCGCAATTTGCCGGTGGCGGAGTTTGTGAAGCCGGAGCAGTTCGAGGCCTATCGCGAGTACGGCCTTTCCGCCGGGTTCAAGATGGTCTTCAGCGGGCCTTTGGTGCGCAGTTCCTATATGGCGGAGCAAGTAAACGAACGGGCGGTGCGCGCGCATGGTTGACGCGCATGGCTGAATGGCGCCGGATGCTTCCGGCTTATCACCGCAGAGTCCTGCTGCATTTCTCGCTGGCTCTGCTTTCCTCTGTTCTGCTGGCGCTGACCTTTCCGCGCTTTGCTCTTTTTTTTCTGGCCCCCATTGCGCTGGCTCCGCTGTTATTCGCTCTGGCCCGCACGCACGATGCGTGGCAGCGCGCGATTTACGGCTGGGCGGCGGGCATCCTCTATTGGGCGCTGCTCTGCCACTGGATCCATTTCGTGCTGCAAGTATACGGCGGCATGGGCGTGTGGGGCGGCTGGGGCTGCTTCGTTCTGTTTGCGCTCTATAAAGGCTTGCACCTGGCGTTCTTTAGCTGGCTTGCCGGCCCGCTGATGAGCCGCGCCTACGCGATTCCCGCGATAGCCGCGCTCTGGACCGGTCTGGAGCGCACGCACGAGAGTTTCGGATTCGCCTGGCTCGACCTCGGCAACGCAGGTATCAGCATGTCGCTGCCGGTGCGCCTCGCGCCCTATATCGGCGTCTACGGAATTTCATTTGTTTTTGCGATGGTGGGAGCGGCGGTGGCATGCGTGCTGCTAAGACGGCCGCGAACATGGCTATTGCCCCTTATCGTGTTGGTAGGACTATGGGCACTGCCGCCGATTCCGGAAAACATGCCGGCTACGCGGACGGCGGTGGTCGTGCAGCCCGATGTTCCCACCGATGCCGAATGGACCGACTTGCTTCAGGAGCGTACGGAGCAGCACATGGTCCTGCTTTCCGAAGCCATCCCCGGGCCGCTCGTGATCTGGCCGGAGATGCCGGCGCCGCTCTACTATTTCGACGATCCCACGTTCCACAACATGGCCGATCAGGTTGCTATCGATCACGGATATCTCTTATTCGAGACCGTATCGTACACGGCGAAAAATCAGCCGCTCAATTCCGCCGTGCTACTGGGCCCGAAGGGACAGGAGATCGGCAAATACGACAAGATTCACCTGGTTCCGTTCGGCGAGTATGTTCCGCGTTTCTTTTCGTTCGTGAATCGCATTACCAAGGAGGCGGGGGATTTTGTTCCGGGAAAGGAGGTCAAAGTTCTGTCGGCCGGGAAGGACAAACTGGGCGTCTTTATCTGTTACGAATCGGCATTTCCCGACTTGGTACGGCAATTTACCAAGAAAGGCGCGGGTGTGCTGGTAAATCTCTCGAATGACGGCTATTTCGGGCATACGGACGCCCATCGGCAGCACCTGTTGATTGCGCGGATGCGGGCGGTCGAGAACCGGCGCTTTCTGATCCGGGCGACCAACGACGGCATCACCGCCGTTATCGATCCGGGCGGAACGGTAGTCAAAGCGCTGCGACCTTACCAGGAACTGGCCGCACCGGTGCATTACGGAGTGGTTCACCAGACGACCTTTTACGCCCGGCACGGGGATTGGTTCGCGTGGGGTTGTTTGATCGTCGGCGTCGGGTTGGGGCTGTGGAATCTGCGCAGGAAGGCGGAATAGTTTCTTTCTGAACTATACTTCGAGGAAAGGCCAAAACGCTCATGAGTTTCTTCTCCAAGCAGTTCATCGACGTTATCCAATGGACCGAAACCGGCGACGGGACGCTCGCCTACCGGTATCCGATGGAAGACATGGAGATCCAGAACGGCGGCAAGCTGACGGTTCGCGATTCGCAAATGGCCGTCTTCGTCAACGAAGGGCGCATTGCCGACGTGTTTAACCCGGGTCTCTACACGCTGAGCACAAACACGCTGCCGCTTTTGACCTATCTGCTGAACTGGGACAAAGGATTCAAGTCGCCATTCAAGTCGGACGTGTATTTTTTCTCCACCCGCCTGCAGATCGATCAGAAATGGGGCACGCCGACGCCGATCACCATTCGCGATAAGGAGTTCGGCGCTGTGCGTATGCGCGCCTACGGAATCTACTCCTACCGGATCTCGTCGCCAAAATTCTTTTACGAAAAAATCAGCGGAACTCGCCAGGCGTATCACGTAGCGGATCTCGACGGCCAATTGCGGAACACGATTATCGGACGCATGACCAACGCCTTCGCGAGCAGTACCATCAATTTCCTCGATATGGCGGCGAATCAGACACGGCTCGCCGAAACCATGACGGCGGATCTGGACCCTGTATTCGCCGATTTGGGGCTAACTTTGGAGAGCTTCGTTGTCGAGAACGTCTCTTTGCCGGAAGAACTCACAAAGCTGCTCGATCAGCGGATCGGCATGAACATGATCGGCGACATGGGCCGCTACACGCAATTCCAGGTGGCGCAGTCAATGCCAATCGCCGCGGCGAACGAAGGCAGCGGAATGGCGGGCGCGGGTGTTGGCTTGGGAGCAGGGATGGCGATGGGGCAGCAGATGATGAACGCGATGCATCCGGCTCCGCCGCCGCCAGCCAATCCGGGGCCAAGCGCTCCGGCTGGTGCAGCTGCAGGCGCGGCGGGCACGACAAAGTTCTGCATGAACTGCGGAAAGTCAATCGCAAGAGCCGCTAAATTCTGCCCGGAATGCGGTGGCGCGCAGCAATAGAAGTTACCAATCCGTTCTGGTCGCGGGCGAATAAGAGCTGAATTTTTCGTTTTCCCCTTCCACTCGCTCGAATACCGATTGCACAGCTACGCGCCCTGGACCCGTAAGCCGCAGCCACAGGCAGCGCTGGGTGTAATAGCCCCAGTTCATGAACCCGGTATTCGGATGTTCCAAATGCAGGTTCATCTCAACGGTGGGATCTTTGAAAATCCATGCCGTTGGCTTCACCAGGATCGTTTGGCCCGGCTGAAGCGTGCGGACAAAGACATTTCCTCCCGCGTGCAGGAGCAGCAGCCCTGGAACTCGCGGCGACGAGAAGCGATCCATGAAGCCGCCGATCGGATAATGCGTTTTGGTGTCGTTCCCCTCTTTCGTTTCGAACCAGATACCCGTCTGCAGCCAGTCGTACTCGACCGCTTGAGTGGCGACCAGGAACAGGTGTTCGCGCACGTCGATGGATTGGCCGGGCTGAAGGGGAACTGCGATCAACTCCCCTGGACGATCCTCGGAAAACGCGATGTGCCCCGGGCCTTGCGCCTGAGTCATGATCAACGGCATGCCGGCAAACAGACGCTTCCAGCCGCCTCTCATGGACATCGTCGTCATATTCACCGCTGAATCTTTCCAGAGAAGCACGTGGTGACTGAAGTAGACGCTATCTTCGGCGGCCAGATTCATGTCGGCAACCGGCACGTATTTGCCTTCGATCTGGCAGAAAGAATTTCCGAACTGCAGCTTGGCCATATCCTTCCTGCCAGGCAGCTCGGCCCAGCCGGATTTCGTCACCTCACGGGGCGCCCCGGCCGCCGCTCCGCAGGACGGGCAGGTCTGCAGCGAGGCATCCATAGGCGAGCCGCACCAGGAACAACGTCCGGTGCGGGATGGCGCGGAGGCGACCGGCGGGGGAGTCGCCGCGGCCGCGGCCGGCTGCACAGCAGGTCCACGGCTCACTTTGTTTCCGCAGACCGTACAAAAATTAACGTTATCGTTCAGTCGCGTTCCACACTTTACACAGAACATATCCGCCTCTATTCGGTATGGTGGTGCACGTACATCGATTGAATGCCCAGCCGGCCCGGTCCCGTCATCTTCGCCAGACTCATCGACCTGCCCCCCAGGAAACCGCCGCCCAGCTTTTGAAATTCGACTTCCATCGTGACAGTCGAGTCTTTGTACAGGAAGGCTCCGGGTTCCACCATAATGCTCTCGCCCGGGGCCAGCTTACGCTCGAAAACATTCCCGTAGCCGTGCAGGATCAGCAAACCCGGCGCGCCGGTGGTCACAAACCGGTCCATGTACATGCCCTGACCGCCGAACAAGATATTCGACAGCCCTTTTACGCGGACGAAAGAGTACTGGATCTGATGGGAGGAGAGCAGGAACGCGTGCTCTCGTACATCCAACTCCATGCCGGGATGGAGCGGCAGGACGACGAGTTCGCCTGTAGCGTCGCGCGAAAACGCGATCCGGCCAGGGCCCGTGGCCACGCTGATGATGAACGGCATGCCGCCGAACACACGCTTCAAGCCGCCAGACAGCGACATCACCGAGAGAGGCACGTTCTCGTCTTTCCAGAGCATCACGTGATGCTCGAAAAAGATCGAATCGTTCGGTCCGAGGTTGATTTCGGCCGTGGGGACGATCTCGCCTTCCACCTGGCAGGTGCTTTGGTTGAAGTGGATCTCCGTCATGTCGCGAATGCGCGGCGCTTCGCGCCAGCCGGATTCGCTGACCAGATTGCGGATATCCAGAGGTGCTCCGCAGGCGCGGCACGAAAGCGCGGACTTGTCGTTCATGCTTTGGCACCACTGGCACTGGATACGCTCCAACGGCTCGCCGGCGGGCACAGAGCTAAGGCTCGTCATCCAAACAACCTCCTTGATCTTCGGATACTGCTTTGGATATGCGTACTAATGTACACGAACTCCTTTGTGGAATAGGCCTTTGGCCTGTCCGTGTACAGAAGAGGGTCGAATGAATAGGCCGAGCGGGTGCAGCGGCTGACAGGCCAAAGGCCTATTCCACGGTCAGGCTAATATTCGCGGTTTTGCACCACTTTTAACGCTGCAAAAAACAATATCGCCGAAGCTGCGACCGAAATGGCCATCGCGGGCCACGGAAAGGCGTGCGTTACGAGGGGAGAGGCTTTCCCTAGAAAAGCGAATATGTTCTCCGAGGGCGGTAGAGAAAGCCTGCCGACAATCCACCATGCAGGAAAGATCGCGAGCGCGCATCCGAAGAGCTGCCATGTTTCGTCCAAGAAGGTCGCAAATAGAACGGAGACCAAGTGAAAGCAAGCGTTGCAGACAATCGCCGCAACTACAAGCTTGAATAAGTCCGCAGCGGTCGAATCTCCTCGCACGGTTGGAAATTTGAGCCACACAGTACAGATAATAATCGCGATTACTGCCGCGGTTGCGGCCATGCCAACCCCTATTCGAACCGCTAGCAGACGGAGACGGCTGACAGGCAGAGATAATGTGAAAAGCGTGGACCCATGCAGGCCTCTTCCCCTCCGTAAGTTGCCGCTTTGTGTTGTGATGCCGCTACCGGCCAGGTGGACCGCGTCAAACATAAGCAGGAAGACGATCCCAGCCATCGCGGGGCGATTCCGGGGCGCTGACATCAATAGCACTAGGGCCAGCGGTAGACCCAGCCCAAACAGAAGCCGCCATCTCATTTCTAACCAAGCCTTCGTCCAAAGCATTCAGTTACTCCTCACGTGTTCCAGAAAAATTTCTTTCAGGCTTACGGGAAACTCTTCGACCGACGCGCCGGGCACGGAGCGGGCCTGCTCGATCAGTTCCTCCACGTTGCGGCTTGCCAGGATCGAAATCGATCGACCCTCCTGATGCAGACATTCAACTCCTTCCGCCCAGCGGAACGGCGTGCCGGGCTCGCTCTCGAAAACAATGTGAAGCCGCCGGTAGCGGGCCTTCAGATCGTCGAGCGAATCCCCGACAATCGCCTTCCCGTGATCGACAATCGTGACATAGTCTGCGATTTGCTCCACTTCGGCCAATTGGTGCGAAGAAAAGAAGATGGTGATGCCCTCCGAGCCCGCAATCGCGACCAGCTCACGCAAAACGTCTTCAACGGCCGCGGGATCGAGGCCGTCGGTCGGCTCGTCCAAGATCAAAAGCTCCGCTCCGCGCGAGATCGCAAGCAACAGCATCAGTTTGGACCGCATGCCTTTCGAGAGCGCGGGAATTTTCTTTTTGGGTGGTAGATCGAACATCTTTAAATAGCGCTGTTCGAGGTCGCTCCGCCACTTAGGAAAGAACGGCCGCGTGAAGCGGATGACCTGCTCCACGCTCATGTACGGATACAATTCTTTGTCTTCCGAAACGAAGCCAATGCGCCGCCGCGCCTTGATGCCGGTACCTGGATCGGATACAGGCATACCGAATAGCCTTGCGCTGCCGCCATCCGCCTTCGACATGCCCATCAATATCTTGATGGTGGTGGTCTTCCCCGCGCCATTTCGGCCGAGGAAACCGAAAATGCTTCCTCTGGGGACCTTCAGATCTAATCCGTTCAGCGCCGGATGTCCCTTGAAGGACTTGCGCAGCTCTGCCGTTTCCATTACTAAATCACTCATTGGTCCTCTCCGGAATCCTGGAAGAACGAAGGATTGCCAGTTCGTTCTCCACCAGTCTTCTGATTTCGTCTTCACCGAGCTGCAGCGACGATAGCCGCTCCAGCGCCGCCTGCACAATCGCCTCGGCTTTTCGCATGACTTTCGTCCGCGCGACCACCGAATCGGCGACAAAGGCCCCCAAGCCGTGTTTCAGCTCGATCACACCTTCGTGCTCCAGCTCCCGGTAGGCACGCGCGACGGTATTGGGATTCATGACCAGATCCTCGGCGAGCTTTCGAATGGTGGGCAATTGATCGCCCGCCCGCAGCTCGCCGATCTCGATGGAGTGCTTCAGTTGTTGCATGAGCTGCAAATACAGCGGTATCCCGGAAAACTGGTTTAAGCGCAGCAGCAATAGTGTTTGCTCAATTAATACACTATACACTCTCTCGAAGAATGTCAAGTCCTCCTCCTGACGGTCGGGTTCTATTTGCCGCCGCTCGGTATACAATCCGAAGCGTGCCGCAACCCTCCGCCGCAACCGCAACGCTCAACTTCGAAGAGGCGCGGCGGATTGTCATTGAGACTATTCGCGCCCTCGAAGCGAAACCTAAGCAGGAAATCGTGTCGCTCGACGAAGCGCACGGGCGCGTGCTCGCCGAGCCCGCGCTGGCCGACCGCGATTATCCGGCGCTACGGCGCTCGCTGCGCGACGGTTTCGCCGTACATTCGGCGAACCTGCCGGGAACGCTCACGGTCCGCGGCGAGATTCGGGCAGGCGACAAGGGGCAGCCCGCTCTGCGCGACGGCGAGGCAATGGAAATCATGACCGGTGCTCCGGTTCCGGGCGAAGCCGATGCGGTGGTCATGGTCGAGCACGCCGAACGCGTCAGTATGGCTCAAGTGCGCATCGACCGCTCTGCCGAACCTGGGCAGTTTATCAATAATCGCGGTACGGAAGCTTCTCGCGGCGCGGTTCTCGTTCCCGCAGGTGTGCGCCTGGACGCGAGCCACATCGCCAGCCTTGCGATGACGGGCCATGCGTCCGTTTCGGTATTTGCGCGGCCATCGGTTGCCATTCTCGCGACCGGCGACGAGATCGTACCGGTCGAGGAGACGCCCGCTCCGCATCAGATCCGCAATTCGAATGCATCGATGCTCGCGGCGCTGGTGCGCGCAAGCGGTGGTGCGCCCACCGTGCTTCCGGTCGCGCACGATACAAGAGACGCGCTACGACCCTTGCTTGAGCGCGGCATCACACACGATCTGCTCCTGGTTACCGGAGGCGTTTCGGCTGGCAAATACGATCTGGTCAAGCCGGTCGTGCGCGAGCTGGGAACGGAATTTCATTTCGAACGCGTCCGCATCCAGCCCGGCCAGCCCACCGCATTCGGCACTGCCCATGGTCATCCAGTCTTCGGGCTTCCCGGCAATCCCGGTTCCTCGCTCGTCACGTTTCAGCTTTTTGCACGCCCGGCGCTAGAGCTTTTGGGCGGACAGAGCGACTCGCTGCTGCCGCTACTGTCGGCACAGCTCGAGGCTCCGTTCCTGCATAAGGGTGGCCTGACGCGCTTTCTTCCCGCGCGGCTCAGCGACGATGGCCAGCATCTTCGACATATTTCCTGGCAAGGATCGAGCGATGTCCCCGCTCTGGCAAAAGCAAACGTGTTTCTGGTTGCCGATCACGACCGCCAAACCTGGGAAGCGGGCGATGCGATCCGCGCGATGCTGAAACCATGAAGCGCTTGTCTCATTTCGACGCCGCCGGTCACGCTTCCATGGTGGATATCTCCGAAAAGCAGGAGACGCGCCGCACCGCCACGGCGCGCGCTTTTGTCGCCATGCCGCGCGAAGTACTCGAAGCCTTGCCGGACAATCCGAAAGGCGATCCGCTCGAAATCGCTCGCATCGCCGGGATTTCTGCCGCCAAGAAGACCTCCGAATTGATTCCGCTGTGTCATCAACTTCCGCTTACACACGTCGGGGTTCAATTCGCAATCGAAGCCAGCGGCATCGAGATCACGGCCACTGCCGCCACTACGGCGCGCACCGGAGTGGAAATGGAAGCCATGACCGCCGCCGCGGTCGCCGCGCTCACGGTTTACGACATGACCAAAGGCCTCGACAAAGCGATTGAGATCCGGAACGTCTGTTTACTTGAAAAGACCGGGGGGAAATCGGGCACATTCCGCCGTTCCGATATCTGTATGTAGCGACCAACAGAACCCCGACCGTGAGGGAGGGCCTTGCAGATCCCCACTCACGGTCGGGGTTCTGTTCCGCTGCCACGCTCCCATGCCCGCATCCGTTGGGGTTATCTCGCGTAAGAGCGTGCCAGCGGACGAAAAGGACTTGTCATGATCCGCACCGCCATTCTCACCATTAGCGATTCCGCCGTGCGCGGTTTGCGCGAAGATCGATCCGGTCCTGCGCTGGAGCAGCGCTGCCGTGAACTCGGCTGGGAAATCAGCGCGATGAAAATCGTCGCCGACGAGGAAGATGCCATTGCAGAGCAGCTTTGCGATTGGGCGGACAACACGGGCGTCTCCTTGATTCTGACTACCGGCGGGACCGGGGTTGCCGCGCGCGATGTCACGCCGGAAGCAACGCGCCGCGTGCTCCAGCACGAATTGCCGGGCATCGCGGAATTGATGCGCGCGAAAGGCCTGGAGCAGACCAAACTTTCCGCGCTCTCTCGCGCCGTCGCCGGAACGCGCGGCCGGACGCTAATCGTGAATCTGCCCGGCTCGCCGCGCGGGGCCCTGCATTCGTTCGATGCGATTCGGGATCTGGTGCCGCACGCTGCCGATCTCCTCTCGGGCCGTACGGAACATGGATGAGACACTGGGATCGGAGTGGAAACTCCCCGCTCCCGCCGGACATCCTAATGATTATGAGAGCGCTCTCCAGAAAGAGCTATCTTCCGATCGCGTGCGCTGCTGTGTTGCTGCTGCCTTTGGCCAATGCTGCGTTCGCGCAGAAGCTGACGCCCGGATCGCTGCCTTCCGGACCGCCTCCACAGCCGGGACATCTGGGTCCGCCTCCCGAGACGATCCCCAAGAGCGCACCGCCCGATGCGCAGCCGGTCCCCGCGGGAACACCGCAACAGGAGCACCAACAAGTTTCGCACGAAAAGCCAACCTTTGTGGTCGGCAAGAAGATGATCTACGTTCCTGTGACCGTGACCGACAAGAGCACCGGAGGCTATATCAACGGCCTGACCACCACGGATTTTCGCGTATACGACAATCGCAAGCCGCAAAAGATCGAAGCCGATCTGGTCGATCAGCCTGTATCGATCGTGCTTGCCGTGCAGGCCAACTCGGAAGTGGAGCCGATTCTCCCCGAGCTGCGGCACGCGGGCATCCTGATTCAGGGTTTGGTTTCGGGCAAAGAGGGCGACATGGCGATACTTGCCTTCGATCACCGTATGCTGCATCTCACTAAGGGCTTCACGAACGACCCGAACAAAATTGACGATGCCATGGAAAAACTCCAGGCCGGTTCCACCACGGCGGCGGTGATCGATGCCGTATTCGAAGCCGATCGTATGTTGGACCATCACGATCCGCGCGATTTGCGCCGCCGTGTCATCGTGCTGCTCAGCCGCGACGTCGATAAAGGAAGCCAGGCGAGTCTAAAGGAGGCGATCTACACGCTGCAGTTCGATAACGTGATCGTCTACTCCATCAACATTTCGAAATGGCTTACCGCGGTTCTGGAAAAACAAGGATACCCTCGTCCCGCTTACGGCGGTATGCCTCCGGCGGCGATGCCCACCATTCCGAATCACGGCCCGTTGAGCGAAACCGACGCCGTGAAAACCTCCGATGGCAATTGGCTGAGTGCTGTCCCGCCGCTGTTTCGCTCCATTCGCAATCTGTTCAAGAAGACGCCAGCCGAGGCGCTGACCTCCTTCACCGGCGGCCGTATTTACGGGTTCCACAACGAGAAGGGCCTGGAGCGCGCCATTACCGATATCGGCGAAGACGTCAATAGCCAATATGTGCTTACTTATGCGCCGAATGATTTGAACGAACCGGGATTCCACAACATTCAAGTTGTCGTGGATCGGCCAAATCTGAGCGTCGATGCGAGGCCGGGATACTGGACCGCGGGCGGAAAGCAGCAGTAACGAGCGGCAATCCCCTCACTGTTGTTCGGGGTTCTGAAAGGCCAGAGCGCCGAAGCTGACCACGCTTTGCGGATCGATCTGCCACTGATGGTAGTCGAGCAACTGAGCGCGGGCGCCAGGCATCGCTTTCAGGAACGTATAGAGCGGCGATGCGCCGCACCACTTTAAATCATCGCGGTTTTCTTGCACGAGCGACCAATAGCCGCTCGCGTCTCCCGCTTCCAGGCGGCGAATTCTTTCGCGATCGCGCTCGGCCACCGCCAACATCTCGTCGGCATTCGCGTGCGCCTCGATCGAATCGCCATACCGCCTCCCGATATGCGCCATATCGATGCCAAGGACCCAGAACAGCCGTTTGCTTTTCCGCGCCGCAAGCTCGCCGAGCGCATCGAAGAACCGCGCGATCGCTTCATTGTCTTCCGGCATGCCGCCTTCGTAAATGCTTTTGGCGAACGGTCCGCACAGAATCGGAACCACTTCGACGTCCGGTCCATAGACGTGCTGGAGGAACACGATCTGAAATTCAATCGAATGCTCGACGGCATGGCAATAGTCTTCCATCAGGATCGCCTCTCCGGCTTTGCTCGCAAGCTCGCCGACCATCGCCGCATTTGTGCGAGCACTGCCAAAGGGAGTGTTGAACGCCTTGCGCGTGAGCCCGAAGCGATCCGGCGCGCCATAATGCGAAGTCCCGAGAATGAGGAAGGTTGGCCGCTCGCCATCGGACAAGGCCGGCAGCGCGCGATAGGCCGCGCGATAGGTATCCCAGCCGCCCTCCGGGCTTGCATGAGGAGCGGCAATGGCGCGAACAGCTCCGTCGCCAGCCGCCGCGCCGATGCGGGCCGCGAGCAAATCCGCCAGACGCAGGCGGTCGTTGGGATACGCCGAGCCGGCAAAAATCGCCGCGCGTTCCAGCTCGGCTCTGAATTCCGCTTCGCGGCCGGATTTCATCTGCCGATAGCGCTCAGTTTCGAGAAAGCCTGCCTCGTCCAACGTGTTGCACAATTGCTTTTCAATCTTGCCGGCTTCGAGGTCGCCCGTAAGGCGCACTAACTCGGCTCGCAAGTCGAGCGACGAATGCTCGCCATCGAAGCACGCCAGCGCTCTGATGAGCGGCGGCGGTATCAGCAGCGTCGTATCGGAATAACGGAAAGGATCGCGGATGAACACGCCGGGACGCGCCGGCTCCGGAGAAGGAAAGAAGTCCAGATCCAGGCGCAGTTTGGGAAGAGCTTCAGACACGGATCAATCCTGCGCGGGCCATTGCCGCAGCCGGTCGAGAAAAGCGCGCGGCACGCGGATGTTGTCGTTCACGCCGCGGCCGAGTTCGGTGGTAGGCTTCACGCGCCCATGGAAATCGGAGCCGCCTGTAGGAAGCAGATCCAGCGCTTCGGCGAGCTTGCGATAACGCGCTTGAGCTTGCGGCGGTTGCTCCGAATGATAGATTTCGAGGCCGGCCATTCCGGCATTCTTTAAGCGTTCCATGGCGTTTCGCTCGGCTTCCTGTTCGAGCCCGAGGCGAATCGGGTGTGCGAGCACGGGAATGCCGCCGCCCGAGCGGATGATACGAACGGTATCTTCCGCCGTGTAGCTTTGGCGATCGACGAAACTCGGCGCATCCTCGCCGAGAAACCGGCGGAAGGCATCGTCGGTGTCCGCGGCGTATCCTTTGTCGATTAGAACGCGCGCAAAATGCACGCGCCCGGTGAGCGTCTTGCCGCGCTTCTCCACTTCCTGGAGCGAGATATCGACGCCACGGCTCCTGAGACTCTCGACGAGCTTCTCGTTACGCATGCGCCTTTCCAGGCGCTGCTCTTCCAGCCAATAAACGAACTCGCCAGACGGCTCGCGGGAGGGAAAGAATCCCAGCACGTGCGCCGAGCGAAATCCTCCATCCGCAAGCTTCAGACGCGAGTTCAATTCGATACCGCGAATCACCTGGAGGCTATCCGGCGCGATCGGCGCCGCTTGCTCGAATCCGGCAAAGGTGTCATGATCGGTGATCGCAAGCGCATCCAGGCCGATGTCGCTCGCGAGTTTGAGCAATTCTTGGGGCGTCAGCGTGCCGTCGGATGCCGTTGTATGTGCATGGAGGTCGATAAACCCCTTCAGACTTTTTGTTTTTTCGTTTTCCGCCACTATTTGGCCTTCAATTCCGGATACACCTCAAAAACGAACCTCTCTCCGCAAGTATGTGCGATGAACCTGCCGGCGCCGAGGTTTTTTTGTTTGGTGCGATTCTCGAAAAAGATCGCTCCATCGGTGCTATCGCCCGGATCCAGCCTGGTCGGCGGGAAAACCAGCGCCGAAGCCTCGGCCGCCGCCTTTAGGCGCCTGTTGACAAACTCCGCCATGGCCGCCTCTCGCCGTTGCTCGTATCCGTTCGTAGGATTGTAGTTGGACAGAGCGTAGATGGTCTGCTCATACAGCAGCTCCAGCTTAATCACCGCTGCTCGCCCGGCTCTGTGCAGCAGGCTGCCTACCACTTCGTCGGGAGAAACTGCGCGCAGCACCGAGCCATCCCGCCGAACAAAGCTGAAATCCGACGCCCTAACGGTCCAGGAAAGCGTAGAGCCGTTGGTGACCGTCGCTTGCACGATGTTGAACTTGCTGACATGTACGGGCAGCGGCGCAAACATCACGGTTACGCCGCCCTTCGTCAGCGATTGATAATCCATGCCGTGGGATTGGAAATCGATAGGCGGTCCTAGTTTATGCCTGGCGGGCGGCGGAGGCGCGGATGCCGCGGGAGTCTGCGCGCTCGCGGCCATGGCGACGATCGAAAACGCACACGCGACCGCGGCACCTCGGCGCAACTTCAACAAACAGTTCGAAAGACCCACATTCATGCAGCGGGGATCGATGCGTCGCCCCCGGATTTCGCTTTAATTCTGGCATACTGGTCGCTTCATGCCGTTCACCGCGGAAACTCAGGACCGCATGCTGCTGGCGGTTGCCGTGGCAGCGGCCGGACTGATTCAGATCTCCATCGCGGCCAGCCAACTCTTCCTTGGGCTTGGTATCGTTCTTTTACTAGTCTTCCGCCATAAGCTCGAATTCCCGCGCATCTGGGTTCCGCTCGCCTGCTTTTTTCTCTGGACCGTTGCCGCCGACGTGCTTTGTCCCAGCCCCTGGGGCGGCCGGGCGCAGATCCGCAAGTTTTTCGTCTTCCTTTTGATTCCCCTCGTGTATGGCGTGTTCCGGCGCCAATTTACAAAGTCGAAATATCTCATCGGGGCCTGGGTGGTTGCGGCCACCGCATCCGGCGCTTGGGCGCTGGTTCAGTTCGGACTCAAATACGAACACGATGTACACGCGCCGGGCGGCTTTTATATTGCGTATCTGCGGCGCCGCATCGACGGATTCGAAAGCCACTGGATGACCTTCGGCGGGCTGCAGATGAGCGTTCTCTTGCTGCTGCTGGCGCTGTTTTTCTTCTCCAACCGCAAAATAACCCGCTGGGCTTGGGTAAGTGTCGCGATTCTTTGCGCTGCCATTCTGCTGGGCTGGACCCGCAGTGTTTGGCTGGGCGCTTTGGGCGGCATCGTCTATCTGGTCTGGCGCTGGCGGCCCAAAATGACGCTCGCCATACCCGTCATTGCAGTCCTCATTTTCTTTCTCGCTCCGCCTTCTACCCGGCAGCGGATGGATTCTTTCCTGCACCCCAGGCGTGGTGTCGATTCCAATCAGTTCCGCGTCGTGATTTGGCGCACCGGCCTGCAGATGATCGAAGCCCATCCCTGGTTTGGCATCGGACCGGAAGAGATCTCGCGTGAATTCAAATCCTACGTGCCCGCCGATATCCCGCGTCCGCTTCCGCCGGGCTATTACGGGCACTTACACAACATCTATCTGCAATACTCGGCCGAGCGCGGCGTCCCCGCCATGCTGCTGATGCTATGGCTGATCGGCATGGCGCTCTGGGATTGTGTCCGAGGCATCCAGCGCATCGGCGCTGCCCGATCCTGGCAGCTTTTTCTGCTGCACGGCACGATCGCAGTTACAGTTGGGATACTCATTGAAGGGTTTTTCGAGTACAACCTTGGAGACAGCGAAGTGTTGATGATGTTCGTTTCGGTGGTGTCGCTGGGGTATGCGACGCTGGAGAACCTTAAGATCGCCGCGCCGGCTTCGGCGATTAGCTCCCCGGAGCCTGCGCACGCAGATATGTGAAATAAGCTCAGAAGCGCAGCCCGCCGCCGCAAACCAGCACTTCGCCGGTGACGTAATCGGAAAGCGGCGAGCAGAAGAAGAAGACAGCGTTTGCGGCATCTTCGACCGTGCCCATGCGGCGGAGCGGAATGCTATTCATTACTTGCTCGCGGGCTTGTGCCTGCATGCCCACGTGTAAGCGCCTATCGCCGATTTCTATCTGCGTTGCGGCAGTTCCCATCGGCTGAATCAGACGCGTGTCGATCAGGCCGAAACCGACCGCGTTTACGGTGATGTTATAGCGGCCCCATTCCTTGGCCAGCGTTTTCGTGAGCCCGACGACGGCCGCTTTTCCCGAAGCATAGCCGGACTGGCCGGGGTTGCCGTCGAGACCGGAAATGGACGTGATGTTGACGACCTTACGTACGATGCGCGCGTGCGCTGCGTTTTCATTTTTGGCATGCTCGCGTATCCAAGGCAACGCGGCGCGCAGGACACGGAAGGGAGCGACCACATGAATATCCAGCATGGCCGAGAACTGCTCGTCGGTGGTCTTTTGAAGCACGCTGTCCCAGGTGTAGCCCGCGTTGTTGACAATAATGTCGATAGCGCCGAACTCGCGAACAAGTTTGTCGACGGCGGCTTGCGGGAAATCGGGATGCGTCAGATCGCCGGCGAGGGAAGCGACCCGCCGGCCTTCGCTTTTCAGCTCAGTTTCCGCTTCAGCGAGCGCGGCGTGATCGATATCGGTGAGCAGAACCGAAGCACCGGATTCGGCCAGCGTGCGAGCGATCGCGAAGCCGATGCCGCGCGCCGAACCGGTGACCAAAGCGGCTTTATCGGCGAGGGAAATCTGCAAAGCGAAGGATAGCGCATGCTACTTGCCGCCGGCCCCCAGGCCGCGCACCAGGACGACATCGATCTGCGGCCACGGTTCACTGTTCTGGCCTTTTTTCGAGAGGCCTGCCGCCCATGCGGCATATACAAGGATCACCAGGATAAATTGAGCTTGCTCGGCGATCGCCGCTCCGCCAAGGGGAGTCAAATTCTCGAGCACAAAGAGAACGGCGTATCCGCCAAAGTAGATGGTCAGCAGAACCGTGTTCAGCACCAGATTTTGCGGCGGCTTTCTGGAAGGCGCGGGGAAACGCACCAGGTACACGGATACGAGCAGCAGAGTGCCGGCGATCCAGCTATCGATACAGCGCTGTAAGAGGAATAACGAGCGGAGGAAGGTTGCGCCGCCGCTAATATCCCGCAGTTCGAACGGCAGTGTAACGGAACAGGCGACGACCGAAATAGCCAGACAAGACAAGTAAAGGCGGACCGCGAAGCTGCCGACTCGGGGATAGAGCCGAGCGACGGCGCGCAAGTTATCGAGACCTGCCCATATTTGAGCGGCCAGCAATGGGAAAAGCGTCCACTCCCAGGCAACCGTATAGGCTTGTGTGTCGTAGTTGGGGACCGAGACAACGATGTCGCGCGCCAGCACCACACCGAGCATGCATCCCAAACTAATCAGCGGAGTCGTGAACAGGCGCTGTTGAAGGATGCGGACAATAGCCGCCGTTTCCAGTGCGATCGAAAGAAAACGCAGGACGTGATCGAAAACAGAGAGGCCCACTGCAATCAGAGTGGGCACAGGCGCCCGCCGCTCTCGGCAGGATCTTCTTAGGATCCGGCCGGTAGCGGCTAAAGCGCCCACGCTCTTTATCGGGTTAGAGTAATGCCATGTGAGGTGGAAAACAATCCATTACGACCTGGCATAGAAGGGATAAGAAAAACATGGTAACGGGAGCTCCTTTCGCGGATATTTCCGCAATAAAAAGCTACGCCGCCGGACTCCGTTCCCAACCGTGCCGCAGACCGGGTTCCATCATGTAAATACTTAACCAGGAATAAGTTAAGCTAAAGAAAAAATTCTCGCCAAGTGTGTTACCGGTCCGGGATACAGCATTAAAATTTAGATAAATAAGCGAGTCGGAGCAGAATAATTGCGCTCAAACAGTACTCCTTATTTGCTCAATATTCGGTTTTCCGTCTTTCTAATGACAAAATGGCAACGACCGCTATTCCCATACATGGCATCGAGCGCCGGATGCGCGGGGGCAGCCAGTCCCTGTTGGTCCGCGACCAGGCCGGCAATGCTTACATCGCCAAATGTGTAGGTAACCCCCAGGGGACGCGAACATTAATCAACGAATGGATCGTCAGCCGCTTGCTCAAGCGGCTTCGCGTCTCAACTCCCAAGGTCAGTGCGCTCCGCATCGAGCGCGGCACGCCAGGCGAGCACTTGCTCGAATTTCAGGTGGGGAACCGCAAAATCCCCATTGCCCCCGGCGTGCATCTCGGCTCGGCCTGTCCCGCCGACCCGGACCGCCAGGCGATTTTCGATTTCCTTCCGCGGCGCTTGCTGCACAGAGTCGTGAACTTGCCCGATCTTTTCCTGTCTTTCGCCTTCGACAAGTGGGTCAATCAATCCGATAGCAGGCAGACTATTTTCATTCGCGAGCGTGGCGCCGGCGGAGTTCAATTTCGCACCTACATGATCGATCACGGTCTTAGCTTTGGAGGCTCGCGATGGGAGGTCTCCGACAGCCCGCTCAATGGCCTGTTTTATGACCGTTCCATTTACGACCATCCGGCGTTTGAGGCCGAATGTCACGTTGCGGTAGCTCGCATTCAGAATTTGCCGGAGAGCAGCTTCTCCTCGTTGGAAGAAGAGATTCCGCCGGAATGGCTTGCGCCTGGAGACCGCGAGGAGATGACGCGCCTGCTGGAACTGCTCTGTGGGAGACGCAGGAAGCTGCACGGAATTGTCGATCGCACGATACGGCAACTGCACGAAGCGGGTATCGTTCCAAAGACTGCGGAGAGCAAGGTGCTGCTGGGATCGCTGCTCCTGCTGATGTGTCTGACCCGGTCGCTGGCGCCCGCTTCCGCCGGCACAGGAGCGCCTGCCGCTCCCATGCAAACCGTTCGTGTGAAATCGGGATCCAGTCTGGGCCCGGTCCGCCTCGCAACCAGCTTCGATTTCGCCTTGAGTCGCCGATATGGCATCCGGATTTGGCGAGCGGGCAGGCAAAAAGCAAAACCGGACGCATACCTTTTTCGCATTTACGACAAATGCCCAGGCCCGGCGCACCGCCGCTTGTCGGAGAGCTCGAAGCGCTGCTGAACGAGTAGGTCTGCGTGGGGCATCGCCGCTCAGAGCATGGGCGAGGTAAGGAATCGATCTTTGCTCAGCATGGCGATATCCTCGATGCATGCTGCGCGTTTTTCTGCTTTTTCTGGCAATTACGGCTCCGCTCGCTGCTGCCGATCTGCAGCTTGGCATCATCGCTACGGACATGACTCATGCGATTGCTTTTACTCGCGTGCTGAACGATCCACATGCGGAGGGCCACGTGTCCGGCGCTCGTGTGGTGGCCGCGTGGAAGGGCGGAAGCCCCGATATCCCGGAGAGCGCGAACCGTGTGAATCGCTTTGCGAAAGAGCTGCAGCAGCAATGGGGTGTGCGGATTGTAAACTCGATCGCGGATCTTTGCCCGGCAGTCGATGGGCTGCTGATCGAAAGCGTGGACGGGCGGAAACATCTGCCGCAATTTCGCCAGGCCATGCGCTGCGGCAAGCCGGTGTTTATCGATAAGCCGCTGGCATCTTCATTCGCCGATGCAAAAGAGATCGCCCGCCTGGCTCGCGAGCGAAATATTCCGTGGTTCACCGCCTCCGCGCTGCGCTTCAGCCCGATCGCCGCGATGCGCATGCCCAATATGACCAGCGCGATCGTTTGGGCGCCTGGCCCGTTTGAACCGCATCAGCAGCTTGATTTGTCGTGGTATGGCATTCACGGCGTCGCTATGCTCTATACGCTGTTCGGGCCCGGCTGCGTCGAGGTCTCGCGCATTAAATCTCCGGATTCGGATGTGATCACGGGGCGCTGGAAAGATGGCCGTCTGGGGACCATCCATCTGCAGCGCCCGTACGGCAAGTATGGAGCGGTGGTTTTTCTCAAGAACAAAAGTTTGCGCGCGGAACCCGATATCCAGTTCAGCTACGTTCCGCTGGTCCAGCAGATCGTCAAGTTCATGTCGACGAAAATATCTCCGGTGCCGCATGCGGAAACACTCGAGATGTTCGCGTTCATGGATGCGGCCCAGCAGAGCGCTGCCCATCAGGGAGCTTTAGTCCGGCTGCCTCCAGTTGTAGGAAGCGATCACGTTTCCGCTGTCGCTCACTAACAACAGTGCTGCGCGGCCCGCGCCGAGTTGAGAGGAGAACTGCTTCCCGCTGGCTCGGTCGCGAAACGAGACCTGCTGAGCGGCGGTTTCCGACGTGATGACATAGAGCGTTGCATGCGGGAAGCGGGTGGGGCAGATCAGAATGCCGGGATCGGTAATCTTGGTCGAATAAGCGGCTGCCACGCCTGCTGTTTGGATGGCGTAGCGGTAAATCTCGGCGACGGCGGCGAGGTTTTGGTTCAGTTCGATGGGCAAGGGTACAAACAGAATTTTTCCGCTGCCAACGGTTTTCTCGACGAAGGTCTGTCCGTTGGGCAGAAAAGCGCGCTCGAGATAATTTGTTTCTTCGTCGTCAAAGATGAGATGAGCGCTGCCGCCGGGCCATGTGATCTGCTGATTGCGGAGCTGCAGGCGCCCGGGGCGATACGGGATGCCGATCTTGTCCTGCCGCCCCGTGGGACGGAAATGCGCGTCCTGGTCGAAACGGCCGGAGATAAGCAGAGTTGCACCAGCGCGAACTTTGGTGAGGATCGTTTCCCAAGAGTGTTCATTCAGCAGCCAAGGCGAGGGCACAATGATTAATTTCAGATCGCCGAGTAAGTTGAGCTGATACTCGCCGACGCAATACGCGCCGGCGCGAGCATAGCCATACAATGCGCGGACGGCGTTCTGCTGCGCCTGAATCGAGAGGCGGCCGAGAGTGGATAACTGGAGCGACTGCGGCAGAACGATGGCGATTTGGGGAGGAACAAGTTTCATAGCGGAAGGCGCCGCTTTGCTTGCGAACTCGCCGATGCGGTGCAGCATTCCGATCCAAACCTTGTCCGAGCCGTCGCTGCGCTCGAGGCCGAAATAGACTTCACGATCCCAATCCCACGGCATCACGCCGCTGGCGCCGCCCGCGAAGGCATAAGCCCATTTCCGTTCGAGCAGGTTGCGAGCCTCGATTTCGTCGAACTGCCAGGCGCCGTTGGGCAGAATGTTGGGTTGAAAGCCGGTTTCGCCGACGATGTTGGGAATGTCGGGCGACTTGGCTGCAAGCGAATCCCAGAGCAGATTCTGGTTCTCGCGGTATGTGTGATTGGTCGTAAACGACAAGCCTGCATGCGCATAAAACTGGTTGAGCACGCGGTTGGTAACGCCGCCTTCGTCCTGTCCTATGTCGATGATCTGAGTGCTGCCGGTCGAGCGGATGGCCTGGACCATTTCGTGGACCCAGTTGGCGAAGGTGTCCTGCGCAAACAAATTGAAGTCGAAAGCGCGCACTTGCGCCACGCTGCCCTGTTCGAGGTTGAAGGTGAGATCGCGATCGGACGGAAGCGGAACCGCGCCGAAATTTCCAAGCGAATCCGGCGTAACGCCCCAGGCTGCCGCGAGCCCATCGATGGAGCCGTAACGCTTCCGCAGCCATGCATGCCAGGCCGCGATCTCCGAGGGATCGGCATGCGGCGTATTGCCTTTCCAAAGCTGGGCGGGATTGGAGAAACTCGGTTCGTTGATCAAATCCCAGGAGAGATCGGGAACGTTCTTGAAGCGGTTCACGATGGATAAGATGTATTCCTGCTCGGCGCGGACCGTGATGGTGTCGAGATAGGGATTCCGCCCGGGCAGCTTTACGACCGGCAAAGTTTGCCGCAGCCGCAGCATCGTCTGCGGATCGAAAGCGAAGAAAGTGAAGTTAACCGCAATGTGGTGCTGACGCGCGCACAGTAGAGAGGCTTCCACGTTGCGGAGGAAGCGCTCGGTCACGCCGCCGTAGCCGTGCTCGACAAACTTGTTCTGGCCGCCCCAGATGCCGGTGCGAACCAAAGTGATGCCGTGCCGCTCCATCGCGGCGAAGTCGCGCTCCCAAACAGCGGCATTGCGCGGTCCTGAAAAATCCCAGCCGTTTTCTTCGGTCGAGAAATAGTTTGCACCGACGGGGAAGAACGGCTTGCCGCCCTTAGAGAGAAAATCGCCGTTT
Source organism: Bryobacteraceae bacterium (assembly GCA_036379475.1). Classification (GTDB taxonomy): domain Bacteria; phylum Acidobacteriota; class Terriglobia; order Bryobacterales; family Bryobacteraceae; genus Bog-105. The sequence goes on along the minus strand of DASVGP010000071.1, from coordinate 8,326 downwards.
ACGCCGAGGGCTGGGCCGGAAGTGAGCAGGTGTTCGTCTTCCACCCAGAATCCGTTTTCGTAGAACTCGCGCGCGGCGCCGTTGTCTTTATATAAACCGCGCAGTAAGTAAAAACCAGAGGGTAAATTCTTAATAAATGGGACCGTGGCATCTACGGTGGTCCCGGAACAGCGAATCTGCTTGGTGGCAAGAAGGGCCGTTCCGTGTACTAATTGAAGAGTTACGGAGCCGGTTTGGGGCAGATGACGCCGCTGGCGCAGGGCATTACGAAAGTGTACGACGGCTTCCGGGACTTCACCTGGTTTGAGCGTGGAGAATTCCGTGTCGATGGAGAAGAGACTCGCGCCCTGAGTGGCGTAACCGGCCGCGGCGCGAATCAGAGCAATACCCGAAGGTGAATCCCAGTATCCTTTTGCCGGCGTGAAGTCGAGCATCACCCAGCGGCCGCCGAGCATGCCACCGCCAGCGGAAGTGTGATTAAAGACGACCACCGGCGCGGCGACACGGTCGCCGGAGCCATTGAGCATATAGCCGAGGCCATTCAACCGACCTTGCAGAACAAAATATCGGCTCGCTTGAATCTGCACCGAGGGAAGAAAAGAGTAGCCGTGCCGCCAAATGAAGCGCTTCTCGTTTTTTTGCGGAACGATGTATGTGTGCCGGATGCCGAGCATCCGCTCGTAAGCCGAGCTGGGCTTTTGCGCCACGAAACGGCCTTGAACGCGCGCGACTGGGATGCGAAATGCGCGCCCACCGAGCACCAGCAGATTGCCGCCGCCGTGCAGATAGGCGATGATGGACGGCCAGGCATCGGCCGGGAATGCGGAACCGTTCGGCAGCACGAGAAGATCGACACCTGCGAGCGCCTTCGGCTGCAGCAGTGCCTCCAAATCCTCGAAAACCGGCTGCCCAAGCGCGCTGGCAAGCGAGGCGTGATCGACAGGCTGGCTTTCCACCGTGGGGAAATTCTGCTGCCAAAAAACAACGGTTTTGGCATACGCAGGAGCAAGCGCGAAGAGCATAAGACTCGCCAGGCAAAATACGGTGCGCATAGAGGGCTTCGGCAATTCAGTTAATCACATCCTTGTTGTGACAGAATCAAAGCGGCATTCATGAGAGCATTCATTCTCTTTGCATGTGCAACAGCGTGCGTTCTCAATGCTCAAGGCAATGCAGTTCCGGCTTGCGAAATCAATCAATTAAAGGTCACGATCAAATTTGCTGGTGCGGGAACGTCCGTTGTGGCCCAAGCCATCGAGTTTTTCAATAAATCAGTAAAGCCCTGCCAACTTAAAGGTGTTCCGATTATCAATCTCCTAAAGGCCGACGGGCAGCGCCTTCCGATTCCGGAGTGCCCGGATTGCCCTGCGTACCTGTTTCCCGCATTTCCAATTCGTTCGGTTGTCCTCAAGCCGGGCGGGACAGCACATGTATTAATGCAATCGGTTACTGGCGGCTACGACGAGCCCCTCTGTAGTCATACCGAGTATGACCGGATTGCATTGTCGGTCGGGAAGCCGGCGTTCTTAGTTAAGAACCGCGGTTACAGTTGTGTTTCGCTGACCGTAAGCCCGTATTTGCCGGGACCCGAATCCAGCGATCTTCCGAGTGAAGTGACGCACGGCTTACAAAATCCCGCGCCGCACAGAGTCGCCTGGGGGAAGCCGGTGGATGGGGTCGAATTGTCGCTGACTCCTTTTGCCTCCGAGCAGGAGACTGGGTACCTGGGCTTTAGGGTGCTCTTGCGTGGGATGAACAAACCGGGTGCGCCTTCACTTGTAAATTGCGATACGGCCACCCTTCGCATATGGCGCGGTGGGCGCTTGATTCGTGAACTTGGCTCTTCGAGCAGTCTGGCGTGTGTGCAAGTCGAGCCGCCCGTCAGACCATACACGTCCTTGACGGGTGGGTCTCTAAGCACTGCGTTTTTTAACGTGAAAATCGAAGAACCTGGAACCTACAGCTTCGATTTAGTCGAGCATTTCAAAGGGAATCCACCAGTCACGCTGATTTCTAACCGTGTTGCTGTGCAGGTAATCCGGCCAATTGCGCGCGTCCACACGAGTGCCGGCGAGGCACGCTGAGAGTATCCGCCACGTTGAAGGAATCTGTGGAATTCCGGCGATTTCGGTGAAGCCCCATTCCGTTTTCGCGTATCAAAGGGCGGAAGGAGAAACTACTATCCATGATCGCAGTGATAGGTGCAAGTGGAAATACCGGCCGCGTGGTGGCCGAAACGTTGCTGGCCCAAGGAGAAAAGGTCAGGGCCATCGGGCGGGATACCAGCCGGCTCGCGTCATTAGTTCAGAGAGGTGCGGTGTCTTATGCCGCGAACGTAACCCATGCGGCGGAGCTTGCCAAAGCCTTTGAGGGCGCCGAAGGCGTTTATGTGATGCTGCCGCCCGATCCGGCCGCTGCCGATGTGCCCGCCTATCAGAGCGCAGTCAGCGATGCGCTGGCGTCGGCGATTCAGAAGGCCAAAGTGCCCTATGCGCTGGCTTTGAGCAGCATCGGCGCGGACAAGCCGGACAGAACCGGGCCAGTGGTGGGGCTTCATGAATTGGAGCAAAAACTGAGCGGGATAAGCGGGCTGAATGCGGTCTATCTCCGCGCGGGCTATTTCATGGAGAATCTCTTGCCCCAGGCGCAGGTGATTCGCGGCTTCGGGAAAGCCGTCGGTCCGTTGCGTGCGGACCTAAAGGTGCCGATGATCGCAACGCGCGATATTGGCGCGAGGGCGGCCTCCATTCTCCACAAGCGGGACTTTACGGGCAAGCAGGCACGGGAATTGCATGGCCAGCGGGATCTAGATTACCGCGAGGCAACAGCGGTTATCGGCAGGGCCATCGACAAGCCGGACCTCGAATACGCGCAGCTTCCAGATGCTCAATTAAGACCGGCGCTGATCCAGATGGGAATGTCCGCCAGCATGGCGAACCTCCTTTTGGAGATGGCGGAGGCGCTGAACTCGGGCTATATGAAGCCGCTTGAACCGCGGTCGGCTGAGAACACCACACCAACGCCCATTGAGACCTTTGTGGCCGAGAAGTTCGCGTCTCTTTTTACGGGCAAGGGTGCAAACGCGTAGACGAGACCGGACGGCGTTTCCCATTACCGCGAGTCCCACGCATTTGTAAACCCCTGGGCGACTTACTCGCTTCAGGTCGGAAGCTGTTTGCGCCAACTGTGGTGAGCCAGGGTAAAGAAGACGATCGCACTTAGCGCACAGGCAATAACAAGGTCCCACTCGGTAGAGCCGGAGTGATGATCGGGATCGATGCCAAAGAGTGTTTCTATCCAGTACCCACACAGTCCCGTAACAACACCCAGAATGCTTGTGAAACCGGCAACAAGCGTTGCTATACAAGAGATCGAGAGTTTTCCGTGGCTGCTGACGACCTTGCGTTCCATTACGTTCCCTCCTCTTCGCAATCATCCGAGTCCTTGTGATGCCCCCCACACTTCTCGTCATGGTGCCGTCCCGGGCGGCATTCGCGGCGCTCCTCGCGATGTTCGGTTACGCACTCGTCCCGGTGCTCGCCGCAACACTCGCGCTTGTGGTATTCGCAACAGTCTTTGTGGCGCTCCTCGCAAGGGCGATGTTCCCGGCACTCCGCGCAGCATTGTTTGCAGCAACAGCGGGTCCAGCCAATGACCTCAACTTCGATTTTCGGCTTCGCTGGATCGTCGCTTTCTATCACCAGCTCGCAGGGATGCGGCTCGCACTCTGTCGCGCGGTAACGAATCACAACGTCTAGGCACGATCCGGGATGTAGCGTATTCGGGAAGGGATTATGGCTGAGGCGCCAATGACGATTCTTGTGCTCGAATCCACACTTAGTTACGTGCAGGTCGCAATCGCCGACGTTGCAAACAGCGATCGTGCGGAAGACTTTATGGCAACACTTCACGCCCCCGAAATAGGCGCTGCCCGTTATCACGATCTTGCCCGAAGGCGCGTTGCCGGAGACGTCGATCATATGTGGAGCTGATGGATCGTCGCTCGCTACGGTGATGGTCGCCGATTTCGGACCGAACGCTGTGGGCTGGAAGCGGACAGGGATCTCCAAGTCGCCTCCCGCTTCGATCTTGAGCGGGTAAGACAATACCAACGGGACTAAGAACTCACCCGATGAGGAGGTGATGTTCGAGATCGTCAGCGTGCACCGGCCGCTATTGTTCAGGATCAGCATGTCATCCTTAAACGATCCGAGGCAACAGTTCCCAAAGTTGCCCGTATTGGCTGTAGCAACGGAGAGCCGTGGAGCCGGTGCAAAACCGGAAACCGCCACCGTGTGCGCCCCAGCCGGATCGTTGCTGATCAGGGTAATTATTGCCGTTTTGGCGCCAAAACTGGCGGGTTGAAACCGTATCGTCACCAGCGTCGATTCACCGGAGCCCACGAGGAGCGGAGCGGAAATCTCAGGCGCCAGGAATTCGGTGGAGGAAGCGCTTATGCCGGAGACTGTCAGCGCACAAGTACCGGCGTTGTTGATCGTTAGCTCGGTTTCGGCGAACGAACCCAGGCACGCGTTGCCGATAAACCCGCTGTCGGCGATCGACGTCCCGAGTTTTGCCGTCCCGTTCGTGGCAACGGCCGCCAAGTCTACAAAAGGCGCCGTCGGATCGTTGCTGATGATCCGGATCGTAGCGATCTGCAATACCCCCGCAAGGGTCGGCGAATACGCCACGGTGAACTGGATGTCTTCTCCAGGCGGGAGGACGAGTGGTGTCGCAGGATTCGCGAGCACCGTGAAATCGGTCGATCCCATGAGGCGTTGAACGCTGGTGATGACGAGGTCCTGTGCCCCGACGTTATACACCGTGAGCGTCAGGTATTGCGGCCCGTGGCAGACAGTACCGAATGCCAATCCGTCTTCGAGATTGAGCGCAATAGAGGGCCCCAGCGGCTTTACGAACGAAAAGACGCCCCGTCCGAACGTTGCGGCGCGCAGTTCGCCATTGTGATAAGCCAAATCGAACACCGGGGCGCCAGGAAAGTGGATGTCATCGAGTACGGACCAGTTCGCGCCACCGTCGACGGATCGCAGTACGCCGAAGTCGGTGCCGGCATAGATGGCGGTGGGCGACTCGTTACCGTCGAGGGCGACCGCGTTGAACGGAAGATCGATGGGCGGGGAGATGTCCTTCCATGTGGAAGCTGCGAGCGTCGTCCGAAAAACGTGTCCCCGAGGAACGCCACTGAACCCGCTAAGTACAGCGTAGATGGTGGTTGGATCGGTGGGATCGAATGCTACGCGAGTCACATTACGGCCGGGCAGGTCCCGCGTGATGTCTGTGAACGTAAAGCCTGATGCTGCCAGTGCGTCGGTGGATACGAAGACTTGCCCGCCGACGGCGGCCGCTACGTTGTTGCCATTCGTTGGCGCGACGTCCACGCCATTGGCGGGGCCTGGAAGTGGAAAATGGTTTGGCCAGGTTGCGCCCCCGTCCGTGCTCTGCCAGAGGTTCTGGCTACCGCTTGCATACACCGCATTTCCCGTACTGGGATCGCCGGCGACGGCAGCCAGGTAGGTTCCTTGTTCAGGAGGTGCGAAGGGTGGAGTGATCCCCGCATAGGAATCTCCGTCGTTGCCAGAGCGAAAAATGTTGCCGTTGCTCCTGGCGTAGGCCTGTGTTGCGGTCTGCCCGTCGTGCGCGACATCGAAACCATCACCACCCAACCCCGCTCTCCAGGCCGGGCTGACGGCACCCGCCGTAGTAGCAACGCCGTTGTCCTGGAGCGCGCCCAGTGTGACGCTCGCCGTTGCGTCGGGTTTGACATCGAGGTTGTAGAACAGACCGGTTTGGAGCCCGCCAGCATTGAGCGAACTGAAGTTGACGCCGTCAGTGGACATGAATATGCCGCCATCGTTACCGCAATAAACGATGCTGGGTGAGGCGGACTGCTTCGCGAATCCCCAGGTGTGGGTATCGGCGTGAAGATTACTCAAGTTTGCAAAGCTTGCGCCCGCGTCTGTAGATCGCAGTTGTGCCAGGGTGCCGAAGTAAATCGTGTCGCCGATGCCATCACCTGGCGAGTCGGGATCAACGGCGATGTGAAATGCGTATCCTCCATAGGTTGTGGAACTGGTTCCCGTGGCGGCTTGTGCAGTCCATGTATTGCCCTGATCCTGACTCAGAAACAAACCGACCAGGTCGGGATTGCCGAACACATTCGGGTTGCCGACCATCGATGCGTAGATCACTCGGATCCCACCGGGATTGGCGGGCGAGGTCGGCGGAGCGAGGGCCACGACAACCTTGCCGAAGCTGGTGTATCCGCCTGCCGTAAGCTGGGTCGCGACTGCTGGAGTCGCCGTGTTCACGATTGTCGTCCAGTTTTGTCCTCCATTTGTGGACTGCACTACGCCAACGCCCTGAATCCCCGCGTATAGAATCCGTGCCGAGGCCGGCGAGGTAGGGTCCAAGACTAGCGTATTGACGGCCCCGCCCGGAGTCGCGCCCGGAGTCCAATTCAAACCGCCATCGGTGGAGCGAAAAAATCCGCTGTTCGATGCGAGGTAAACGGTCTGATTGTCCGCCGGATCGACAATGACAACGTTGATTCTCTGATTGAAGAAGATATTCGCATTAGTCGGGCTGTTCGACGGATAGAGAGAGCCGAGGCGGACCCAGCTTGCGCCTCCGTCGGTAGATTTGAACAGCCCGGCACCCGGCTGGGTGGCATTGCCGGAGAACTGAGAGCCTTCGCGACTGCTGGTTCCGGCATAGATAATGCTGGTGTCGATCGGGTCGATAGCTATCGCGGCGGGCTCGCCGATGCCAAGGGACGGAGCGCGATCGAAGATCGGAGTCCATGTCGTCCCGCCATTCCGTGTGCGCCATATCCCACCCCACGCCGTGCCGATATAAATCACGTTCGTATTATTCGGATTGACGGCAATGGAGGTAACTTGGCCGTTGACGTCGACACCTGCCTGCAATGGGCTCGGACCAATAGGTGTCCAGACTCTTCCGTTGAGGCTCATCGGGACTCCTTCTGCTTGTCGTCTTCATCCGATTCTGCCGGCGGGGCCTCCGAACCGGCGGGCGGATTACCCGTTTCGACCGGGTCCATAGGGGACCTCACAACCGAGCCCGGAAGCTGATTCCATTGCTCGCGCGCACGCTCGTATAACTCCGGGGTTGGCGGCAACCCTCCGCGAAACCGACGATCCTCGATTTCGATGTGCGAGGCGTTGCCCTTGTCATGCTCGAACTTGCGGCCGCGGCCTTGGCCGGAATTATGCTCCCGATCGCGATCGGGATCGGATCCGCTTGGGTGATGGGGACGTTTCATCGATCTCTCCTGTTCAGCACTCGACCGCCGCGCCTGAAAACCCGGACCGACCACCCCCGGCGAGCCAGCTCGATCCTGCTGATTTCAATCTTCCTTGGTAGAGCTCATGCTACGGCTGATAATCGCAACAATTTGGTGGAAGCTTATCACATTTTTCAGAACGTTGCTGCAACACGATTTACAGGGAGGTTACACACTTTTCGAGCGATAAAGGTGCTGACCGACTTCACTCGGCACGACCTAAAGGAGAGTGTCGTGCGTTTTTGTCCAAGTGGCCGGCGCCGATAGTTCCGGACCTGCTAAGCCTTTGGCGACTAAGGAGAAGCTATTTGGGTTGGTGTTACCCGTTTCTCAGGGAAATTCAAGAATGCTGCCTGCCGGTTTTTCGTCCCAACGCTTCATGTGAGTGGGCAGTTATGGCCATCCGACGCCTCGTGCGGGCGCCTCAATGGTTAGTACCTGGCCCGTTCGTGCGCCGCAAGCCATGTGCTCAGTACCACGCCACTCGGTGGCGACCATGAACAACGTTTTCCGGTCCGCGCCCCCAAGCATGCAAGCGAAGCAGCCGCGATCAAGATCGATCGTCTGCAGCACCTCACCACCTTCGCGAACGCGCGCGCAACGCTTATTAGGAACATCCCCGTACCAGACGGCACCTTCCGCGTCCACGCAAATACCGTCCGGGACGCCGTCGACAAGGTCCGCCCAAACCCGCCGGTTCGAGAGGCTGCCGTCGGCCGCGATATCGAATGCCGTAAGCCTTTTTCCATAAGACTCAGCGACAATGAGTGTCGAGTTGTCGGGCGTCACGGCCATCCCATTCGGGAATGCGATGCCGTCCGCGACCTGCCGAGCCGAGCCCCCGGGCGGCGGGAGCAACGCGATGGTCCCGGGGGCGAACTTGCCGCCGGGAAATTCAAAGCCTGCGTTGTTGATGTAGGCGTTGCCCCGGCCGTCCACGACTATCTCGTTCCAAGGGTGCCCTTTCTCAGCGAGCCCGGTCAGATCGGCATGGGTCACCAG
>DASVGP010000070.1:0-18172 GCA_036379475.1 Bryobacteraceae bacterium | reverse complement strand
TTTGGATTCGGCCACGGGGGCACTGACGGGATCGGCGACGTCCTCGGGAGAATACGAGTTTACGATCCAGGCGACCGATAGTGGATCTCCCGTGCAGACCGCGACACAATCGACGTACTTAGTCGTGGACCCGCCGGGCTGGTTTAATGTCTTCTGTTCGTTTATATCTGCAGATTACCCTGACGAATATTCAGCTTATCTTGGTGTGCCGTTTAATGGGTCCTGCCAGGGCTCCGGCGGCTATCCGCCCTATACCTACGCGATCAGCGCCGGAACGCTGCCTCCGGGTATAAGTTTTGATCCAGCTACCGGTCAGTTCTCCGGTACTCCCACGACCCTGGGGACCAGTTCGTTTACAGTCCAGGCGATGGACAGCAAATCACAGACGGCCACGGATCGAATTAATTTCCGAGTAGGCCCTCGTCCGTCCGAGGCAGGCTTGGTGACTGTAACTGCCACGAGCGGCGGAATTGTGAATATCACAAGCGTGCAGGTGACCGTCCCATAGTTGTATTCTTTGCGCAACGAAAACGCGCCTCGTCGTGCGGTAGGAGATGATTGAGTTCGGGACGGGGCCTATGGTCATTGCCAGTTGGAATGTGAATTCGATTCGCGCGCGCTTGGAGCATGTGAGACGGTGGCTCGCCGCATACAATCCGGATGTTCTGCTGTTGCAGGAACTCAAAGCTTCCGATTTCCCCGCGCAACTATTTGGCCATCTGGGGTATCAAAGCGCCGCGGTTACGCAGAAGGCGTACAACGGCGTGGCGATCCTGTCTCGTTCTCCGATTGACATCGTTTCGACAACACTGATTGGCGATGAGGCGGACAGTCATGCACGCTTCCTCGAAACAGTGATCAACGGCATTCGCGTGGTCAACATCTACGCGCCGAATGGGAACCCGCCTGGCAGCGATAAATTTTTTTACAAGCTGGCGTGGATGGATCGGCTGCTCCGGCAATTGCAGATCTGGTTACAAAGCGAGATGCCGACATTGGTGGGCGGCGACTTCAATGTGATTCCAGAGGACATCGACTGCCACAAACCTTCCTCCTGGATGCGCGACGCGCTGTTTCAGCCTGAGCCGCGGGCCCGCTATCGTGCGTTTCTCGCGATGGGCTATACGGACGCGTTTCGTTGCCTGCATCCGGGCGAGGCCGGCCAATTCACGTTTTGGGATTACTTCCGAAGGGCGTTTGAGTACAATCGCGGTATTCGGATCGATCACCTTTTGCTCTCGCCGAAATTGGCCGAGCGATTGGAGAGCTGCGAGATCGATAAGTCACCGCGAGCGATGGAGAAACCATCGGACCACACGCCGATTATTGCTCGCCTCCGCCCTGCATTTAGCGATGCTATCGTTTGATCGTGAAGTACCTGGCCGTCCTGGTGCTGGCTGTTTTTGTGCCGCTCGGCTGCCGAGGCTCGAATAGCGGATGGACCCTGGTCCGCAGTCCGCATTTCCGTGTTTACTCTCAGATTGGCGAGCAGGATGGCCGATCCATCGCCCTAACACTCGAGCGGATACGAGCGTTTTTCCTCGCTTCCGGCGCGCTCGGAGAGCATGCCGCTCTCAAAAACGAACGCCCGGTTCGAGTGCTCCAATTTGCTACGAAGTCCGGGTATGATTCTTTCCGGCCTCGCGCATCCGCCGCAGCGTTTTACGTTGGCTCGGGCGCGGTGAACGATATCGTCCTTTCGCCCGCAGAACCCAATCGCCCGCGCACGCTTGCACATGAATATACCCATGTCGTGCTGCACGCCGCCGGCGTCCATCTTCCTCTCTGGTTTGATGAAGGGATCGCCGAGGTTTTCTCCAGTCTGAAGATCACGCCGCGTGAATCGCTTATCGGCGGCGACCTCCGGCCTCACTCTCAATTACTTCGGAACCACGCCCTCATCCCGCTCCAAAGGCTGCTTACGATGACCGAGGACGATCTTCCTCGATCCCACCGCGGTACCGCGCTCTTCTATGCCGAGAGTTGGGAACTCACCAACATGCTCCTTTTCTCGCCGCGATACCGAGCCAAGGCAGGAGCGCTCTGGGCCGCTTTCAACTCAGGCGCAGTGGACGGAGCGGCGCTCGCGTCGATTTACGGGCGTTTGGTCGAGACTATAGAATCCGACCTCCGATCCTGGATCGATGCGCCGAAACGGGCCATGCATCTGGCCGGCGTACCCACTCAGGATGTGCGGCTGCGCATCTCTAGCGTAAAAAAGGCGGACTCCGATTCGGTGTTGGCGGCGCTGGTACTGGCATCGGGCGATCTCGACCGCGCTCAAGCCGTTTACCGCAGCTTGCAGACCGAGCGCACTTCCGACCCTGCCGTTGCCGCGGCTTTAGGGTCCATCGCGCTACGGAAGCACAATGATGTCAAGGCGATTCTCGAATGGAAGCGTGCCTTCGACCTCGGCACGACCGATCCGGTGCTCTGCTACCAATACGCAAACCTGCTCGAAAACACGCACGCGCCGGATGATCAGATCGCAGCGGCGTTGCGGCGCGCGATCGAACTCAAGCCCGGCTACGACAATGCACGCTTCAGCCTCGCCCTGCTCGAAAACAGCCGCCAGCATTATGCCGCAGCACTCAAGCAGTTACGCGCTATGCGATCCGTGTCCCACGCGCGAACCTTCGCGTACTGGATGACGATTGCGTCTGCGCTTCTCGGAACGGATCAGAGGCCTGCGGCTAAAGCGGCGGCGGAGAAGGCGATCGCATTCGCGGCGACGCCGGACCAACGGGAGGCCGCGACCTTATTGGAAATCGATACGCAGACCGACCTCACGGTCCAATTTGCGCGCGACAATCAAGGCAATGTGCACATGGTCACGAGCCGTAAGCCGCATGGGTCGACGGACTGGAATCCGTTTATCGAAATCGGTGACCGGATTCGAACGGTGACGGGCCGGATAAGCAAGGTTGATTGCACCGCGGGCAAGCTCACGGGATTCGAGATCGGTGATCGCTCAGGTACCGTTCAGGTTTCGGTACCCGATCCCTCGCACGTGCTGATTGAAGGCGGAAAGCCGGAGTTTACCTGCGGGGCGGAAGACGGCAGGAGAGTGAAAATCCAATACGCGGTGAAACCGGGACAAAACGGAATCGAGGGCATCCTGCGCGGTATGCATTTCGAGACCGCAGCGAGCCAGTAGGTGGCGAAGGGCTTGGCTTAGCGGAATGTGTTCGCACTCCCGGGCATGAGCGCGCAGATCACCATGACGTTTAGCGTTACTAACCGAAAACTCCGTGTTTGGGCAACTGGCGATCCTCTCTATCGCGTCAGAGGCTGAAACAATTCAACTGCCTCAGCGGCCTGCATCATCGTTTCCGTCTCACCTAATGCTGGATTCAGTGGTCTGCCGTTAAGCAGTTTCCACGCTCTGAAGTCGGGCCATAAAGGCCAGCAATCATGACGCAGACAGATGCATACATAAGTCGGCTCAGCAAGCATTGGGAACGCGCATACAAATATCACGCGAGGAATCGCGATCACCGTGATATTGCCAGCAATCTTGCCTTCTACGAGCAAATCGCGTACTATGCCGCATTGAAAATGACCGATACTGTTCAGATCTATCTGATAAGCCGCCACTGCGAAGCGTCCCGGGACATCGTTTTCGTTCTGTTTCATCCATCTTAATAACGAAAAATCGATGGGACATTCCGCCCCGATTGCATATGAATCGACAATCGCTGTCTTCGCCCCCCACCGAGCCAGTCTCCTGCGTTCATCCTCGCTCAGTTCACTCAAGCCCCTCTCGCCCTTCATCAGAGCGACTATCGTCGGCTTGACCGAATCCTCCAAGCGGCTCATCCAGCCGTTATTGCAGCCTTCGCAGATGCGCCTAAGTATGAATGATTGAAGGCTTATGGTTTGTCTGTACGGCTCGGTTTTGCCGTCCTCATAGCGGCGGTAAAAAGTCATTGATGGCGAGCGAAGCTCTTTCAAGAGCCATTGCGCGAAGACGTGCTCCCGGCTTGCCGGCGACGACGTAAGTCCACAGCTGAGACAATCCACATTTTCATTATCGAAGGATCCGTCTCTTGACGCGGCAGGGTAATGACCACGGCCAAAACACGCAGATCATCAGCGAACTGAAGCGCATTTGTGAATAGCAATTGATCCGACAAACATCGAGGACCGACCAGATCACCGTGGGTTCACAACACTTGTCTTCCTCTCCGAAATACCGCCTTGATTCCTTCTGGGGCCCGCTCCGGATCGTGATAATCCGCCGTGCTTCCTATCTTCTCGGCATCGAACACCGTCACATCCGCAACCGCACCGGCCTCGATGCGCCCGAGATCGTTCGCTCCGAACCGTTCCGCCGGTGCGCGCGTGATTTTCCGCACGGCTTCCCCGAGCGAAAGCAGCTTCTGTTCTCGAACGAACGTCCCAAGCAGGCGCGGGAACGTCCCCCAAAGCCGGGGATGCGGCCGGCCCTTGACGTAAAATCCGTCGCTGATGATCAGAGATAAAGGATGCGCCAGCGTTTGCCGTAAATTCTCCTCGCTCTGGTTGAACGAGATCATGTTGACGGCTCCCTCTTCCTCGATCAACAGGTCCAGCGCAGTCTCCACCGGCGCGCGGCCTGATTCCGCCGCGAGATCGGCAATGCTGCGCCCAACGACTTCAGGGCGCGGTCCCGAGCCTGCCGCCGAGATCAAAATGTCCAGCCAGTCCCACGCCAAGTTCGCCTCCGTTTCGCGCGTGATCCGCGCTCGCTCCGCTGGATCGCTCAGGCGTTGCAGCATGCGTTCCGTGCCGCCCTCCAGCGCCGCTTGAGGCAAAATCTGTGTTAAGACTGTGCTCCCCGCAGTGTATGGATAGCAATCGAACGCCACGTCCAGGCCTTCCGCCCGCGCCCGTTCGATTTTTTCCAGCGCCCGCGGTTGCAAAGGCCAGTTACTGCGCCCTACGACTTGCAGGTGCGAGATCTGCAGTTTGCAGCCGGTTCGCCGGGCCAACTCCAACTGTTCGTCGATCGCCTCCAGCACATCGCCGAAATAGCCGCGCATATGCGTCGCATACACTTTCCCGCGCCTTGCCACCACCCGGCACAACGCCTCCAGCTCTTTAAAAGGCGCGCTGGAGCCCGGCGCATACATGAGCCCCGTCGAGAAGCCCACCGCTCCCGCTTCTAGCGCCTCATCCAAAACCGCCGCCATGGCCTCCACATCCCGCGCCGGCAGCGGCCCTTGGCGCAACCCGGCTTGCGCGATGCGGAGACTGCCATGCCCAGCGAGCGAAAGCGCGCCGGTCATCGCGCGCGCTTCGATATCCTTCAGATAATCGGTCGCAGAGGCCCATCCCCAACCTCCATCGCCGCAGAAGATTCCGTTCGCGAACTCTCGCAACTCGCCGGGATGTGTACCGGTCGGGTATGCGGAAAACCCGCAATTGCCTACCACCTCGGTCGTCACGCCTTGCTGCAACTTTTCCGGCCGGTGTTCGAGCACCTGCAGGTCCGAATGGCTGTGCGCATCGATAAATCCGGGCGCCACGATCAGCTCGGTACAATCCACGCGGCGCGCATCCGGTGAATGGATCCTGCCCACGGCGGCGATGCGGCCTTCCTCCAGCAACACATCGGCCGGCACAGGCGCAGCGCCCGAACCGTCCACCACGCTGCCGCCTGAGAGCAGAACGCTTTCCCTCATCACTCTATTAGCCGGAGCCTAGCTCCTAGCCGGGCCGGCCCGCTCCAGATATCGCGCCCGTGCCTCCCGGATCGCTTCGTGGGTGTCTTCGATGCCATGCCAGCCGCGCATCCGCACATTGCGGCCCTCCAAAACTTTATAGATTTTGAAGAAGTGCTCAATCTCCCGCTGGATATGCTCGTCGAGATCGGCGAGCGAGTGGACGCCGGCGTAGCGCGGATCCCGGTTCGGCACGGATAAAATCTTGCGGTCGGTTTCTTCGCCGTCGAGCATGTCGAGCATGGCGACCGGCCGCACTTGAGTGAGGCATCCGGTAAAGCTGGCCGCGGCGACGATGCAAAGGACGTCGAGCGGCTCGTGGTCGTCCGCAACGGTTCCCGGAACGAAGCCATAATCTCCGGGGTAATGCATGGGAGAGTACAAGGCACGGCTGAGCTGGAACATGCCGAGCGTGGGATCAAATACATATTTGTTGCTGGAATCCTTGGGGATCTCCACCACCATGCGCACGAGCTGGGGCGAATCCTGGCCCGGGTCGGGCTCGAAGTAGAATTGCACGTGACTAGCTCCGGTACAAGTTTGTCACGAGCGTTCCGCCGCCCTCAAACTGCTATACTCCAGTTGTCGGCGTTTTTACATGGGCGACCCTCGGCTAGGAGATGTGATCGACGACCACTGCGTCAAGTGCCGCCGCGTCACTAATCATTCCATCGTTTCTCTGGTGGACGGACAGGCTGCCAAAGTTCGGTGCCGCACCTGCTATCACGACCACGATTACCGGCACGAGCAACCGCCTCCGTCGAAAAAGGAACTGAAGAAGGCCGAAGAAGCAGCCCAGGCAGCAGCGGCTGGTAGCGGTTCGGCGAGCGGCGAGGCAGGTGTTTTGACGCCGGATGCGAAGCCCTGAAACCGAGGCCCGAGCGCGGGCTGCCCCAATATGGTCGCTTACGCTTCCGGCTCGGATTCGGACGGTGCCGCGCATGCCGCCATGGATTCGGTCACGGTTCTTCGCGAAACCTTAGCGCTCGAGATCGTCCGCACTCTGCGCCGCCATGGACAGAAGGCATACCTTGTGGGCGGCTGTGTCCGCGACCGCCTTCTCGGAATCGCTCCGCGGGATTTTGATATCGGAACCGATGCCGTTCCGGAGCGCGTACTCTCGCTTTTTCCCGGCGCCGAGTTGATTGGAGCGCATTTTGGCGTGGTGCTGATCGCGCGTGACGCGGGCGTACACGTTGAGGTAGCGACCTTTCGCAGCGAGGGCGCGTACATCGACGGGCGGCGCCCGGCCGGCGTATCTTTTGAAACCGATCCGGCCCTCGACGCCCGCCGCCGCGATTTTACGATCAATGGCCTGATGCAGGACCCGCTCTCGGGAGAGATCCTCGATTTTGTCGGCGGCCGCGCCGATCTGGAGCGGAGGATCGTGCGCGCAATCGGAGACCCCGAACAGCGGTTCAAAGAAGACCATCTGCGCCTGCTCCGCGCCGTGCGCTTTGCCGCGCGGCTAGGATTCTCCATCGATCCCGGCACGTTTCAGGCCATGCAGCGTCTGGCCGCGTCCATCGGCAAAATTTCGGCCGAGCGCATCCGCGACGAACTGATGCGTATTTTGACCGAAGGCGGGGCGCGCTACGGATTCGAATTACTGGACAGCTCCGGCCTGCTTGCTTATCTGCTTCCGGAAGTGCATGCCTTTCACGGCGTGGAGCAGCCGCCCGAGTTTCATCCCGAAGGCGATGTCTGGCAGCACATTATGTTCATGCTGGACAAGCTGAAAGATCCTTCGGCGACGCTTGCGCTCGGCGTGTTGTTGCACGACGTGGGCAAGCCGCCCACCTTTCGCCGCGCGCCGGATCGCATTCGCTTCGACCGCCACGCCGAAGTGGGCGCGAAGATGGCGGGCGGAATTTTGTCGCGCTTAAGATTCTCGAACGAAGACGCCGAGCAGGTCACCTCGCTAATCGCCAATCACATGCGCTTTAAAGATGTGCGGCAAATGCGTCTGAGCACATTGAAACGCTTCCTGCGCCTGCCGCGTTTTGAGGAGCATCTCGAACTACACCGGCTCGACTGTCTGGCAAGCAACGGTTACACGGATTCTTACGAATACGTCAAAGAAAGGCTGGGCGAACTGGGCCAGGAAGAACTTCGGCCGCCGCGCTTGATCACCGGCGGCGACCTGATCCGCGAAGGCTTCCGGCCCGGCCCCGATTTCGGGCGCGTCCTCGAAGCCGTGGAGAATGCGCAACTGGAAGGCGAGATCCATACTCGCAAAGAAGCCCTGCAACTTGCGCGCTCCGTCTTGAATCGAAACGATTAGTGAACTGACGTAGCGGAGCAGCCGGTATTCCCTTCTGAGCAGAATTTCTGCTAATCGAACCGGCTTTTGCGCGTCCAATCGCGAGATGCCTGCCACCCAACTGGAAACCACTAGAAGCAGACTGTTGCTGCAACTGGAAGCGGCGCGCACCCAGAGTGAACGCCTCTTTGACATCCTCAAGCCGGAGGCTTTGTTCGAACGCCCCATCGCCCTGCGCCATCGCGTGATCTTCTATCTGGGCCATCTGGACGGTTTCGATTCCATTCAGATTTGCCGCGAAGGCTTGGGCCTTAAATCGCCGGATCCTGAGTTGGATGCTTTATTTCAAGCCGGCATCGATCCCGATTCCTCCGCTCCTCCGCAAGATACTCCGGCAGATTGGCCTTCGCTCGAACAAGTACAGGCCTATAACGAGCGCTGCCGCCGCCGCGTCGACCGGAGCCTCGAACAAGCGCCCGAAGATGTTATCTGCATGGCGCTGGAACATCGGCAGATGCATCTGGAAACGCTCGTCTACATGTTCCATAATTTCGCTTACGGATTGAAGAATGCGCCTGCGAGATTGGAAGACGCCGCGGATGGCAGGGAGGCGCCGGCCAACATTTGGCGCGATATTCCGGAAGGTTCCGCCGTGCTCGGGAAACCGCGTAATGACGGATTTGGCTGGGACAACGAATATGAGCAATTCGCAACGCGCGTTCCTGGTTTTCGCATGCAGCGGCAGAAGGTGAGCAATGGCGAGTATCTTCGATTCGTGCGGGAAGGCGCCGCACTGCCGCACTTTTGGGTGAAGCGCGGCGATGCGATTTTCTATCGCGGCATGTTCGCGGAAATTCCGCTGCCGCTCGATTGGCCGGTCTACGTCACTCAGGCCGAAGCCGAAGCCTATGCGCAGTGGATGGGCAAGAGTCTTCCGTCCGAAGAGCAGTTCCATCGCGCAGCGTACGGAAATGGCACGCCCGAGCCGCATGCATATCCGTGGGGAGATGCAGCGCCGCGGCGCGAGCACGGCAATTTTGATTTCGCACGCTGGGATCCGGAGCCGGTCGATGCCGCACCGGATGGCGACAGCGTCTTCGGAGTAAGTCAGTTAGCGGGTAATGGCTGGGAATGGACGCGCACGGTATTCGCGCCTTTTCCGGGTTTCCAGGCTCATCCGGCATACGCCGGATATTCGGCGAACTTCTTCGATGGGCATCATTATGTGATGAAGGGCGCATCGCCGCGAACGGCTGCGCGCCTCCTCCGGCGTTCGTTCCGCAACTGGTTCCGGCGCGATTATCCGTACGTATACGCGGCTTTTCGCTGCGTTGAAAACTGAGATCGAGACCAGCATGCCGGCCGCCACCGAACCGCTCTTATCCAGCTTCGCTATTGACGTCGCCGAAGGACTCTTGCGTCCTGGGCAGAAGAAAATTCCTCCGCGGTATTTCTATGATGACCTGGGCAGCAGCCTGTTTGAAGCCATTACCTGTTTGCCCGAATACGCCCTGACGCGGACCGATACGGGTTTGCTGAAGCGCTACGCCGGGAATATTGCACGCGCCGCGAAGGCTGCCAACATCACCGAACTCGGCAGCGGGAACGGAGCCAAAGCGCGATTTGTGCTAGAAGCGCTGGCGCGAAAACGCAGCCGTCCCGCTTACTATCCGGTCGATGTCTCGGAAAGTGCGCTCGCCTCGTGCCGGCATTTGCTCGCGACGGTTGCCGATGTGCAGCCCGTGCGCGCGGACTGGATCGACGGTCTTGAGTTCGTTGTCTCGCGCCGCGACCCAGGTGAAGCGCTGCTCGTGCTCTTCCTGGGCAGTTCTATCGGAAACCTCGATCGTGGCGAAATTCCTGTCTTCCTCCGCCACATCCGCTCGCTGTTGCAGGCAGGCGACACGCTGCTAGTAGGCGCCGATCTGGTGAAGGACGTGGAAACCATGCTTCTGGCTTATGACGATCCGGCAGGCGTGACTGCAGCGTTCAATTTAAATCTGCTGGGGCGCATCAACCGTGAGTTGGGCGCCGAATTCGATCTGCGATCATTCGCTCACGAAGTGCGCTGGAATGCGGACGAGCGCCGCATCGAAATGCATCTGCTCTCGCAGCAGAACCAAAAAGTCTATGTGCGGGCACTCGAAGCCGAAATCGCTTTCCGCGCGGGAGAAACCATCTGGACGGAATCTTCCCACAAGTTCACCGCGAACGAATTGAACCGGTTCGCGCGCGAGGCGGGATTTGCTCCTTTTGAGATGTGGATCGATCGCGATTGGCCGTTTGCCGAAGCACTCTGGCGAGTCGATTAGGAATCCAGATCCTCTCGCCGCCATATCGGCTTGCGAATCGAGCAATGAGATCGGCTTCTTGCGGCGTAATTTGGGATCGGTATCGCGCAACGATCCGGCGCTTGGCCCAGAACGGCTTCTCCGCGGGGATCACAATGGGGCGCAGGGATGCGCCGCTTTCCTCTACGCGGTTGTTAAGCGCCTTTTCCGTCGTCCAGATTGCGTAAGGAAGGTCTTCGTAAAAACCGAGATTCCCAAGCCTGCGGCAGGCCGAAACGGCAGCCGATCGAACCGCCAGATGGTCCACATGATCGCCCAATCCCAAAGGTGAAAGGATCAGGTTATTGCGAACGAACCCGGAGATGGCAGCGATCAGACGATCCTCCACCGAATGATCGGGCGGGCGGCTAAAGACTTCCTTCGCGGAGATGCTCAGCCGTAACGGCGCGTCCAGAAAACGGAAAGACTTGGTTTCGATTCTAAGATCGACAGCAAAAAGCGCGGCCCGGTCCTCTGATTCCCGCAGAAGAGAAATGGCGGCCGCTTCCTGCACGGCAGCTCTGGGCGCATAAGCGCTTTGCGTGAAGAAATTGACCACGCGCACGCGCATTCCGAGACAAGCCCAGCGCGACATGCTCAAGCACAGAGAGAACGCAGCGTCGTCCCGGTGAGGCGAAAGGATGACAATGCTATTCGTTCAAATTCTCCGCGGCCTGCCTGCCCAGCGAGGTAAATGCCTGAAAAATACGGCCAAAATCGGCGACCATAAATTTCCCGGGAACCACCTTTGTCTGGCCGTGCGCATCCGGCAGCAGCCAATCGCTGGTGGCCGCAAGCGCGATCCTGGTCGTTTCGGGAAAAACCGCTTCGCTGCGGATCAGTAGATTGGCGGGCAACGAAATCGTGCAGGTGTATTTGCGGTGCTCCATCGCCTCGCGGATGGTTCGGGCGGCATGGTCTGCCGAGACCGAAAACGCCGGCAGGTTGCCCAGCAGGCTGAACCAAGCGAATTCCTGTTCAGCCTGTCCGCGGAATTTCGCGTTTAGATAGGAGCCGGTGCGCATCAGGCCGGGGACTACCGTCAGCATGTGCAGCGGCGCGCGAAGTTCGGCGCCCAGGCCCGTCGAGAACGCCGTCAACGCGAATTTCGCACAGCAGTATGGGAGCAGATGCGGCACGCTAACGCGCCCGCCGACGGAGGCAATGTTCACGATGGTCCCGCCATCTTCACGGCGCATGTGCGGTAGCACGGCGAGCGAGAGGTTGACGGGAGCCCAGAACATGAGATTCATCGCTTCCTCGAAATCGGAATGCTCCAGAGCCTCGAAAGGCGCGACCTTGATGCTGCCGGCATTGTTGACCAGAATGTCGAGCCGGCCAAAATGTTCGATTGCACGCTCGACCAGGGCGCGAGCCTCCTCCGGGTTGGCGATGTCCGCCGGAAATACCGCAGCCTCTATATTCTGCTCTGCCAATTGTGCTTGCGCCGCTTCCAACTCCGCCGCATCCCGAGCGCAAATGGCGATGCGGCATCCGCAGCGGCCGAGTTCATAGGCAAGCGAAAGCCCGAGTCCCCGCGAGCCACCCGTGATGAGCACGGTTTTGCCTGCAAGGGCCAGCGGTGCGCGAGCCGCTCTGCGGGCAAATACCGTTCCCGCGACAATCGCGCCAGCCCATCCCGCCAGCGCCAGCCAGGAGCGCACGTTCGCCATACACCAGGGATTCGCCGCCGCGCCAAACGTTTCGCATGCTGTGGGGCAGACCATCGCAGTCTGTGGTCTGCCGACGTGTGGCAGCCGGCCGGACGATCAAAGCGATCGTCTGCCCACTTGCTATCCTGGGCGCTAGCGGGCCGGTAGCTCAGATGGTAGAGCATCGCACTTTTAATGCGGTGGTCGCGGGTTCGATCCCCGCCCGGCTCACCAATGTCTTCCCCATCAGGCAGTCGAATACTTGGCACACAGCTTTCGGATCTTCTCCGTCAGCTTCGGTACTCCGGTTTTCGGATCTTCTTTCCCCTGGTACTCGGCCGACGGAAAAGCTTTTAGACCGAAATCGGCGAAGATTTGCCATACCCGGTCCATATCGACGGGGGTGGTGTTGTCGTCAAATACGTCTCGGATATGGATGGTGCCGGTCGTGTAAGGAAGGAGGGTTTTGATCTGTTCGTAAATGGTTTCCCTGGGACGGAGATGCGTGATGTCCAGGTTGATCCCCGCATAAGGTGAACGGACCCGCTGCATGATTTCCACGCAGGTGTCGGCGTCCTGGCTGATGTCGGAGTGATCTTCAATGGCGACTATGATGCCTTTTTTCCCCGAATAATCGCAGGCCTCTTTCATGGCTTCCACCACCCAGCCAACAGCTTGCTCTTTGGTAACTCCGTGCGGCGGCGGGGTTGCGCGTCCTGGATAATTGGCGCGCCTGCCGGCGAAGACGCGCAAATGCGAAGCGCCAAGTGCCTCGGTGACGTCTACCCACTTCTTGATCTCCGGCACGGTTTGTGCCCGCTTGGCTGCGTCGGCATGCACCATGCCGGCCGGGCAGGCCACTCCCGAAAACACCACACCTTTCTTAAAGGCTCGGTGGCGGAGAGAAGCTAAGTAGGCTGGCTCGGTGGATTTGTAATAGTAAGTGGTCATGTCGAGGCCCACGACCTGAAGCTTCACGGCATTGTCGATAAAATCCTCCATCGTCATCGGGCCGTGCTGGAGGTATTTGCGATACGAATATGCACAGCAGCCCGGGAACAGACGTGCCATCTTCTTGTCGGGGCTTGCGGAGGCTGCCGGAGCCGCGCTCCCCAGAGTGGCCGCTGCGGCCACGGAAGCCGACGAGAGCAGGAACTTGCGGCGGTCGATCGCTGAATTGGTCAGACTCATTGTGCTTAGATCATATCCTCCTGTAACCAGACAATTGTAAATGATGCGGCCAGCCGCTCTGTACTACTGCAGTTCCATTTCTTTGCCGCTTGCGAGGGTCTCCCGTGGCTCACGCACTTTGCGTGCGGGCGCCGTCTGCGCAGTATCGAAATTCGTCTCGACGCTTGGCTTGGCTGCTACTCCGCCGCCCTGTGAAGCAAGCCTTTGGCCTGCCAGGCCGGTTTTCGAACCGACCTTGTGTAGGTGCGTAATGCGGAATGAGAAACAGAGTGTCGCCGATGCTGCTGTCATGGCATTTTGAAGCGCGCTCACCCGCAAAGCGATGGACGAATCATGCACCTGGCCATGCGCAGGTTCGCCGGTGGGCTCGCGCGCGGCTGGCCGCTCAAAGGAAGTGAAGCCGTCAGCCATGAGAATCGTGAGACATAGAATACGGACAGGCGCGCTTGAATGTGTTGTGAAGCTCGAAATCGATCGAGCGACGCGGCGCGGGAGGGAAACGCCATACCACTTTTCTTCTGACCGAGGCAGTTGTGTTGCCGTCAAAGGAATCGCCAGCACCTAAAATAAAAACCCTGTTGACCGATCTTGCGTTCGGCGAGTCGCCGCGTTGGCATGGCAACCGTCTATGGTTCGCCGACTGGGGAGCGCAAGAGGTCGTTGCCGTCGATCTCGACGGCAACAGGCAAATCATGGTTCGGGTGCGCTTTCCGTCGTTTCCGATGTCCATCGACTGGCTGCCGGATGGGCGCCTGCTTGTCATCTCGGCGCGCGATGGGCTTCTTCTGCGCAGGGAACCCGACGGGTCGCTGGTGACCCATGCCGATCTGACCGGGCTCGCTGAGAAAGGACACCCTTGGAACGAGATAGTCGTGGACGGCCGGGGCAACGCCTACATCAACAACGCAGGCTTTGAATTTCCCGGCGGCAAGTTCGCCCCCGGAACTATCGCATTGCTCCCGCCCGGCGGCTCGGCTCGACAGGTCGCGGATGGCATCGCATTCCCGAATGGAATGGCCGTGACGCCCGACAACTCGATGCTCATTGTCGCTGAGTCTTATGGAAAAAGGCTTACGGTATTCGACATCGAGGCCGACGGCAGCTTCTCAAACCGGCGGGTTTGGGCCGACCTTGTCGACGGCGTCCCGGACGGCATTTGCGTGGACGCGGAAGGTGCCGTCTGGTACGGGGATGTTCCCAACAAGCGTTGCGTGCGCGTTCGCGAAGGTGGTGAGGTGCTGCAGACGATCGATCTTGATCGCGGCTGTTTCGCGTGCATGCTTGGGGGCGCGGACCGGAAAACGTTGTTCATGGTGGCCACCGAGTGGCGTGGTACTGAGCACATGGCTTCCGGCGCACGAACGGGCCAGGTACTAACCATTGACGCACCCGCACGAGGCGCCGGATGGCCATAACTGTCCCGATCCCATGACGCGTTGGGACGGAACGACCGCAGGCACAGCATTCTTGAGCTTCCCTGAGAAATAGGTAACCCAATACAAAATAGCTCCTCCTTAGTCGCCAAGGGTAACGTAATCTGGTCTCAACCGCCACTCGAATCTCAAATCGCCGCCAGGCCGTTAGCGGCGGGTCTATCCGACGACGACCCATTTTTCGGATCCTGCGCTTCATACGGCATTGCACGCAATACCGCAGCAACTCTATGGCGATGGATTACCGCGTTGTGTATCCACCGTCAGGAACGATGATCTGCCCAACCATGAATCCCGCTCCGGGGCTGCACAACCACATGACGGCGGAAGCAATCTCTTCCGATCTGCCCATCCGACCGAGGGGGATATCCCTCAACACGGCTTTCATCGCTTCCGGTTCGTTCGCCACGGCGTTGGCGACCATGGGGGTGTCGATAACTCCTGGACATATTGCATTGACGCGAATGCCCCGTCCCGCGTACTCAAGAGCAGCGCTCTTCGTCAACCCGATAACGCCGTGTTTTGAAGCGGTATATGCCCCCAGGCCCGGGTTGCCAATCAGTCCATTAGTCGATGAGCAGTTGACAATGACACCGCTTCCTCGCTCACGCATGTGACGAAGTTCGTATTTCATGCAAATCCACACGCCTCGGAGATTGATCGCAATTAACCGGTCGAAATCGTCGCTAGAGGCATCAGCAATTTCAGCGACAGGGACGTGAATCCCAGCATTGTTGAAGGCAAAGTCCAGGTGACCGAAAGTGGACGTGGTCTCATGAATTGCCGCAGCCACGGCGTTCTCCTGAGATACGTCACAGCGCACCGCGATTGCTTCCTTCCCGCACGAGCGCAGCTGTTCCGCAGCGGAGCCCACCGCCCTTTCGTCAACGTCAAGCAATGCCACTGGGCAACCCGCTTCGGCGAAGGCTCTGGCCGTTGCTAAACCGATACCGGATGCTGCCCCAGTGACCAGCGCGACCTTTCCTCGCATGTCTTGATCCACAACGTCCTCCACTTACCGCTTAACTCCCCAGACGCTCGTCGACGCGTTGCTGACGGAAGAGACGTCAGGTTTTCGGTCGCTTTGAGTCACGAGGCTCCATAGCAGGTCGCCGGGCTCGCGCACACGCGCGGCCCGGACTGTCTGATCGTAGTAAATCCGTTGTAGCGTCGCGCGATCTCGCTACGCATGCAGTGACGTTGGGCAAGTGAACTCGGGATGTCCGACGCGTGCAGTGCCGATGACCCGTGGGCAGTCGCCAAGGGTTTACGACTGACAGCTCGTGGATCCGTAGATCAGCCACTTTGGCGCGAAACGCGCATTGGAGATGTGAGGTTCGATCCCGAATAGAAGTGTCACGCGCAGCGCAGACCTACCGGCTGACGCTCAACAGCTCTGGACTTACCGTCACATCAGCGCTTCCACTCCCTTTTCCATCGCCAGATCACGCCCCTCACGAAGGCTCTCAACCGTGTTCGATTGCTCGCGTTGCACCGGCACACCTGAACCCTCAATCAATTCATTTGTTGCCGTGTACCAAGCTGTGATCGGCATTCTGAGCCGATAGTCGCCGCCGACGTGAAAATTGGCCGCCCCGAGGACTTCGCCAGGCGTTCGGGTGCCAATGACATGTGCCGCGCGTTCGTTGTGGGCGAACGCAGCTATCATTTCGGCAGCGCTCTTCGTGTACTCATTGACCAAAATCGCTACACGACTATGAAACGGCATGGGGCCGAGCCCTTCTGTGAACAGACGAAACGAACGATCTCGATTGACAAATTTGAATCGAATCGCAAGAGGGAGCAGGGTGAGCTTCGTTTCGGGCAGGCGTCGGATGGCGGGCAGTTGTTCCGGAGTTTTCTTGCGATCCCTTCCTACCCGGGTCAGACTATAGCCGATTAGCCTGCGATCTGGAACCAGCAAGCTTATCAACCGCACAGAGGAAAGTCCGCCTCCGCAGTTCGACCTCAGATCGACGATGAGGCCGTCACATTTTTTCTCCGCGAAGTGAGCAAGGGCGCTCTTGAGGCCGCGTAGCAAATCGAATCCGACTGCGCCGGGAAACGAAGTGATTTTCAGCACTGCGATGCGCCCCTTCGTCGAAACAGTCAGCGGATTCAGGTGTGTCATTGGCGGCCGGTCCTTCGGCCCAACACCGGGAAGAGCGACCTTAGCCGTTTTCTCCGCCCCAGCGTGCGAGATGGTCAGGCCGTACTCGCCCCCGAGCCGAAACCGAGGTTCATCGGGTCCGACCTCCACCCCGTTGATGCCCAAGAGAACGTCTCCGGGGCGGATACTCGCTCGTTCCGCGAGTCCTCCCGGAAGCACGTCCCAGAAGACCAGGCGCCCATCCAGGCGTTTGAGAACTGCGTTGATCGCGAAATATGGAGGAATCCCCGCGCCAGCTCCCCGCCAAAATCCGGTATGGCTGAGCTTGAGTTTGCGGAACCAGGCATTCACTTCGCGTTCCAGGTCGCCGCTCTTCACCCATGCTGGCCATAGATCTGCGAACTCCTCGCTTAAGGCGACCAGCTCACCATTCTCCTTGTGTGGGTGGAATAACTTGTTCCGAATCAATCCGGCGCTCTTGGTCCGAATGCTCTCGTATGTGCTATCAGTCATTGGATTCTATCGGGCGGCCGAATCGCGGCCGCTTGAGATTTTTGTAGGGCAGCATCTCCATTGCCGAGCAGCACGAAGCCGGCCCACAGCCGAGGCGACGTATCGGGTCCGGATTGATGCAGCACATGGCGTTTCGCCAAGGCGAGCGCGTCTGCCGCAGACCGCCCGTTTGCCAGATTCCGGTAAAAAGCTTTCATCAAATAGACCGAACGAACATCATTCACCGGCCACAGCGTGGACACGACACTATCTGCGCCAGCCTCCAGAAAGGCTCGGGAGAGATTGGCAACGCCAACCTGACCTTGCAGACGTCCGACGGCTGTGTCGCACGCAGACAGGACAACCACTTCCGCTCGTAAATGGAGATTTGCGATGTCGCGCGGGTCCAGCAATCCGTCGCTGCCGTGCTGTGAATCCGGCGGAAAAACCAGCGCCGCTCTGCTTGGATCACTCGGATCGGCTACCGCGTGAATTGCCAAGTGGATAATCTGATATTTTGCGAGCGGAGCGTGCGTGAATGCAAACTCCGTGGCACCGCTTCCAATTTGCAGCGTTGTGTTTTCGTTTGTGGCGCCCAGAATGTCGGCCGCGGACTGTACCTCTTCCCGCGAACCCGGCAGATTCGGGAGTTTCGCCGCATTAATCCCGAGATATGCCGCTCTCGTCGCTGCCTTCGCAAGCAAGAACGGTTTCATGCCGGCGCTGTTGTAAATCGCCCCACCAACTCCAAGGAAGGCTCGCGCGGCCCGGGGCTCCGGGCGCGT
Source organism: Bryobacteraceae bacterium (assembly GCA_036379475.1). Lineage (GTDB taxonomy): Bacteria > Acidobacteriota > Terriglobia > Bryobacterales > Bryobacteraceae > Bog-105. Next base: position 211 of record DASVGP010000070.1, on the reverse strand, counting down.
CTTCAGCAGAAAATCGCTCACGGCAGATGGTGCATATGAAGTCACCGTAGTTTCCCCGACGAGCTTGCCGGACGGAGATACTAGCGCATCGAAGGGAATGAGATGTAAGTCACCGTCCGGAACAATTGTGAGGTGCCCAAATCGGCTGACGTTGGGAACAGCGCCCAGAACAGCGTCGTACAGCGCGCGGGCGCTTGGCTTCCATGCTTTG
>DASVGP010000069.1:0-11820 GCA_036379475.1 Bryobacteraceae bacterium | reverse complement strand
TCCGCCCTCGGGATAATCGATCCCTTCTTCATGCGGACAGCCGATAATGTGGTCGGCGAGGGCTGGACGCTGATAATTACTATCAGATCCGCGACTTCGAATGCCACCGGGCGCGTGGTCGAGCGCGAGAGCCCGGGTGAGGCTGAGAATAGCTCCCTTCGATGCCACATGAAGCCGCAACTCCGCGCTGGCAGTCATGACCCTGCACAGCTGCCACATTTACCATCGCGCCCCACCCCGTTTTCCCATTTCCGGCATACAGAAAGGCGCGAAAAGAAATATGCTGGTCAAGTTTACGCTGAGGCAGCTATTCCAGATTTCAACATTGGTCTCCAACACGGTACCTTACGGGTGAACGGCCGCCGAGTTCACGAGTATATCCAAACCGCCGAACAAATGAGACGATTCAAGCACCGCCGCTTTGACGTCTACTCCGGAAGAGCGTCGCAGTGACGGGCTTGATCGTGATCCCTCCGCCGCGGCCTCTTTTATGAAGTAGATGGTTCGCGGCCTCATTGATGCCGCAGGCCAAAACGCGGGCGCCGCCCCGCGCAAAAACGTTATGCGATAGCTTTGCCGATGCCCGTTATGCCGGTAACGACCGCAACTTTATCTTGAAAATCATTCACGATTGGTTTTGACCTGCCCCGTTTGCTCGTCCAGTTAGAACTTGAAAATATCACGTAAGCACTCCGTCGCGGAAGCCCTTCGTCCTCATATCAGGCGGCTTTTCGCAGTCGGGTTCGTCTGTCAAGGCCGCGCGTAAGCGCGCCGTCAGGGAAGCCTTGACAGACGGTTCCGACTGCGGTATCGAAATCGAAGAGGACGAAGGGCGCTGCCACTGGGCTGCGAACTCGTCCGGGGTTCGATACGCCAGGCTGCTGTGTGGCCGGGCGCTGTTGTAATCGGCTTGCCAGCTTGCGATCCGGCCGCGCGCTTCGAAGAGATTGCGGAACCAGTTCGCATTCAGGCATTCATCTCGCAGGCGCCCGTTGAAGCTTTCCACGTGGCCGTTCTGCATCGGCTTTCCGGGGTGCAGGTCAGTTTACCTCGACAGCTTTCATGCCGGTGTAGATATTCCATGGCAAACGCGATGCCCGAACGCGACGGAGCGTCGCACATCAATTGCGGGGCATGATCGGGAATGATGACTCCCGAAAAATTGTTCCTCTTCAGGATTCTGAGGACCCGGAGCACATCCACGTTGCCTTCATCAATATGCGTTTCGCGATAACGCCCAACCTTACCGCACACGTTTCTTAATTGCACGTAGGCGTCTCGATTTGCGCACTATAGCGGTCCACAGCATCATAGACGTCGCCGTCTCGCATCTCGGCGAGTGTGCCGATACAGTATTCCAGTTGATTGGAAGGGTTATGGTTGATATCAATGAGCTTTTGATAGAGGTACGGGCGGTAAACGAGCGGACGCTGGGCTCGCCGTACCGGATTCCAAAATCATGCCCAGATGAAGAACAACGTGCGTCGACCCTACTTGCCGTGCGAATTCAAAGTAAGGGTGCGGTTCAACATGTGGCTGTACAGGCCGAACCCAAGCTTCATGCAACATTCCTCCATGTGATACCGGCCCTTTTAGCAAACCACTGTGCACCGCCAGTTGATCTTACCGAAGTGGAGATTGACGCGGAAGCACTCAGGGACTGGTAAATCCGGCAGGACGGAAGCTTTGGCCGCCACCGCGCTGGACGCGCCAGCATCCGCGATAATCCCGATTAATCCAACGACCAATCTGGATTTTCATCCGATTCACATTACCGGTTTGTCGGACCACCCGGGGCGCCAGCTTGTTCTTCGTTACAGGTCCACCGAGTTCCCGCCTCGCACTGCCGTCGTACTTTTTGCACCTGGCTGGACTCGTCGCGCTGGCCGCGAAGGCTCTCCTGCCGTACACATACCAGGGATGAATGCCAGTCCTGAGTGGCTGGCACTCAGTCATTTCCGCCTGTGCGAAATCAAGTACTTGCAGTCAATGGATAGCGCTGAGAATGCGTTAAGCAGGGTAGTCAAAAATCTCAATTCCAGCTAAGTTATTGAAAACATGGAGCGGGAGACGGGGATCGAACCCGCGACGTCCAGCTTGGGAAATCTATTCTCGTTTGTAAATAAAGGAACAAGGCGTTCATGGAGATCCACCCAGTGCATAGAGAGCGATGGAATTTCCTCAGGTTTTCTGCGAAGCCCGGCTTAATGCATTAATCGCATTCCTGAAGCCGGGGATGCTTAAGCTCCCGAAAATCAGCAAACAGTCAGTTCCAAATCACTTGCCCAACGCGCGTTGAACTTGGTTCGACGCTGACGCGAGGTGAGCGTTGCAAAACTGGAACGCCCGGGGTGTGCTCGGGCAGAACACGAGCCGGGGCGGTGGCGGACTGGAGCCCGCCGGTCCCACTTTGAAACGGATGCGGCCGGAGTTGGTGGTTTCCAAACACAGGCTACGGCAGGCCGAAGGTAGTTGCGTTGTGCGCTTGAAGCGCGAGGAAGGGAAGCAGAACGTGGGATTCAGTTCGAGACCATTTGTCCTGTGTGGGCTGCCGGTGCGCAAGCCCCCTGCCGGCGAGATGTTATATGAACGGCGAAACGGCGATTTTATTCTACAGATCACCGGCCATCCGAATTATGGTCTGCCGTTTGGCCAAGACCGGATTGTGCCGATTTATTTGGCCACCCTCGCCGTCCGCCAGCAGAGCCAAACGATTCGTTTTAGGACCGCCGCCGAGATGCTGGAAACGTTTGGAATGCACAAGGGGGGAAAGGAGTACCGGCGATTGGTGGCCGCCTTTGAACGGATCTTTGGGGCAACCATCTTCTTCGGGACCGATACATTTCGAGGAACGGCGAAGGTGGTCCAGCGCTCGCGCTTCAGCTTCTTTCGCGAAGCGCAGATCTGGTACAGCCGCAATCCCGAACAGTACCCGGTGTCGGACCAATTCGAGAACGTGATTGTGCTCAGTGATGAATTTTACCGGGAGATCATGGCTCACCCGATTCCGGCAGATCTGGAAGCAGTGAAGGTGCTGGCGGCAGCGCCGGCCGTGCTGGACTTGTTCATGTGGCTTTCGTATCGCTGCTTTCTGGCGAAGAGCAAAGAAGCAATCCCACTGTTTGGGCCATATGGTCTGGCGAGCCAGATCGGATCGACTGAATATGCGCGACCGCGCCGGTTTCGAGAAAAGCTCGACAATTGGTTGGAATCCATCCGGCTGCTATGGCCGGAGTGCCCGGCGAGGATCGGCAGCAATGGTACAGCTTTAGAAGTCAATCGAGCGACCGCCGTGCTCACAGACCCAAAGCAGAGTGAAAGGGAGATTTGCAATTGACACCGCCCGGAAAAGAATCAAGGCAGATAAAGAAACGAGCGGCGGTGCCGGATAGCTACCCGGTTTTTTTGCAGGAATTGAAACGCCGCATCCGCGAATCGCAGTTGCGGGCGTCGATCTCAGTGAACCGCGAATTGGTCCTGCTGTATTGGCGGATTGGGCGAGACATCCTGGTTCGGCAGGAGCGAGAAAACTGGGGCGCCAAAGTGATCGACCGCTTAGCGGCTGACCTGAAAAAGGCCTTCCCGGAGATGAAGGGCTTCTCACCCAGGAACCTCAAATATATGCGGGCTTTTGCGGAGGCTTGGCCAGACGAGGAATTTGTGCAACAAGCTGTTGCACAAATTCCCTGGGGCCACAATGTTCGGATCCTAGATTATGTAAAAGGCCGCCGTGATCGGGAGTGGTACGTCCGAGCTACGCTGGAACACGGTTGGAGTCGCGATGTCCTCGTCCACCGGATTGAGAGCGGGCTGCACAAACGTTCAGGGAAGGCGATTACCAATTTCGAGCGGACGCTCCCTCCGCCGCAATCCGATCTCGCCCAGCAAATTACGAAAGATCCCTACACGTTTGACTTCCTCACGCTGGCTGAGGATGCTCACGAACGAGAGCTGGAGCAGGGCCTACTGACACGCTTGAGGGATTTCCTCCTGGAGTTGGGCGTAGGCTTTGCGTTCGTGGCCAGCCAGTATCGGCTGGACGTGGGCGGAAACGACTTCTATCTCGATCTGTTGTTCTATCATCTGAAGCTTCGCTGCTTCGTCGTTATCGATTTGAAGGCGAAAGACTTTGAGCCAGAGTTTGTTGGCAAGATGAACTTCTATTTCGCTGCCGTTGACGATCTGCTACGCCATCCGGAAGATCGACCGAGCATCGGCCTGATTATCTGCAAGACAAAAGACCAAATCGTGGCGGAATACGCTCTCAGAAACACAAACACGCCTATCGGCGTTTCGGAATACAAGTTATCCGAATCGCTACCGGCTGACTTGAAGGGGAGTTTGCCGAGCATTGAGGAACTCGAGGATGAACTCGGGAAGGAGAGAGCGTGAACCGGTCCGCTAAACCAGCTTCATCAACTCGGCCGGTTCGTTCCAGCAAAGAGACGGACGATATGAGGCGACCTGTTTGGCTTCAGGCGACCGAGTCGTTCTACAAGAAGCTGAACCGAATTGCAAACGAATGCGATCTGTCGCGCTATGAGGCGCTCAGTCGAGGTCTTGACGCTCTGCGGCGTGAGGCAGAACTGCGCAGTTCTCCACTGAATCGAAACATCAAGAGTCCAGCCCAATCAGAGGTATTCCGCAGAACCATGGGACAGGTCTCGCGTAATTATTGGGCCACAGTGAGCATAGAGGAGAAACGAGAAAGGGCACGCAAGAGCGCTCGGGCACGCTGGCGCCGGCATTATGGGTCCGAAATGCGAACTCCGTCATGAATCCCGCTCGCGAACAGAGACGTTGCAGTAATCGTTTGAAATGACTTGCGTCGCATCGAGCACCCGGAGAGCTACGAACTTGGATGAAACGGGGAATCTATGCCTCTGGCATTCAACTGTTCAGCGGTAGCCGGTTCTGGCGTGCCGATCTGCAGATTGACTACGATGGGTTCCTGCCCGCTGCGCACGACGACGCACTCGCAGGTTTCATCCTGAAGTGCATTGATTTCCTGATGGGGCACAAATGGCGGGACATAAATGAAATCTCCCGGTCTCGCCTCATCGCTGAACTCAAGGTGATCGCCCCAGCGCATCCGAGCGCGTCCTCTAACGACATAAAGAACCGTTTCCAACGCACCGTGGTGGTGGGGTCCAGTCTTTGCATTGGGCTGAACGGTGACTATACCCGCCCAGAGCTTACTGGCTCCGGTCCGAGCGTGTGTAATCGCTGCGGCTCGCGACATGCCCGGAGTCTGCGGGGTATTCGAATCCAACTCGCCTGCCCGAACGACCTTGACGCCGTGATCTTTCCAATTCATGCTCCAGATTATGCCAACATTCCAGCACGACGTGAGACCGTTTTGACGGCCCCGCGGCAATAACGAACGATTGCAGAGGTGTGTCCCCGCCTATCAGTGTTTTTCACGGCAGATGGCGATCTATAATCGTAATTCATGGATTAAAACCACTTTTCGTCGCATATGCCTAAACAACATCGTTTTTCAGGCCCCCGTAACCGTTTTTCAAGAGCAGCCGCTCCCGGAAAGAGCAACTCCGGCTGGCTACGCAGCTCTTATTGACGCGTATGGCCTCCGCGTACCATTGCCGCGGACCCTTTCCGCTATTGGCGAACACCATCGGGTCAGGAACGAAGCAGGATGGCAAACCGGTGCTCAAAATATTTGCTGCCGCACAGGTATTGCCAATACGGGTTCTCCACCCATCGCTCAACCACCTCTTCGTCGCTCAACCCATGCAGATGCTTCAAATAATGCAAGCCGACCATCAGTCGTGTCGGGATCGCCGGCCGCCCGGTCTGCTCATCGAACAGCGGCTCGAAGGCGGCGTCGAACTTACTCCAATCCACCACCCCACCCAGCTTCACCAGCGGGTGCTCGAGATCAATTAAATGGATCAGCTCGACGCGGAATAGCTCTTTCTGTGGTTCTTGGGACGACGGTTTGCGCGGCTTCATGTTTGCAAGATTCTTGCAAACATTTTATGGTCTTTGTTGTTTCTGTGCCGCTGAAAATCGCTCCTTTCCAACAAAATCAGTGTTTCCAGCACTTGTTCAGTGACGACTAGTTAGCGTGCATAGGATTGAGCTCGATTTCTTCGCACGCGCCAAAGCAAAAGAAGAGATGCAGGATGCAGCGCCGCCATAGCGATGAAAACAGGCGCGTACGAACCGCTCGTGACCACATGGCCGATCAGCCCGGTGGAAATCAGCCCTCCTAGTCCGCTCCCAGCGGCAATAATGCCGAATACGGTTGCGATTACCGCAGACGAGAAGTAGTTCACGGCTAGCGTCGTCGTGATCGTTTGCCAGGCAAGTTGCCCAAAGGCAACCAATCCGGCCAGCAGCAGCGCCATCGGCAGACTGGGCGTGAAGGGGATCAGGAAGCCTAAGGGCATGAGGCAGGCGAGCACCGTCATCGTGCGTTGCTCAGTGAGGACGGGCGCGCCACCGCGGGCAATCCATTTTGACACCGCGAATCCGCCCAGAATACTGCCTAAATCTGCCGCCAGATAGATGACCCATGCGATATGTCCCAGTTGCCGAAGCGTTAGGTGGCGAGCGTCGGAAAGATATTTCGGAAACCAGAAAAGATAAAAATACCAGACAGGATCTGTAAGCAGACGCAGAACTGTGAGCAGCCACGTCTCCCGTTCGGACAGCAGCGTTTTCCAGCGCTTCCACTCGGAACCTTTCTTTTCCCGCACGCGGCGGACACCGGCAGGCGGACGATAGACCAGTAACCACGGAGCAATCCATAACGCGCCCAGCGCGCCGGTAAGGGAGAACGCGCTGCGCCATCCATAGTGCAAAGACAAGTAGACAATGACGGGTGGCGCGAGCGTGGCCCCGATAGTTGCTCCGGCGGTATTCAAACCTAGCGCCAGGCCTCTCTCCCGTGGCTTGAACAGTTCGGAAATCGCTTTCGGCGCGGCGGTCCAGTTTCCCGGTTCGCCCAGGCCCAGAAGAAAACGGAGCCCCGCAAGCTGCGCGCCCGTTGTGGCAAAACCTGTGCAGAAATCAGCGAGAGACCACCAAAAGATAAAGGCTGCCATGGCGATCCGGGTTCCAAGCCAGTCGGTGATTCTGCCGGCGGCCACGTACGCTACCGTGTACGCAAGAAGGAACATTTGAACAATATGGGAATAATCGATGTCGGTCAAATGAAGATCGTTCTGGATCGTTTGCGCAAGGATCGACAACGTCTGGCGATCCATGTAGTTGATGACGGTGGAAAGAAAGAATAGCCCGACAATCCACCAGCGGCGCGGCCTCATCGCCATTTCCATTAAGGAGGGAGGCTGTGTGTTAGCTGCGCCTTGTAATTTCATGACTCAGCACAAAATCAGTCGGGATTTCAACCAGATCCACCCCGAGCCCGGCTTGTTCCGGCACTCCATAACAGCCGGCTTCCATTCGAATCGGAGCGCGAAGGAAGCGATTGGCTGTTTCGAGTACTCGCGGGTTGTATTCAATCAGCGGACAGTTCCCCGCTATGCTTGCAAAGTGAAGCGCCGCGGCAATTTGGGGGCCGCCAGCAATGCTCACGTGAGGGATTACCTCCAGAGAGTGTTGTTGCGCCATCCGGGCGATTTCCAAACTCTCGGTCAGCCCCGATCGGCCGAGATCGGGTTGGAGAACGCGAACCGACTGCACAAAAGGGCGCAGTTCCCATCGAGTGCGATAGCTTTCGCCCACGGCTAAAGAAGTTTGAATATTTGCCGCCAAGAGAGCATGCTCGTCCACCAACTCGGGCAGCAGCGGACATTCAAACCAACGCGCATGGCGCACATCCAATTCCTTGCCAAACTGAATCGCGTCTTCGAGAGAAAATCGCCAGAGGCCGTCTACGGCGATCTTCAGTCCGGAAAATCGGCAAAGAAACGCGTCGATTGTGGCGAGCATCTCACCAGGGGTTTGATCGAAGTAGAGCTTGATAGTGTCAAACCCGTCATTCAGATAGGGCTTCGCATTCTCAACCCGTTCAGCGGGAGTCGAACCCGGTACGCCGCTTAAATACGCCGGTATCAGAAGCTTGTGCCGCGGAGCGCGCAAGCAGGCGGCAGGCGAGCTAGCAATTTTCCCCGCCAGGTCCCATAAAGCGAGATCTACACCGCTGATCGCATCGAGCATGAATCCGCCGGTCTGCCCGCGAACGCGCATGGCGGAGTACATGCGCTGCCAAAGCCCTGCAACTCCGCTGATGGAACCGTCGAATTGCTCCTGGAACAGCACCGGAGCAAGAAGCGTGTTCACAATTGTGCAAGGCACCTGCGGCGCTAGCGGAGCTTGCGCCTCGCCCCATCCAAATAAACCGTTCTCCAATGTAATGCGTATCAGTGCAGTCTCGAAATGAATGGAATAAAGAGCGGGGTAAGCTTCCGACCACCTGTATTCGCCCCCGCCAGAAAGCTTAGTCGGAGAACCAGCCGAGCCGGTCGCAGCCGACAGGTCGCGCGGAACGCGAATCGCGAAAGTCTCGATCTGCCGAATGCGCACTGTTTATTCCCGCCACCTCCGAGCGATGCTTGCACCTCCGTCGATGGTATAAGCCGCGCCCGTGATCCACGACGCCTCGTCGGAAGCGAGGAAGAAAACGAGGTTTGCGACATCTTCCGGAGTTCCCAAACGCCCTAATGGGTGGCGTTTAATATTCATTTCCCGAGCGCGCTCTGGATCGGGCGCTTTCTCGAAGGAGGCGCGCAGTAAGGGCGTCTCGATCGACCCAGGGCACACGCAGTTGACTCGTACCCCGTCTTCGGCAAGCTCTAGCGCGAGTGTCCGCGTCAGCGTGATGAGAGCGCCCTTTGAGGCCGCATAGGCGGAAAGCCCTGGTGCCCCGACCAGGCCGGTAATGGACGAAAGAATGATGAACGTCCCGGAGCGCTTCTGCCGCATAGCGGGAGCAAACTGCCGAACGATTCGAAAGGCTCCGCCTACGTTCACCTGAAAAATGTATTCCAGGTCCGAAATCCGGGTGTCGATGGTGGAAGCGAACGCCGTGACTGCCGCGCTGTGAACAACAATGTCTACGACGCCGACTGTTTCGCTAATGTGTTTGCCTGCTGCCTCCATCGATTCGGTGGAGGCTAAATCGGCCTCAACACTGTGAACCTCTGGAATTCGATGCGCAAGCCGATCCAAAGAAACGACCGTCGCTCCTTCCGAAAGGAAGCGCGTAACACAGGCAGCGCCGATACCGCTTGCTCCCCCAGAGACCAGAGCGACACGATTTTTCAGGCGCACGAAAGCCGTTCCCGTAACCACTGCAACTCGCTAAGGCTCTCCGGGTTCAGTGATCGTGTTGGATGCCGAACGCGGGCGCTCTCAATGATGCCTTCCGAAACAAGATTGTGCTTCATCGCTGAGACACCCATGCCAGGCTGCAGTTCAAATCGCATGAGTGGCAGAGCGCGCGTGAATTTGCTCCAAGCGGCTTCATTGTCTCCTGCTTCGAAGTGGTTCCAGATCTCGACATAGTGGCGAGTCATGTCGCTACCGGGCATGGTTCCGCGCGCGCCGCGGCCGAGCTCTTCGAGCATGAATTGTCCGTTCAATCCGCCAAAAACCGTGAACTTCGAAGAAATGTCTCGCACTATCTCGCCGACCTTGGGCGCTGTCGGTGTAGCTTCCACCTTTACATAACGAACGTTCTTTAAGTCGCGGTCCATGCGTGCGAGTAAACCGGGCGTCATATTGATGCCCGTCATTAACGGTGCGTCCTGCACCATCACAGGAATGTGAACCGCCATATCGATGGCTGCATAATAATCGAAGATGCCGTTAGCGTCCGGTTTCAGATAGAAAGGCGGCAGCACCAGAAGTCCGTCCGCGCCCAGATCTTCCGCTTTCCGGCAGAGTCGCACGGCCGCATCAGTGCCGCTATGCGCTGCGCTTACAATCACCGGGACACGTCCGTTTACGGCTTTCACGATCACCGTCTGCAGTTCATCACGCTCGCACTCCAGCAACGTGTATCCTTCGCTAGCGTTGCCGAACAGCCCCAACCCGTGCGCCCCGGCCTGCAGCAGATGTTCGATCAGCCTTTGTTCGCTTCCGATATCCAGCGTTCCATCGTGGTGAAATGTCGTGGCTAAAATTGGAAATACACCCTGGAATTTTTGTCTCATCTTTCTTGGCTTCGCTACACTCGTTTTGCCCACAATGGATGGTCCTCGGCCGAGGCGGTGTCGGAACGGGAAGCCTCGTTTGCTTCTAATTGCTGAATCAATGCGCGTTTAGCCCCGTCAATGTGTTTTCGCAGCACTCGCATAGTGGCCGGCAAGTCCCGTCGTTCCAATGCCTTCACAATCTGCTCATGCTCCTGACGCTCTTCGTTTAAGCGACCGCGCCAATCGTTGCGAACGGCATGAAGTCTCGCGATCTGAATATGTGCATTTAAGCTCTCGTAAATTTCCATCAGCCGGTTATTACCGCTTGCGCGAACCAGAATTCGGTGGAGTTCCTGATTCGCCTCATCGTGTTGCTGCCGTCCGGCCTCGGTCTTCGCCGCTCTCCGAAGCAGTTCCTTCAGCCGCGTCAGTTCCCGCGAGCCAATGCGTTCGGCGCCCTTTTCGATTGCTGCCAATTCTAGAGCAAGCCTGATGTCGAAGGTCTCTTCGACATCGCGCCTTGAAAGCATTGCGACAAACGTGCCGCTCCGCGGTCTTGTCTCCACCAGTCCCTCGGTGGTTAGCATTTGCATCGCCGTGCGGATCGGGGTCAAGCTGACGCCGAGCTTCTTGGCAAGCTCATCCACATCCAGCCTTTCTCCCGGCTTGAACACGTGGTTCAAGATCGCGTCCCGAACAACATCATGGACCTCGTCTACGGCTCGGATTCTGGTTAGTCTTTTTAGCTCCATCATGCTACCTCGTAATCCTCACCGGGTTGAAGCATAAATTGGAACGCATTCCTATTCCATGCCACTTTCACTGGAAGCTTGGTCCGCAGATTAACTACACGGATGTGTTCCCAGTTCCTTACGTTCAAATGAATACGTGAGACCGTCCGTCCATCGCGGTCCCAGAACTCCGTCGAGGAGCGGTTCGTGACCGGGAAAAGGCGGCATTGCAGTCCGGACGACTCCCCTTCTATAATCACCCCGGTGCCACCGACAAATAACGGTGTCTTGCCAGGGGGCAAAAAGAAATCTCTTAAAAAACGATTGCCATCGTATAACTTTCCGGTATCGTAATCCATCCAGCGACCGTCCGGCAGGTATACATCGCGGGAATTCGCCCTTTCGTAGTCATTACCGTAAAGAGGAGTCGCTAACAGGGCATCTCCGATCATCCATTCGTATCCACGCACTTTTTCATTTTCGCGACCATAGACGTTCTTGTCTCGTGGATACGCCAATGGCAGCGGCGCCATCGTCCAGGGATAACCATCGTGGAACCACCGAACAGCCTGGCTGTAGAGATAGGCATGGAGACGTTCGTGCAGTTGCGCCGACTCCAGCATTACTTTGGACACGCGAGGATCGCCGAAGGACCACGGCGGTTGCCCCATGCCCATCGCGGAATGGAGCGAAGCCCATTGCGCATTTCGCATCATATATACTTTCATGCGCGGCGTGACATCTGCATTAAAGTGATGCTCGCCGAACGTTCCCCCCACAATATCCGGATAAATTAGCGGAAGGCCGGAATATGCCAGGGCTAAGGCATTCACCGGACCGCGATCCTGATTCTGGTCATAATTAAAATCATTGATCCGGTGGAGATCCGCGGGGGAGCCGAGATATAGATTGCGACCCATCATATAAGCGTCGCGTTGCATCAACGTTTGGTTTGTCGGATC
>DASVGP010000068.1:0-2075 GCA_036379475.1 Bryobacteraceae bacterium | reverse complement strand
TACCACGCGCATGCCGGCCGTGCGCGCTGCCTCAACGCCGGTGGGAGAATCTTCAAACACGATGCAATCCGCCGGAGGGTAGCCCAAGCGCTCGGCAGCCATGAGGTAAATATCCGGGAAGGGCTTGGGGCGCGTCACCTCGTGCCCATGCACGACGGCCTGAAAAAAGCGGCGCAAGCCCAAATGGTCGAGGATGAAATCGATATTGGCGAGTTCGGCGTTGGAGCCGATCGCTTTCGGCATGTCTTGGTGCCGTTCCAGGAATTCCAACAGGCCAGGAACGCGGAACACCGCGGGGTCCTCCGCCAGCATCAGGTCGCGGAACAACTGCTCCTTGGCCGCGCCATGCCGCAGCACGGCATCTTCGGCGAGGCCGGGGCCGAACCATTCACGAACGAGCTCGGGATTGCGCTTGCCGTGCATGCTGCGCTCGAGATCCTCGACTTCGATGCCCAGGCTCGCGAGGTAGTGCCGCCAGGCTTCGGTGTGCAGCGGCATCGAATGCACCAGCACTCCGTCGAGGTCGAACAGCAAGGCGATCTGCGAGTGTTCGGGCGCGCTCACGGCGATGAGGATAGCACGGCGCTTTTCTCCACGAGCAGCGCGGCTGAAGCCGCGCGCGGGCTGGAGGCCGCTCTGCGGGGAAAATTCAGCTAGCGCACTAGCAGCATCACTTGGTCGCGAAAGCCGAATTTGCCCATGGGGCCGCGGGTTTTCACCGAATCCAGATTCTTTCCGGCCACGGTCTTGAGGATCACCGAATGCGCGGTGATTTGCGCCACCAGACGGTAAACGCGCGAGGCATCGATGCCGAATGGGATCCTTACCGTCCGCTGCCCATGCCCTTTCAGGAACACTCTGCGGGTCAGGTTATGACCGTCCAGAGTATAGGCGATGCGGTTATCTTCGTTCACGTAATCGGCGACGAAATTCACTCGCTTCGGGCTGCTGTGCAGAAAACCTTTTTGTGATTCCTCCAAAATATCGATCTCGAAGCTTCCCTGGCGGCGCTTGAGGAAACTGTAGCCGTCCGCGTTGTGAATCCACCAACCTCCCTTTGCGGTCCAGGCGTTACCATCCTCAAACGTGGAGGCCGGAGTGGCGGCGGCTTCTGGCGTGGCAATGGCTTGCAAGGTCCAATCGAGCGAAACTGCGGCGCCCGGAACCACTTTGACCGTAGCCGATTTGGAAATGTATCGATCGGCTTCGGCACTGAACCGATAAATGCCTTGCGGGAGCGGCACAGCCTGATTCGCGGGCGCGATATGAGATTCAGTATCGCCTTCGCGCACATACGCAATCTTCGCGCCGGCGGGCCTCACCTTCAACTGAACCGTGCCGTAGGGCCTCACCGCCTTTCCGTTCAGGCGCACCACCCCGTTGGGCTTGAAATCCTGTGTGACCGAGACTTGCTCGAAATCCGGTTTCCGCAGCGACACCTTATGCGCGCCCGCTGAGATCTTTTGGGTGAATTTACCCGAGCCGCCGATTTCACCCGCGCGTTTGGCGTCGATCCAAACTTCGGTTTGGGACGGAGCGGCGCTCACCAAAAGCGTGGCGTATTGAACCAGCGGCGCGAGTGTGAACGTAAGCGGCTGCGGCTTCTCGCCCGCTTTGATCTCGACCGTCTGTTCGGGCGCGGGTTTATAGCCCTTCTGTTCGGCTTGGATGCGAAATGTTCCCGGCAGCAGAGACAAAATTCGGGAACCGTTGGACATCGGCGCTTTGAGCGGAGTCCCATTGATGAGCACCACGGCATCGGGGACATTCGCTTTCACCAGCAGCGGAATCCGCTCCGGCGCACCGTTGAGAACCACGCTGATGGCGGGCACAGCGGAGGCATCAATGGGAAGCAGATGAGGTTTCGCGGAGCGGTCGGCGACGCTGAGATTTGCGTTGGAGGAATGCAAGTTCGAGAGCACGAGGCCGGACGCGGCAACCGGCGCCATCGGCGCATTGCCGAGTGCGGCTTTCATGCCGGGACTGGCATAAATTCTCGCCGAATCGCCCATCGATGCAATCACGACTGCGCGTGCCTCTCTGCCCGTGAGCGGCGCCATCACGCTGGGAACTTG
>DASVGP010000067.1:0-2238 GCA_036379475.1 Bryobacteraceae bacterium | reverse complement strand
CGGCGGCACGTGGTCGTAGCACCCGCCGTGTTCGTCGTAAGTAATGATCAGCAGCGTTTGGTTCCATGCGGGGCCATTCCGTAGCGCATAGTAGACGTCGTGAATCAATTTCTCGCCCAGCGCAACATTGTAGTTCGGGTGTTGGCTATTCCCGCTCGACCCCCAACTTGGCTCCAGAAACGTATAAGCAGGTAAAGTTCCGTTCGCCGCAGCCTTTTGGAAATCTGTAAATTCTCCAAAATGGCTGTCATCTGCATCAGTTGTGTCCGTGAAATCCAAACGAGTTAGCGGCGGTGCGTCGTAACCGTAAATGCTCCAAGTAATGTTGTTCTTCGAGAGCAGGCCGAAAATACTCGGGCAGGTGTATTTCGTCGCCTTGTCATCCATGTGCCCTTGGGATGTCCCGGCATTTACGAATGCGCGGTTGGGCAGGGTCTCCGTCGGAGCCGAGCCAAACCAGTGATCGCAAACTGCGAAACCCTTGGCCAGCCCGGAAAGTACTGGAAGCATTGTCGGTGGGAACACGCCCATGATGCTGCTGGCTGTCGTGCCTGGAAGTATCGAGCGGCCTTCCTTCGACTCCCATCCGAGCGTGTAATTGAAATCGGTGACAAAGCCCTTGTTAGTTGCGAGCGGCGGTGTAGGAGCAGTATTGCTTCCGAAGAGCTGTGAATTCGTCGCCGTGTAGCCCTCGCCTGGATCAGCCCCAGGCATGAAATATGCATTGGAATCGGTCGGAGCGATCGCAAATACCGGAACAGGCGAGTCGTCGGTTCCCGGGTTCGATTCCTTTCCGGTCAATCCTTCGAATGGTTGGCCAGCGGGCGAGACATTGCCTTGATTTACGTACAAGAAACCCAACATGTGGTCAAAGGAGCGGTTTTCCAACATGAGGACAACGAGGTGGTCGATCGAGGAAAGTTGATTGTTCGCCATGTTTCCCTTGCGCCTGCCATCACTATAACTCCGGAAGTCAGCGAAAACGAGGGACTCTCAGTGGCGGTCCGCGGGGCCATAAGTGATAGTCGATTCCGAGCCGAAGCGTTTGTAATTGGTATAGCGGATGGCGATCCGGACCCGCTGCGGCCAGACACGAAAGAAAAGCGTGTCGTTGGCATAGGTTTCGACAGGGAAAAACCATCCTTCGATGTCGTGGCGCACGGTAGTGAAGTGCGGGAACAGGTTTTGCTCTTTTGCGGTCTCGATCTGCGGAACTGCTTGCCCTTCGCTGCGCACCACGGAAAAATCGGATTTGCGCACCCACAGCGTCCCCTGAAAGAAGCGCTGGCCAGACAGGATCTGTTTTGGCTGAACATACTCGATCCAGCACGGATAGCCGTCCATTTCCTCCTCACCCCGATACTTGCCTTCATAGAGCGGCAGGGTTCCAAGCGTCAGAAGAAACGGATCGACGTTCCGGATGTCCTCAAAATCCTGCGGCGTCAGCTTAATGCGCTTGAGTGTGTTGGTGGGACGGCCGATTATCTTTTCGAAGCGGCCATGGCTCGCGGTATAAGTGATATCGGCGACTTCGTGGTAGGTCCCTGTAACTAAACCCTGGTCGTTGAGCTCCTGAAAGGTGACCGACTGGCGATAGGTGTAATCATCTCGTGCGCGGGCGGTCTCGCTTTCACGTTTGGCGATCCTCTTGAGCAATCCCGCGGGCGGCACGGCCGCGTGCGCTGCCGCAACAGGGAAAACCAGAGCCGATGCTACGATGAGTGCGATGTTACGGGCAACGCGTCCGTTTTTCATAACCCTCGCTTGCTCGTGGGCGGCGCTCCTCGTCGCGGCGCTCGTTCTTTCGCAACAACATCCCCACTCCCATTGGATCATGACGGCGGTGCTGCCCGCCTTTTTGCTGGAAGCGATTTTCTACCTGGGCGCGATCTTTGCCGAAACGCGCGCCGCGTTTGCGCGCCTCCGGCCGGAGATCGCGCAAGGGACGTTGCTGTGGATGAGCGCCCTCGCTCCCTACTCGATTTTCAGCCTGAGCGCCGGAACTTTTCATGCACGAGCGTTCTACGCGCTGATCTTGATCACCGGTGTTTTCTCGTTCTGGTTCGTGCTGCTGCCCCGCCGGCTCGCTTACGATATCGGATTTCTGGTCATCGCCGCGGCGCCTCTCATTACGGAGGCGTTCCGGAGTATCTATCTATCGCCCGATAAGAATATAGAGGGCATCGCGATCCTGGGCCAGTTGATGTGGATCCGCGTGGGAGTCGTCGCACTGCTGCT
>DASVGP010000066.1:0-2942 GCA_036379475.1 Bryobacteraceae bacterium | reverse complement strand
GAGCAACCCGCGCAAATGAAAGGCCAGGATCTCCGCGAGCGTTGAAAAGCGGGGCTAGCGGGCCGCGGCCACGGTGGTTGCGGGTTGAGCCTTTTTCAGTTGCTTGTTCAAAATCGGCTCGAGGATGCCGGCTTCGAGCGGGCCGTTGTAGCGCTGGCCATTGATGAACAGCGTAGGAGTGCCTTCGACGCCCGCGTGGTCGCCCTCCTTGACATCGCGCATGATGATCTGCTTCACGGCGGCGGAATTGAGGTCGGTTTCGAACTGCTGCATGTTCAGCCCGAGATTTTTGGCGTCGGCGATCAGGTCCTGGCGCGAAAGGCGGTCGGGATGGGCGTACATGGTGTCGTGCATGGCCCAGAATTTGCCCTGCTTTTGGGCTGCAATAGCGGCTTCGGCGGCGATGCCGGCCTGGGGATGGAAATCCAGCGGATATTCCTTAAAGAATAAGCGCACCTGGGAGGGATATGCCTTGAGGATCGCTTTGATCTGCGGCACGGCGGCTGCGCAATAAGGGCACTGGAAATCGGAGAACTCCACGAGCGTGATGGGAGCATTGGCCGGCCCGACCGAAGGCGAATTATCGGTGGGGATGGCAACGGGGGTGTCCAGCAGCTTTTGCGGGATCAAATGAGCGTACTCGGATGCGTTGGCTGCTGCCAAGGCTTGCTTCGCAGTTTTGCCGTGCCGGAGCGAATCGATAATGACCGAGGCGAGACCCTGGCTGTAGCTGCACGAAGGATCGGCGAACCGGCACTGAGCGATGGTCATGCCGCATTGGCAGCCGCATTTGTCCTCGCGCAACAGCTTGAGAGCGGTCGCCTTCTGTGCCGGGGTCAGGCCGCTGAAATCGATGCCCGGCAGTGTCGTGGCGGTTTGCCAATTCTGAGCTAAAGCCAGCAGCGCCGAGCACAAAAGCAAGCCGGCGATTCTCCAGAGACGCGCGCGAGTCGGATGCATGAGAGGCCTTCTTTTATTGTAGGCTCGCCTTGGCTCGAAGTAAGAAGCCAACCTCATCATGGCGACGCGGACGGCCCGCCACGGGTCGCCCCCGCTGAAGCGTGCTCCACAGTTAAATCAGCAACTTAGCAGGAACATCAACTTGATTAAGTGGCATTGGGTCCGCCTGCGGCGGCCCTTAAAGATCCGGAGATCCGTGGCAGCAGGCAAGCGCGCCGAACCGGAGCCCGCACCGCCGCTCCCGGAATCTTTACCTGTTTGCGCCCGCGGGGTTAAGAGTGCTTTAATAGAACTGTAGGGTTAAGACTACGAGTGGGCGAAATGCCCACTTTTTTATTGCCCTCCGGATTGAAAATGCCGTCAGCAGAAACAGCCGGATTGGTGGAAAGGATCGCCGGATTGAGCGAGCAGGCCGCGAAAGGCACGGGCATCGAAATCGCCGAAGCCGAACTGCGCGGCGGCGGTAAAGCTCGCTTGGTGCGCGTTTATATCGACAAGCCCGGCGGCGTGACCCACGCCGATTGCGAGCTGATTTCGCAGCGCTTGGGCAAGCTGCTGGACGACGAGGACGCCATTCCGGGAGCCGGCTACACACTCGAAGTAAGTTCGCCCGGCGTCGAGCGGAAATTATCGAAGCCGCGCGATTTCGGGCGCGTCGTCGGGCAAAAGATCCGGCTCACCTTGCGAGAGCCAGTCGCGGGCGAGACCCGGCTTGAAGGGCGGCTGGAGGACTTCGATAAAGAAATCCTGACGCTCGAAACCCCGCCGGGACGGCTGTTGCAAATCCCGCTCGCGCAGGTGCAAAAAGCGAACCTGAAGTTCGAGTGGTAAGGCGCCTGTCGCTGCACGCACTTTAAGATCCAGATTCAGTTTTTTTTGAGGTATTGACAGTGGCTTCTATCTACCAGTCCATTGAGATTTTAAGCAAGGAAAAGGGCATCGATCCGCAAATTGTGCTGGACGCGGTTAAAGATGCGATGCTCGCCGCGGCGCGTAAGCATTTCCGCTCGCAGGAAGACCTGCTGGCCGATCTCGACGAGAACACCGGGAATATACAGATCTATAGCCTGAAGCAGGTCGTGGAAGCGGTGGAGGATCCGCTGCGCCAGATTACTCTCTCGGCCGCCCGCAAGATCGATCCAAATGCCGCCGTTGGCGTCGAGATTCGCGATCTCAAGCCTACCGATGTGCTGGGCCGCATTTCGGCGCAGACCGCCAAGCAGGTGATCCTGCAAAAAGTACGCGAGGCCGAGCGCGACAGCGTCTTCTCCGAATTTCAGGGCCGCCAGGGCGAGCTGGTCAATTGCGCGATCAAGCGCATGGAGCTGCAGGACTACATCGTCGAAATGGGCAAAACCGAAGCGCGTCTGCCGAAAAAGGAGCAGTCCCGCGTGGAGGTATTCAGCGTCGGCGACCGCGTGCGCTGCGTCATCAAAGGCGTCGAGCGCGGCGGCAAGAGCCCGGGCGTCGTCGTCTCGCGCGCCGCGCCGGAGCTGGTCATGCGCCTGTTCGAGCAGGAGGTACCCGAAATCTACGACGGCACGGTGGCCATCAAGGCATGTGCCCGAGAAGCCGGCGAGCGCACCAAGATCGCCGTCTCCAGCCGCGACCGCGACGTCGATAGCGTCGGCGCATGCGTGGGCATGAAAGGCATGCGCGTACAGTCGATCATCCGCGAGTTGCGGGGCGAAAAGATCGACATCATCGAGTACTCCGACGATCCGGTACAGTATGTCACCAAGGCGCTCAGCCCGGCTAAGATTTCGCGCGTGACCATTATGGATCCCGCCGACAACCACATGGAGGTCGTTGTAGACGATCTGCAATTGTCGCTCGCCATCGGCAAGCGCGGCCAGAACGTGCGGCTCGCGTCGCAGCTGACCGGCTGGCGCATCGACATCCACAGCGAGACCAAGGTGCGCGAGATGGAGGAGTACGCGCGCCGCTCGATCGCGGAGATCGAGGGCTCGTCCGACGAGCTG
>DASVGP010000065.1:0-23581 GCA_036379475.1 Bryobacteraceae bacterium | reverse complement strand
GAAAATTAGATCACAAAGAGCGCCGGTGAGTTTGGAGCGTTGCCAATGCCCCAATTTCCCTGCGATGCCCGCCATGTCAGTGTGGGCGTTTTTACGGTTTACCGCGGTGCAGTATCAACACGGCCCTCCCACACTGATTTCACAACTGCTACATACTCGGACCTAGTGCTAGAAGCCGTGGGCAAAGAATTTGGCCAACTGAAGAGTTTCGACCGAAAGCGAAGGCTCGGAAGTGCTTGGTTTTATTGGCTCCTCAGGTAGGATTCGAACCTACAACCCTTCGGTTAACAGCCGAATGCTCTACCGTTGAGCTACTGAGGAGCATCGCGACCCACCTGGCAGCACGCGCCGTGGGTCTTCCCCATTAGAACACACACTCCGGCTGCTACGCTGAGATTTCCATGCAACTCGAGAAAGTCTATGAGCCGCAGCGGTTTGAGCCGCATTGGGCTCAATGGTGGATCGATTCCCGGCTCTACCAGGTCGATGTGAAAACCGCCGATCGCACGCATGTTTTTTCCATCGTCATCCCGCCGCCGAACGTCACCGGATCGCTACACATCGGGCACATGCTCGATCACACCATCATGGACGTGGCCGTCCGCTGGCATCGCATGCGCGGCGAAACCACACTCTGGGTGCCCGGAACCGATCACGCCGGCATCGCGACGCAAATGGTCGTCGAACGCCAGCTCGCCGCCGAGGGACTGACCCGGCAAGGGCTGGGGCGCGAGGAATTTGAGCGGCGCGTCTGGCAGTGGAAAGAAGAATATGGCGGGCGGATCAATGAGCAGATCCGCCGCGAAGGCGCTAGCGTCGATTGGTCCCGCGAGCGCTTCACCATGGATGCCGGCCTCTCCCGCGCCGTGCGCGAGACCTTCGTCCGGCTCTGGGAAAAGGGTCTCATCTACCGCGGCGAATACATGGTCAACTGGTGCCCGCGCTGCCAGACTGCCATCTCCGACGTCGAGACCACCCACAAGGCCATCGAAGGCCACCTTTGGCAGATTCGCTACCGCATCCAAGACAGCGATGAATCGGTTTCTGTGGCGACCACCCGGCCGGAAACCATGCTCGGCGATACAGCGCTCGCCGTTCACCCGGACGATGCGCGTTACAAACATTTGATCGGCAAGAACGCTATTCTGCCGCTGCTCGGCCGCGAGATTCCGGTCATTGCCGATGCAATCGTCGACCCGCGCTTCGGCACCGGAGTTGTCAAAGTAACTCCGGCCCACGATCCCAATGATTTCGAAATGGGCCAGCGGCACGGATTGCCGTTTGTCAAAGTGATCGGTGAAGACGCGCGCATGACCGCCGCTGCCGGGCCATACGCGGATCTCGACCGCTTCGAAGCGCGCAAGCGCGTGGTCACGGCACTGGAGCAATCCGGCGAACTCGTCAAAACCGAACCCTATACCGTGAATGTCAGCCAGTGCGATCGTTGCAAAACTGTCATCGAGCCGCTGGTCTCCACCCAGTGGTTCGTTCGCACAAAGCCGCTCGCGGAAAAAGCAATGGAAGCGGTACGCATCGGCCGGATTCGTTTTGTGCCAAACGACCGCGAAGTGGTTTTTTTTCAATGGATGGAAAACATCCGCGACTGGTGCATTTCGCGACAGCTTTGGTGGGGGCATCGCATTCCCGCCTGGCATTGCCGGAACTGCGGCCGGATCACGGTAGTGCGCGAGACGCCTGCGACTTGCCCGCATTGTCACTCCACCGAACTCGAACAAGATCCCGACGTGCTGGATACCTGGTTCAGCTCGGGCCTGTGGCCCTTTTCGACCCTCGGCTGGCCGGAGGAAACGGAAGACCTGAAAACGTTCTATCCGACTTCGCTTCTGATCACGGGCTTCGACATTCTGTTCTTCTGGGTCGCGAGGATGATCATGCTCGGCCTGGAATGCACGGGAGAAGTTCCTTTCCGCGAGGTACACATGCACGGCCTGGTGCGCGATGCCGAGCGGCAAAAGATGTCGAAGACCAAAGGCAACGTGATCGATCCGTTGGTGGTCATGGACCGCTACGGCACCGATGCGCTGCGCATCGCGCTGCTGATCTCGGCCGCGGCCGGCGCCGACATCGCGCTCAAAGAAAATCGCATCGAATCGGCACGGGGCTTTGCCAACAAGCTCTGGAACGCCTCTCGGCTGCTCTTCATGAATATGGAGCGGTCGGCTATCGCGACCTGGGCGCCGGGAAAAGCGCGCACTTCAAAATCCACCGAAGATCTCTGGATTCGAGAGCGGCAGAACGCGTGCAGCGAGGCTGTCAACGAAGCCCTCCGCACACATCGTTACCACGAAGCTACTCAGGCGCTTTGGGATTTCGTCTGGCACGATTTTTGCGATTGGTATCTCGAAATCAAAAAGCTTCGCTTCCGCGAAAATTCGGGTCAGGACGAGCAGTGGACCGAAGCGCTCAACGTGTATGAATCCATGCTGCGGCTGCTGCACCCGTTCATGCCCTTCCTCACCGAAGAGCTTTGGCAGCGCTTGATGTCGGTTTCGGAAGACAAGCATCTGGCGTCCATTTCACTCGCCGACTATCCGCAGCCTGAGGAGCACGTCGCGCAGCCGCACGGCTTCTCGAAGGTCCAGCAGGTAGTCACCGCCGCGCGCGAATTGCGTGCCGATCACAAGCTCGATCCGAAACAGGTGTTCCCCGCAACTCTGAAAGCGAAGATCGCGCCGGATGATCTGGCTGCGATCGCGAGTTTGGCGAAGCTCAAATTCGAGCAAGTCGGCGAGGGTGGATTCTCTCGCGCTACAGCGGATTTCGAACTACGCATCCATGCGGTGGCGAAGAATGGCGCTTCTACTCCCGAGGCCCGCACCCGCATCTTGAAAGAAATTGCGCGCCTGGAAGAATTGATCGCCAGCTCGGAGCGGCAGCTAAGCGATCCGGTATTCCTGAGCCGCGCTCCTGAAAAAGTGGTGAACGGGCTGCGCGCCAAGCTCGCCGGCTATCAGGCGCAGCTTCAAAAGAACAAAGACCTGCTCGGGGGCGAGTGAATGTTCGACACCACGCATCCGGAAGTCCGCGCCGCTGTCGAGCGCGCCTTGGCTGAAGACATTGGCTCGGGCGACATCACATCGCAATTGACGATTCCTGAAAATCTGCAAGCGCGCGGAAAATTTCTGGCTAGGCAGCCGCTCGTTCTGGCCGGAATCGAGCTATTGCCGCTGATTTACGAATTCCGCGGCGGCGCGGAGGTCAGATTACTCAGCCCAAGCGGAGCGTCCGTCCAAAAGGGCGATATCCTCGCCACAGTCTCCGGCAAAGCGCGCACGCTGCTGGAATGCGAGCGCGTGGCCCTGAATTTTTTGCAGCGGCTGAGCGGTATCGCGACACTCGCGCGCCAATATGTGGACGCGGTCGCTGGAAAAACCCGCGTTCTCGATACGCGCAAGACCACGCCGGGCTTGCGGCAATTGGAAAAGATGGCTGCGGCGGTAGGAGGCGTGGTGAATCACCGCATAGGCCTGTTCGACGCGATTCTCATCAAGAACAATCACATCACCGCGGCGGGCGGAGTCCGCAACGCGCTGGAGCGTACCAAACATTTCACCGGGACCGTCGAAATCGAAGTGCGCACGCGCGCCGAACTCGACGAAGCTCTTGCGGCAGGGGCGAAGCATCTACTACTCGACAATGTTGCTCCCGTCGAAGCCGCCGAGTGGGTGCGGCATGTTGCTGGGCGCGCGGTAACCGAACTTTCCGGCCGCATTACGCTCGAAAACATTCGCGCCTATGCCGAAGCTGGCCCGGACTTCATCTCCTGCGGCGCCATTACCCACTCCGCCGCGGGGGTGGATATCAGCTTTCGCTTGGAGCTGGATCGTTCCTGATGCCTCTCGATATCGAGCGCATTCGCACAGCGCAGCCACAGAATCAAATTCATTACTTCGCCGCGCTCGGATCGACAATGGCCGAAGCCGCGAAGCTGGCCGCTGCTGGCGCGCCTCATGGCACCGTCGTGCTCGCGGACGAGCAAACCGCCGGAATAGGTCGCATGGGGCGAAGCTGGCTCTCACCCCCGGACGTCGGCATCTACACTTCCATCATTCTGCGGCTGCCGCTCTCTCCTGCCAATCTGCCCGTCGCCATGCTCGTGCTTGGCCTCGCCACAGCCGAGGCGATCGAGTCCTCCGCGCACCTTGCCTGCGATCTTCGCTGGCCCAACGACGTTTTGATCCGTGAGCGCAAGGTCGCCGGCATTCTAGCGCAGTTTATCGGTTCGTCCGTAATTGCAGGAATCGGTATCAACGTCAATCAGGATTCACTGCCGCAGGACCTGCGCACGCCCGCCACTTCTTTGCGGGTGGAAAGCGGTCGAACCTGCGCACGCGAACCGATCGTCATCGCGCTACTTGCGTCGCTGGAATCGTTCTGCGGCATGCTCGCCGCCGAAGGAACCAAGAGCATTTTGCGCGCCTTCGCCTCCGCATCCAGTTATGTCTTGAACCGCCGCGTGGTGATCGAAGAAAATGGCGGCAAGGGGACCACGGCGGGCCTCGATGAAAATGGCTTTTTACTGGTACGTTCCGATTCCGGCCGCATCCAGCGCATTGCCGCCGGCGGTGTCCGCCCCGATTACTGATGTCCGACGATAATTGGCCGCAAAATTATTTCAACTACTTCACCGAAATCGAGGACCATTTCCAGCGCGCACGCGGCACTGGCCTGTTTCTGCTCTCGCCCATCGATTGGGCGCTTGTCGAAAACTGGAAAAATGCGGGAGTGCCGCTCGAAGCGGTGCTTCGCGGCATCGACGAAGCGTTTGAAAAATGGCGTAGCCGAAAAAGCAAGCGCCACAGGATCAACTCGTTGCTTTATTGCGCCCAAGCGGTAGCGCAAGTCGCCGGGCGGGTTTCCTCGAGAGCAAATACCCGCGCAGCCGAACCTCCGTTTTCCGCGGAGGAACTCCGCCGCTATCTCGAAAACGCGGCAGCACAGGTGCGTGCGCATCCCGAGCCGCAGATGCAAGACATCGGCGCGTCGGTGAGCGCGCTCGCGGCCGAATCCGAGCAGCACGTTCGCAATCTTGAGGATGCCGAGCGCCGCCTGAGCGTACTCGAAGACAAGATGACCGCCATTCTGTGGGCGGCTGCGAATGAAGAGACCTTGTACGCGATTCGCGAATCCCTCGATCGCGAGCTGCGCCCCTATCGCGGCAAGATGAGCGCCGAACAATTATCGATGCTGGAGCGCCGCTACATCGCTGCTGCGCTGCTCGAACGCGCCAAGCTTCCGCGCCTCAGCCTTTTCTACCTGCATTGAAAGCCGGATCCTTTTCACTCTATGCGCCAAGGGGAATACCATCGTTTGATCCAGCCGCTTGCCCACTGAGTCGTTTTTTCCTTGTGGCAGGACGCACAGGGGTTCGGGATGCCGTATTTCTCCGTCATCGCCGGAGCAATAAAGCGGAAGGTATGGGCGTGGACAAATTGTCCCGGCACGCCTTCCGTCTCGATCTTAGGCATGTGGCAGGCGATGCAACTGCTGCCCGGGCTGCCCGCCTTATGATGAGTATGCGCTTCGATGGTGCTCGTGTAAGGACCATTTTCCGAGCCGGGAGCGTGGCACTCGGAACATAGCTCGTTCGCCGGCGTTCTCAATTCAGAAGGATGGCGGGTGCCGTGCACGTCGTGGCAATCAAAGCATGTGACGCCATGCCGGTACATCAGGCTCTGTACATAGTCATTCCCCTGCATTCGATTTTTGTGGCCCATGCCGTTAGCGTAGTAATAAAAATTTGTTTTTCCCAATTCGTGCGGCTCGAGCTTCCAAGAATGATCCAGGCGCTCTAAGGCCGTCTTGAATCCCAAGTCCGCAATAGCCTGGTGAAATGCCGGCGGCCAGTCGTAATACTGGCCCCGAATGGGACTCTGCGCCGGCCGTCCCTGAGCATGGCATTGGATGCATACGTTGTTGCCTGCGACATAGTTCAAATTTCCCGGGTTCACGATGTTGCTGCCGGTGGGATGCTGAATATGCGCGCTCCCCGGCCCATGGCAATCCTCGCATCCTACATTCCATTCGGTGACCGAGCGGGTCTGAATGTTGTAATTCACTGAGTGGCAGCCATTGCACGTAGGCCCCGTTGGACGATCGCTATTGTGCGGAGGATAATAAGCGGACCACCAGTCTTCTTTCGCCAAGTACGGCAGCCATTTGTGGTGCAGGATGTCCCACTTTGCCGGCAGCGGATAGTATTCGTTGCCCACCTGCGTAAAATAATTCTGTTTCCAGATACTGCCGTAAACGAACGCGATTTGATCTTTCTTAAAGTTGACAAACGAGGGTGCGTGTGAAAAGTCGGCCAGGATGGCCTTCGGATCCTGCCGCGGGTCCCGCACTACATTCGCCATCGGAGTCCGCTTCCAGCGGTTGTAAATGGATGTATGGCACGGCTTGCATGATTCCGACCCAACGTAACGCAAGTTCGCCGGGCGGGGCGTCGGCTTCGCCGTCGCTAGCTCCGGCGCCCTTCGTATCGAACCGTTCACGCCGAATCCGTAGCGGCCGACCATCTCCGCACCCCGGTCGGTTCCGAGTACGGTAAAGCCAGCCAGAACCAGCAGGCCCCCCAGCAGGACTGCTCTCAGCCGGTAAGTCATTCGGCGGCGAACGAACAGTGCAAACAGCGATAGGGTCAAAGCAAGGAAATAGCTGACGAGCATCAGCTCCTTATGAGTTTCAAGGAGGCCGTCGATACCGGCCGGAGCCTTCCGTGCCGCGTAGAGACCCGTGACGACAGCAAAGGTGGCTGCGATGGTGCCGAGCCAGAGGAGCCAGACCGAGGTGCGGTGAAGAAAATCGTCCCGCCGTCAGACCGCGACGGCTCCAAAAACGAGGGCAAGCAGCCAGAGCACAATTGGAAAGTGGACAAATGCGGGGTGGTGGTTGAGCGCGGAGTGCCAGCCGGGGAGCAATGTCGTCATGCAACCTCTCGGCTCGCTGGCTAAATTTCAAAGCCTGAAAGCCGGCTCAGAAGCTTCCTCAGTCAGCAATATACACCGCTGTGCGCTCAATGCTGTTTACCGCCTGGAAAATTTACATTTCTTTTGCACCCGATGCGGGGCCGCCGTGTTTTTGCAGAATCTTCACTGCTCAGCAAGAGCCTGCATCGGCGATAACCGTGCAGCACGGCGAGCGGGCAGCAGACAAGCCGCGAAAGAAGCGGCTGCGATAATGGCGGCAGCTCCCGCCAGTATTGCTGGGCTATGCGCAGTCACATGAAACAGGACGGCCTGCATCGCCTGGCCCGCGAGCCAGGCGCCTATGAGGCCGAGTGCCATACCGCCTGCGAGCAGACGCACTGCGAGCGAGAGGAATTGCGCACGGATCTGCTCCGGCCGCGCTCCCAAGGCAATGCGCACGGCGATCTCCCGGCGGCGCTGTGCGACCGCATAGCTTAGGGCGCCGTAAGTTCCAATGACGACGAGCAGCAGAGCGATAGCAGAGAAGATTCCTCCCAGCAGCGCCGGCGAGCGGCGGGTTATCAGACTCGCATCAATACGGTCGTCCATCGACTGAATTTCGCTGGCCGCCAAATCGGGGTTAATCTGCCGAACTGCCTTTTGCAGGACCAGTCCCAGAGCCTCCGGATGCAGGCTGCCGCGTACCACCACGAAAAAGTTGTTATTGACGCGGTCGATGTAAGGATAATAAACCGCGCCCTGCGCCGTATCGTCGGTAAGGCCAGCCTGCTTGATGCTGCCGACGACTCCCACGATGGTGAACGCCTCGTTCTCTGGTGCCTGTTCGGATCCCTGAAACAGGCGATGGCCCAGAGCGCTCCCGTGGGGCCAGTAATAGCTGGCAAAATCTTCGTCCACGACGCAGACTCGCGCTCCGCGGCGCGAATCGGCGCCGGTGAGAAACCGTCCTGCTTTCAGCGTAAAGCCCATAGCCTGAAAATAGCTGCCGGCAACACCGTAAGAGTAATAACCGCGCGGCGATTCGCCGGGACGGAAGATGTGGCCCGCCACAGTTGCCGCACTTTTGCCATTCTTACCGCTGAAAGGAATGTTGGTCGCCACGCCAGCCGACGAAACCCCAGGCTCACGGTCAAGTTTCGTTACCAACCTTTGTATAAACGCAAGTCCGGATTTAGGGGAAGGATATTTGCTTCCAACCAGCGAAATTTGCCCCGCAACCACATGATCCGGCCGAAAGCCGGGAGAAACCTCCATCGCGCGTTTGAGACTTATGCCGAGGAGTCCCGCCCCCGTTAGCAGCACGAATGCCAAGGCAATCTGAGCAACGATGAAGCCGTGCCGCAGCGTTTGTGCGGAGCGCCCCGCCGTTCCGCCGCGGCCCTCGGATTGGAGCGCATCAGCAGGATGGAGCCGAAGATGGAACCAGCCGATTGGCGCAGCGAGTACGATGCCGAGCACTATCGCCGCAGCAACAGCAACCAATGCCAGCCGTCCATCGAAAGCGATCTGAGCGCCGAAGGGCAAGCGGTCCGCCCCTAGCAATGCCACCAGGCGAATTCCGCCCGCTGCCACCGCCAGCCCCAATAGTCCTCCGAAAAGAGTGAGCAGCGTCGTCTCCGCTGCTACTTCGCTCATCACGTGCGCCCGGCTTGCGCCCAGAGCCTGGCGTACCGCTAGCTCTTTCGATCGGGCGGTGGCACGGACAAGAAGCAAATTCACAAGGTTCACGATGCCGATCAAAAGCAGAACGAACGCGCCGGATTGCAGCACTAGCAGTGTGGGACGAATTGATGCGACCTGGTCGGCATGGAGCGGCACGACCAGCGAACGAAATCCGGCCGCGGCCATTAATTTCGCCTGCGGGTCGTATTTCTCCAACGCGCCGTTCTGAGCGTCGATTTGCGCCTGGGCCTGCTCGACCGTTGCTCCCGGCCTCAGCCGCGCGAGCATCTGAACCACGTTTCCGCCCGAATGCCGCTCTGCGGGTGTGCGCTGCTCGGGGCTCGATGAAAGCGGCAGATACAACTGCGAGCCGGAAGAGAGAAAGTGGAATCCCGGCGGCAGGACGCCCACTACCGTCTTCGGAAAACCATCGACCCAGACCTTCTTCCCAATCGCACGAGCATCGGCATGGAAATGCTCCTTCCAATACGCATCGCTAAGGATCGCGACGTCATCGGTCTGATGTGTCATCTCTGCATCCGTAAATACACGCCCGATCGCGGCCCCTTCGCCAAGCGTGGCGAAAAATTCGGGAGTCACGTGAGTGACCGGTTCGCGCAGGGTCGATCCCGGGTTTCCAACAGTCGCCGCGCCGAACGAGTAAAGCGAGAGCGAGCGGAAAGCAGGAATATGGCTGCGAAACTCGTAATAATCGGCAATTGAGGCGCCGTCGCGTGCCACGCCCGCTTTCGGATACGTGTTGTAGAGTGTCACGAGGCGGCCGGAGTGGGGTAATGGCAACGGACGCAGCAATATCGCATCGATCACCGCAAATATTGTGAGATTCGCCCCGATGCAAAGAGCAAGTGTCAGAATAGCGGTCGTCGTAAACGCAGGCGTTTTTCGCAGCGATCGCACGGCATAGCGCAGCTCTCTCCGCAGCTCGTCAAACCAGTAAAGCCCGCGCTCTTGGCGGCAATCTCCTTTGACGCTGTTTAGATCGCCGAACTCCAGACGGGCGCGGCGCCTGGCTTCCGGTGCCGGCACGCCGGAGCGCACCAGCTCGTCGGCGTATTGCTCGATGTGGAAGCGTAGCTCCTCCGTCATTCCGGATTCGAAATCGCGCCGCGAAGCAAGTACACGTAGCAGAGAACGGAGCCGCCGGAACATATCAAACCTCTTCGGACGTTGTATTTAAGGCCGCAGCAATGGCGGAGGCCAGCCGGTTCCAACCGGCAGTTTCTTCGCGAAGGCGCCGTCGCCCCGCGGCGGTCAACGTGTAGTACTTTGCGCGCCGGTTGTTCTCGCTTTGGCCCCATTCGGCAGCGATGAGACCTTGGTGCTCCAGGCGGTATAGCGCCGGATACAGAGATCCTTGGGGAATCTCAAGCGCATCTCCGGAAATCTGCCGGATCCGCAGCAGCACGCCATAACCGTGCAGCGGCTTGAGCGAGACGGCCTTCAGGATCAACATGTCGAGCGTGCCGGGAAGCAGGTCAGCGGTGTTTCGCAAAATGGTGCTCCTAGTCTGTCTAGGAGTGTAGCAAACCGCTTCCTAGTTAGACAAGGGGACGTTTGTGCGAAAACGCTGGACCCGGCCCCCATGCACTTCTGCTACATTGCATCTGATGCAGAGCGCCGAGCCCGTTCGAAGATGGCAGCAGCTAATCTCGCTGCGCTGGATTGCTCTTGCCTTGCTCGTGATCTCGATCGGGATCAACTATGCCGATCGCGGAAATCTCGGCGTCGCGGCCAAAAGCATCCAGGTCAGCCTGCATTTCAGCGACAAAGAACTCGGCGTCCTGCTGGGGGGTTTTTTCTGGACCTACGCGCTGTTTCAACTGGTATCCGGCAAGCTGATCGACCGCTGGAATGTCAACTGGGTCTACGCGGCTGGATTCCTCATCTGGTCGGTGGCTACCGGCCTGACCGGCATCGTCAGTTCGTTTGCGGCGATCATGTGTCTGCGCCTTCTGCTCGGCATCGGCGAATCGGCTGCTTATCCTTCTTATTCGAAGATTTTCGCCACCACATATCCCGAACACTTGCGCGGCGCCGCGAATGCGCTGATCGATGGTGGATCGAAAATCGGCCCCGCGATTGGCGTCATGCTGGGCGTCAAAATGATCGGCTGGTTCACCTGGCGTGGCATGTTCCTCATCATGGGAGGCGCCGCGCTGCTTTGGCTGATTCCGTGGTGCTTCGTCGCTCCGCGCCTGAACAAAGAACGTATTGCGAAGGTCTCCGGCCCGTCGCCGGCTTATAAGGAACTGCTCTCGCGGCGTCCGGTCTGGGGCACGATCTTCGGCTTGTTTGGGGCTAATTACACCTGGTACTTTTTCCTTTCCTGGCTGCCCTATTATTTTGAGACCGTTCGGCATTACACGAAAGACACTCTGGCCATCATGGCCTCGCTTCCGTTTTGGGCGGTCGCGATTTCCGCAATCATTTTCGGCTTCGCCGCCGATGCGTTGATCCGCCGCGGCTACAATGCCGGACGCGTGCGTCAAACGTTTGTCTCTGTCGGCCTGCTCTGCTGTTGCGGATTCATGTTCGCTGCGGTAACCGTCTCCAGCGCCGCGGTCTCGAACTGGATGCTGGTGCTGGCCGCCGTCGGCATGGCAGGATTTTCTTCCAACCACTGGGCGTTCACCCAAACGCTTGCAGGCGCGTCTGCGGCGGGCAAGTGGACGGGCCTCGAAAACTGCATCGGGAATTTCGCCGGCATCGCAGGCGCCTACATAACCGGCGCCACATTGCAGGACACGCATTCGTTCTTTGCCGCATTCGCCATCGCATGCGTCTTCTTGCTCTTGAGCGTCTTCGGCTATTGGTTTGTCGTCGGCAAACCGGCGCCGCTCTCCTGGCCCTCGCCCGAAGCCCCGCTTGATGAAAAACACACGCTTCCAAGCAGCGCTACTTAAACCCCGTGGAGGAAACGCCGGTTGTCATCGTCGGAGGCGGTATTTCGGGGCTGGCCTCCGCCTATTTTCTTGGGAAAGCCGGCATCCGTTCCACCATTATCGAGAAAGCGGGCCGCCTCGGCGGTTTGATCGGGACGGATCGCATAGAGGACTGCGTGCTCGAAGCCGGTCCGGACAGCTATCTCGGATCGAAGACCGCCGCCACTGAACTGGCGCGCGAA
Source organism: Bryobacteraceae bacterium (assembly GCA_036379475.1). GTDB lineage: Bacteria > Acidobacteriota > Terriglobia > Bryobacterales > Bryobacteraceae > Bog-105. Next base: position 11,824 of record DASVGP010000065.1, on the reverse strand, counting down.
CTTGGTTTGGGAAACGATATCGCCGGCTCGAACGATGCCGAACGCCGCGTTTACATCGTGCGCCGCGGCCGGCTCGTGCCCCTGCCGCGCGGCATGGTGTTCATGGCGCCGAGCGAGTGGCGGCCGGCTCTCGCCTCGCCCCTTTTCAGCACGGCCACGAAGTTGCGCTTCCTGCGCGAGATCCTGGCCCGGCCGCGCGCGCGCGCCGAAGACATCTCAGTGCACGATTTTGTCGCCGCTCATTTCGGCGAAGAAGTGGTCCACTACCTTGCTGAACCTCTGCTTGCGGGAGTTTATGGAGGCGCGGCCGAGGCGCTCAGCGCGGCGAGCGTTCTGCCGCGATTCCTCGCTTATGAACGTGAGTATGGAAGCTTGATCCGCGGCGTGCGCCGGGAGCGGAGAGCGCGTGAACCCGGCAGTTTGTTTCTTACCTTTCGCCACGGCATGCAGCAATTTTCCAGTGCGCTCGCGGACGCCGTTGCTCCCTTCTCTCACACCGTTCACGCCGAAGCTCAAACGGTGGAAAAACGGGAGAATAGCTGGCGCGTTCAGACCCCGGATGCTAGCTTTGAGGCGGCAGAACTGATCCTCGCCTGCCCCGCGCACGTGAGCGCACGGCTGCTGCGGACGGCCGCGCCCGAGCTGGCCCGGGAATTGGCCGCTATTCCCTATTCGTCCGCCATCCTCGTTACTGTCGTTTACCCCGACACGGGAATCCGCCACCCATTGCAAGGCTTCGGTTTCCTGGTGCCGCGCGCGGAGCGCAAGACCATTGCCGCAGCCACCTGGATCCATCGCAAATTTCCCTTTCGCGTCCCGGCGGGGCTCGCGGCGCTGCGGGCATTCATCGTGGACCCGGAAGCCGGCCGGCTGGCGGCAAACTCTCGCGAAGAGCTGATTCGACTCGTCAGAGCCGATTTCAAACAGATCCTGGGAATCGAGGCTGAACCGCTTTTCGCAACCGTATATTCCTGGCCTACGTCCATGCCCCAGTATGTGGTGGGGCACGAAGCGCGCCGGAAGAGAATTACCCGGCTGGTCGAGGCGGAGCTAGGCCTGAGCCTGGCCGGAAACGCCTTTGGCGGGGTCGGCATTCCCGATTGCATTCATTTGGCGCAGCAAGTAGCAGATACCATTTTCACCCGTAAGACATCTAGTAATTGAAGCCGACAGGATAGCTAAACAAAAAGAATGAAACAAAATAGAAGGATGAGACTCCTCGGTGTTTTAGTTGCAATATGCGCGCTTTCCGTTCCGGCCTTTGCGGTGAGCAAGGCCGCGAACCGGCTGGACGAAGCGACCTCGGACCTGAAGGCCATGATCAATGCGGGCGACAAGAGCGTTCCGCAGAATTTGATTAACAAAGCTGAATGTATCGTCGTGGTTCCCAATTTAAAGAAGGGCGGATTCATTGTTGGGGCCGAATACGGCAAGGGCTTTTTTAGCTGCCGCAAGCCCAGCGGAATCGGCTGGAGCGCGCCCGGCTCGGTGCGCATGGCTGGTGGAAAATTCGGATTTCTCATCGGCGGCGCGGAGACGGACGTGGTCATGCTGGTGATGAACCGTGATGGCATGAAGCATTTGCTGTCGAACCATTTTCAGATCGGCGGCGAAGCCTCGGCGGCGGCGGGTCCGGTGGGCCGTAACGTATCTGCCATGACCGACGCGGAAATGCACGCCGAGATCCTCACCTATTCTCGCCAGCGCGGTCTTTTCGGCGGCATCGATATTACCGGCGCCACCGTTACCGAAGACGACAAGACCAACCGCGAGCTCTACGGCCGCGCCATACCCAACCGCGAGTTGGTGCGCGGCAAGGCGAATGTTCCGGTCCCGCCCGCGGCTGAAGACTTTATCCACACCCTGACTCGCATCTCCTCGCGTAAGTAGTCGGCGTCGATCTCCACCATAAGCCGCTTGGCAGCCAACACTTCGCCGGGCGGCTTTTTTCTTTCTGAGAGCCGTCATTACCGCGGTAATATTGGCTATATGGCGATGGCTCGTTCCAGGATTACGGCGCAGGGGCAGATCTCCGTTCCGCTCGAGGTTCGGCGAAAGCTTGGCGTAAGCCCGGGATCCATGATCGAGTGGAGCGAGAAAGAGGGCGAGATTGTCGTTCGGCGCTCGGGCCGCTACTCCTCCGAAGATATTCACCGGATGCTGTTTCCGCGGGAGGCACCTGAGCGGCGGAAGATTGAAGATCTGAAGCAGGGCATCCGCAAAAATATGCGGCGGCGGCATGCACGCGGTTGACACCAATGTACTGGTACGGCTTTTGGTCCGCGACGATGATCGCCAGACGGCTGCTGCCGAGGCGTTCACAGCGAACGGAGCGTGGGTATCCACACTGGCACTTGCCGAAGCGATGTGGGTGCTGGATTCGGTTTACGAGCGAAGCTCGCGCGAGCTTGCGGCGGCAATCGAGATGCTTCTCAATCACGCGAAGCTGGTTCTGCAGGACCCGGACGCAATTGCAGCGGCGCTGGAACTCTTCCGCCTGCGTCCGGCGCTAGGATTTTCCGATTGCCTGATGCTGCAACTTGCCCGCAAGGCCGGTCACTTGCCGCTCGGGACCTTTGACCGCCCGCTGGGAAGAACCGAAGGAGCGCAGAAACTGTAGGACGGGCGCCGAACGGAGCGCGGCTACAATCGGGTGGTGGCCAGAATTTTGATGGTTGCCGCCGAAGCCGCGCCCTTCGCGCATACAGGCGGGCTGTCGGAGGTGCTGCGCGCGCTTCCCAGAACGCTGGCCGAAGCCGGAGAAGAGATTGCCGTCGTTCTGCCGCACTACCGCGGAACTGCGCTCGCCGACCCGCGTCCCGTCTACGAGCGCCTGCGCATCGCCATCGGTCCTGACACCTTCGTGGCGAACATCCTCGAAGAGCGGGCAAACGGAGCCCGCTACCTTTTCGTTCACATCCCGGAGTTGTACGATCGCGACGGATTATATGGCGACGAAAACGGCGATTTCCCCGACAATCACATCCGCTTCGCCGCGCTCTGCCAAGCCGCGCTGGGCGTGGCGCGCCATGTCTTCGTGCCCGACGTCATTCATTGCCACGACTGGCACGCCGCCTCGCTGCCGTTTCTGTTGAGGCGTATCTACGACTGCCATCCTGCCTACATCGGCCTGAAGACAGTGTTTACCATCCACAATTTGGGATTTCAGGGCACTTTCCCCGAGAGCGCCGCGGACAACCTGGGCCTGCCCAAGCATGTCCTCGATCCGCTAGGTTTCTGGGGCCGCCTGAACTTGATGAAAGGGGCGCTCGCAACCAGCGATCTGCTGAGCACCGTGAGCCCGCGATACGCCGAGGAAATCCAGACACCCGAATTCGGTTTCGGCCTGGACCCGGTGCTGCGCGAGCGGAGCGCGTCGCTGCGCGGCATTTTGAACGGCGCCGATTGCGAATTCTGGAATCCGCAGACGGACCGGCATTTGCCGGCACGCTTCAATGCGCACAACTTGGCCGGCAGGGAAGAATGCAAGCGGGCCTTGCTGCAGGAACTTGGTCTGGCGCCCGAGCGCGCAACCCGGCCCATTATCGGAATTCTGTCGCGCTTCACCGCCCAGAAAGGGCTGGACCTGCTCATGAGAATTCCCCATGAACTGGTGGCCGAAAACGTCTCCCTGGCGGTCCTTGGGTCGGGCGAACAGCCGCTCGAGGACTTCTTCCGCTGGTTCGCCCAGGCCTATCCGGCCAAAGTTGCAGTCCGTTTCGGCTACGATGAAGGCTTGGCCCATCGCCTCATTGCGGGCTCGGATCTCCTCTTGATGCCGAGCCGGTACGAGCCCTGTGGCTTAAATCAAATCTATGCCATGCGCTACGGCACGCTCCCCCTGGTGCGCGCCACCGGCGGCCTTGCCGACACCGTGGATGAAGACACCGGGTTCCGCTTCGAGCGCTTCGACCCCTATGCCTTGCTCGCGTGCATCCGCGACGCTGTGCGTGCTTATGGATCCCAGCAGTGGACAATGAAGAGGGAAGCGGCTATGCAGCGCGATTTCTCCTGGCGGCACAGCGCAGAAGATTACATCCGGCTCTACCGGCTGGCACTGGCCGGGGTGCCATTGAATCAAAATAACGGAGAACTTCATCCATTGATTAGAGAGAAAAACTGATGGCTGGCGCGAATACACTAACCTTCACAGACGGGAGCTTCGACACAGACGTCCTAAGCTCCGAAATTCCGGTCCTGGTCGATTTCTGGGCCGAGTGGTGCGGCCCTTGCCGCATGATGGGTCCCACGGTAGACCAGGTGGCCACCGAATACGCCGGAAAGCTTAAGGTGGGCAAGGTTGACGTCGATGCCAACCAGCAGACGGCCTACCGCTATGGGATTCGCGGAATTCCCACCCTGCTTCTTTTTAAAGGCGGCAAAGTAGTCGATCAGAAAGTCGGGGCCATCGGCAAGCCCGAGTTCCAAAAGATGCTCGACGCCCATCTGTAAGGCGCAGCCCTACCGAGCCGAACCGCCCCGATGGCTGGCTCACGCATGCGGCATTAAGTAATCCGTATTGCGGTCTAAGTTTCCCTACAGACTTTGCGGCAACCGTGCCGATAAGGGAGTAGGGATCGGAACAAACGACTTGGAACGCGGAAAACGGGCAAATCGGATCTTGATCGCAGACGGGCAGTTGCTGTTCCGGCGCGGTTTGCGGGCGCTGCTTTCGGCTGAAGCCGACTTGCAAGTCCTTGATGAAGCAGGGGATACGACCGAAACTTTCCTAAAGCTGCAACACTATCGGCCGGATGCGCTGGTGATGGATTTGGCGCTGCTGGAGCAAGCTGGGTCTCCAGCGGCAGCAGCTTTACGGCAGGCCCAACCGGGACTGGCGATCTTGTTTCTGACCAGGGAAGACGGTCCGGAGCATCTGGAACTGGCGATATCGGCCGGGGCTCGCGGCTATATGCTCAAGAGCAGCGCTCCGGCGGAGATCGTGGCGGGCGTCCGTCGGGTGATCCTGCACGACGAACAGAATCCCCAGGGTCTCTCCTTGGCGACTTCCGACCTGCAAGCCTTGGCCGGCTCCAACCACGGATACAACCGGCCCGCGATGCTCACTGCGAGAGAGCGGGAAGTGATGCGGCTGCTCGCCGAGGGCCGTACGGTGCGCGAAGTCGCGGCCGAACTGGCCTTAAGCATCAAGACGATCGAAGCGCACAAGCTCAACTTAATGCGCAAGCTGAATATCCACAACCGCGCAAGCCTGGTGGAATATGCTGTGCAACAAGGCATTGCCGTCCGCAATGAGCCTGTACCCGCCCTTGATTAATTAGCCATTCGCCTCGGCGACGCCTTTTCCCTTCTCGAAATACGCCTCGATCTCCTCGAGCGTTTTCCCCTTCGTTTCGGGCAGGAAAAATGCCGCCGTGATGAAGTAAATGACCGTAAATCCGGCGAAGAGGAAAAACATCGCCGAGTACCCGTACTTTCCCACCGTGGGCAGGAAAACGGCGGCCAGCGTGGTAGATACTAGCTGATTAATCACCAGCGCAATACTCATGCCGTTGGAGCGGATGCGGGTGGGCATCAATTCGGAAAGCGCTACCCACACGCAGGCGCCCGGCCCCAGGGCGAAAAAGGCCATGAACGCGTACAAGGCGATTGCAACACCCCAGCCGTGAGCCTCGCCGGGAATCGGACCGATGTAGGCACGGTCGATTTTCAGAGGCGCGGTGCGCGCGGCGTCCACATTCGCAAAGGGATTTTGCAGCACCGCTTCCAGTTTCGTGGCGGGCACGCAACTGGCACGCGTGATTTTGATCGAAGTGACGGCGTTGCCGCCGGTGCGCGCAATGTTGGTGCCGCAGGTGACATCTCCGTAGGAATAGAGAATGGTCAAAAAAGCGCGGTTGCTGTCGATCGAACTTCCAGCGTTTCCTTTGGCCGCCAACAGACGGGCAGCTTCGGCCGTATCGAAGCGCATGGAAAGCGTTTGGTTCGGCTGGACCATGGCTTGCAACATCTCGCTGCGATTGACGCGGGATTCCCGTGTGCTCCAGAAGAGCAATCCCACCGCAACCAGCGACAAAATGACTCCTCCGCTCCCCAAGGTGAACAGAAACTTGCGGCCGCGGCGATCGACCAGCGTAATGCCGACGATCGTAAAGAGAAAATTCACCAGCGTGAATAAGACATAGCCCCAGTGCGCCTCGATATCGGTCAAACCGCTTTGGATCAGGATGTTGGTGTTGAACCCGATGATGGAGTTCACACCGGTAGCCGTGTTGCAGAAAAGAATGATGCAGGCGAGCACAAACGGAATCACGTATTTGCGCCGCAGCAGCGAGTCCTTGGCTTTCTTGCCCAGCGACCGGGCAGCGGTTCGGCCGGCCTCGATGGTTTCCATTTCGCGCAGTTCGAGCGCCGCCTGCTCTGGGAGGCGCGAGCGGAGCAGCGCGGCATGGGCCGCTTCCCGCCGGCCGCGGCGGACCAGCCAGCGCGGGGATTCCGCCAGCATGAAGGCCCCGATCAAAAATGCAATGCCCGGCGGGAGCGAAACCCAGAAGATGCCGCGCCAAGCCATATCTTTATACGCAAACAGCGCGGCGGCGCTGGCGGTTTTGGCCACTTCCTCCACGCGATAGCTGAAGTAGATGCCAATGAGCGCCGCGGCCAGGATGCCCAGCGTCAGCAGCCATTGAAAGATAGCCGTTCCTCTCCCGCGGTGGGAGGCGGGCAAGCATTCAGCGAGATAAAGAGGCACCACGACACCGATGAAGCCGCCGCTGACGCCCTGCAATAAGCGTCCGTAAAATAGCGGTCCGTAGCCGTGCGCCAGCGCGATAATCGGGATGCTGACGATAAAAGTGATGCTGCTCAGGATCATCAGCTTTTTGCGGCCCATCCGGTCCGCCAGCAATCCCGCGAACAGCGTGGAGATCACGCTGCCGAGCAGCACGGCCGCCACGATGAGCGAAAGCTCGCTGGCCGTAAGGCCCGAAGTAGCTTCCAGATAGGGCAGTGCGCCGCCGATGATGCCGACGTCCACACCGTAGAGCAAACCGCCGAGCCCAGCTACGAGCAGCAGGAAACGGTTGTAGCGCAGCCGTTTCTTATCCACCACAGTCGCGCTTCGGTTTAGGGCGACATTCTCGGCCGGAACTTCTTTTGGAACATCAGAGTGAAAGCGCGGCATGAATCGTCTGTTTCGATGTTAGACCGAAGCGCCGTCCGCTCGCTCACCCTCGCGGTTCAGTCGCCAAGTGTGAACGCGTAGAGCGAATCGCCCGCGCCTACGATCAAATATTGCTTGCCGTTCAGCATGTAGGTCATGGGGCCATTCGACACATTCTGGCCCAAGCCGGCATGCCACAAGATATGGCCGTTAGCCGGATCCAAAGCGACCAGGTGGTCAGCCCCGTCGCCGGAAAACAGTAGCTTGCCCGCGGTCGAGAGCAGGCCGGAATCTTGGCCCTGGGGCCAAACGTGCTTCCACGCCGTTTTTCCAGTGTGGTAATCGATCGCGCGCAAGGCATTCTCCAGATTGGCAACGCCGCGATCGACCCCGCCGTAGCCTTCCGGATGCTTGCTGGTGTCGGTCAGATAAAACTCCGCGAACGTCTTCGCACTGCTCACATAGAAAAGCCCGGTTTGGGGATCATAGGTGGGCGGAGGCCAGTTAGTTCCGCCGCCGCTGGCAGGTGAAACCAAAACGCCGTCCGGCGTCGCATCTTTCTTCAGATTCGGAATCGGCTGGCCTTTGGCGTTTGTTCCCTTCGACCAGTTCAAACTGCTGATATACGGCCGGCTGACCAGATCCTTTCCCGTTGTGCGGTCCAGCAGGAAGAAATAACCGTTGCGGCTAGCTTGCGCCAGCAGCTTGCGCGGCTTGCCGTCCCACGTGCCGTCGATCAGCACCGGCGTCTGGACGGCATCGTAATCATGCGCGTCGTGCGGCGAAACCTGGTAATACCATTTGAGTTTTCCGGTATTGATGTCGAGCGCCACGATGGTGCAGGTGAACAGGTCGTCTCCTTTGCGGCTCGCACCGGTCATCACCGGGTTGGGGTTGCCGGTGCCCAGAAAATACGTCTGCGTTTCCGGATCGTAGGTGCCGGGGATCCAGGTCATGCCGCCGCCGTGTCGCATGGAGCCCATGTCCGGCCAGGTATCCGATCCCGGATCGCCTTTCTTCAGCGGCTCGGTCCACCAGCGCCATTGAATCTTTCCCGTCTCCGGGTCGCGCGCTTCGAGAAACCCTGGCACATCAAGCGAATCGCCGCCCGTGCCGAGCAACACGTGATCGCCGACCACGAGCGGCGCGGCCGTGGAGAAATACTCTTCCCTCACATCGGCGATTTTCCGGTGCCAGCGCTCTTTCCCCGTTCTCGCCTCAACCGAGACCACGTAATTGTCCGGCGTCTCGAAAAATAACCAATTGCCGTACATGCCGACGCCGCGGTTGCCGATGTGAATGCCGCCGGTGCTGCGCCAATAATAATGCCAGAGCTGGCGTCCGGAGTGCGCGTCCACGGCAAAGGTGTTATCGGGCGTCGTGAAGTACAGGATGCCGTTCACCATCAGCGGGGTGGCTTTAATGACATAGTTGGACCGGGAGTGTTCGAATTCTTTCGCTAGCTCCGGGGGGGCGACTCCGCCCACAACCGTCCCGGGCGTATCGCCCGGACGCACCCGGAAAACCCAGGCCAGATTCAATCGCTTGATGGTCGATTGGTTGATCTGAGTCAGCGGGCTAAAACGCCGCCCTGTGTAATCGCCGTTGTAAGTGGGCCATGCATTCGTCGGCGGCTTGAGCAAGAGCGACGGATCGAGCATCTGCCCCATCAGGGCAGCGGGAATGAGGAAGAATAAGAAACGGATCAGCATGGCTATTTAAGAGTCACTAAATAAGCAGTCAGATTGTGAATATCGGCGTCAGTGTATTTCGTCAACATTTCCTTATGGAAGGCGAGCGGGTCTTTCAAGGTTACTTGAGGAACATCGCCATTGCGGGTGAACGAATGGTAGTCGCCGCTGCTGTCTGTAAGCGCGATATTGAAATCATCGATGTGGTCCAGCGCTCCCGTAAACGCTTTTCCATTGGAGAGCGTAACGGTCACGATAACGGGATTGGCAGCCGGCCCGGGCCTGGGAGGCCAGTGGTGCTCCCGCGGCATCAGGAATCTCTGTTGAAGCTGCTCCGGCTTGTATTTGGACCCGACATGGGCCAGATCGCCCGTAGCCGAGTGGCATGTGTTGCAGCGGCCCGCTCCGTTGAAGTAGGCTTCGCCGGCTTGCGCATTGCCGGTCACGACATTCAGAATCTTGTAGGTCCCGCGCAGAGCGGCATTCTGGATGCTCTGATGCAGAAAGGCGGCGATGTACTGGATCTGCTGCATGGAGAGATCGAATTTCGGCATGCCTTTGCTGACCCGCGCGCCATGAACGATGGGCGCGATTTTATTTCCCTGCACGTCGTTCAGCACAACGTCCGAACGCAGCAGATCCGGCCCGCTCTCGCCACCCCTGGCGTTCGCCCCGTGGCAAAACGCACAATGCGATTCAAAAATCGTCTGCCCCTGTTTGACCGCCGCCGGATCGATTTTGGTGAAATCGGCGGCGACAATGCTGCGGCTGACGCGCGGGGGCACCGCCTTCTTGGAAGCGCTCGCGGGAGGCTTCGGGGCCTGCGCAACGGCAGCAATACAAAAGAGAAAAGAACAGCATGCAACAACGGCGCTCTTGGGCGCCACGCCTAAACGCATCGATATACCTGCCAAGCCGGTTACAATACCATAATGCCGCGCGAGGTTCCAGATTTCCGGCCAATTCCGCATGCGTAGCCTTGCGGAATTAGCTTTTCGGGCGCGGCAGGAGACGGCCAATCTCAGGCTGCTCGCTTCCCCGCCTGTCTTTCGCAGCGCCCTGACGCGGCCTTTACACCTGCCGGATCTCGCCCCGGTCGTTGCCGCCCTGCGGGAATCCGAATTCGCGCATTTCGTCACCGCGGCCGCCGAACAGATTTTGGAACACCGGCTGCCATTGTTTGGCGCCGCTATCGAAACCGGGCCGGAGATCCGCTGGCGGCGCGACTACCGCCATGGCATCGAATCCGGAATCGCTTATTTCCGCCGCATTCCCTATCTGAATTTTCCCGCCGTCGGCGATCACAAGTTCGTCTGGGAACCGAACCGGCATCAGCATCTCGTACTGCTTGCGCAAGCGTTTCGGTTCACCGGAAGGCCCGAGTTTACCCGCGAGGTCTTGCGCCAGATCGAAAGCTGGCTGGACCAGAACCCGTTTCCCTGCGGAATCAATTGGACCAGCGCCTTGGAGGTCGCCTTCCGCTCGCTTTCCTGGATCTGGATCTACCACTTAGTGGGCGAGGAGATGCCGGAGCAGTTTCGGCAGCGGTTCCTTACTGGCCTTTACCGGCATGGTCGCTATCTGGCGGAAAATCTCTCCATTTACTTTTCCCCCAATACTCACTTACTCGGCGAAGCGGTTGCCTTGCACGCTCTTGGGACGCTTTTCGAAGAATTTCCCGAATCGGACGCCTGGCGGCGGCGGGGAGCCGAGATCGTACAGGGGCAGCTTACTTTTCAGGTGCATCCGGACGGCTCCCATTTCGAGCAATCCACTTACTATCACATTTATGCGCTGGATTTGTTCCTATTTCACTACTTACTCGCGGGGCGGCCGGCCACCATGAGCGATACGCTCACCGGCATGGCGGAGTATCTTCACTGGCTGCTGGGGCCAAACCGGCAAATCTCGTGTTTCGGCGACGATGATGGCGGCCGCCTGTTCCATCCCTACGGAGAACGCGATCGATTCGGCCGGGCTACGCTGACCACCTGCGGCCTTCTGTTCGGACGCGGAGAATGGATCGGCGAAGAAACCGCCGAGCAAGCCGCCTGGTGGATGGGCGGCGAGGCGTTGACGCAGGATAAGAAGCGGTTTGCGCCGGTAACCGGTTCGCGCTTGTTCGCCGAAAGCGGATCGGCATTTCTTCAGGCGGGCAATCTCTGGGTTCAGATGGATGCCGGACCATTCGGCTTCGGAGGCGCCGGTCATAGCCATTCGGATACATTGAGTCTGGTCGTGTGGCTCGGGGGCGAACGGGTGCTGATCGATCCCGGAACTTACACCTACGTTGCCGAACCGGAAGAACGAGCCTGGTTCCGCGGATCGGCCGCGCACAACACGGTTCGGATCGACAAACTCGATCAGGCGCGGCCTGCGGGCCCGTTCCGCTGGGAATCGAAGCCGCGAGTGCGTGTCGAGAAATGGGAGCCCAGTCCCGCGCGCACATGCCTCGAAGCTTATTGCCGCTACGATGGCTTCATGCATCGCCGGCGCATTCTGCTCGAACCGGGACGGCTGCTGGTCATTGACGATATCGAAGGGCCGCCGGGCGAACACGTCTGTGAACAGATCTGGCAGCTCGGCCCCGCAGCGGCAAACGTAAAGCTGGAATTCTCCGCCGCCGCGGCGGCTTATAAATCGAAATTTTCGCCCGTTTACGGGACCCAATGCCAAGGAACCGCCATGATCTCCAGCATCGCCGGCCAACTGCCTGTCCGCCTGACCATGCTGCTCGAAACCGGCGAAACGCCTTCAGTAAACATCGAAGAGGCCGTGCGCAGGTTTTAGCTTTTAGCTTTTAGCTCTTAGCCCTCCGCTGGCCGGGTGAGTTGGGGCGGCGGAAAAGATTTGGTCCACGGAAGAAATGTCGAAATCGGGAGGCAGCATTTTGGCGATGGCGTCGCCAAGCTTCATTTCTTCGCGTTGTTTTCGCATTTTGGCGGTGGCAATCTGGACGGCGTGCTTCTCGGCTTTGCGGGATTCTTCGGCTTCGGCGCGTTTTTGCGAA